>JAAYGG010000075.1 GCA_012727895.1 Bacillota bacterium
ATGACAGAGAGGACATAGGAGAAGAACCATAATTTCATTTTTTTGTCTCTTACAATTTTCAGAGCCTCAAAACGCATTTTCCCATATGCTTGCCGCACCTCCTCTCTTTCCAAGGCCTATCCGTAGGCCTTGATTTTAACCTTTTGTTAACTTCTTATATAATAAGATATAACACAAATCCCCTATTTCCTTCTTTTTATATAAACTTTACTTTATCTGTTTAATAAATTATCGATGGCAAATCCGGCGCTGCCGGTCGATCTCGTACAGGATAATCGAGCCCGCGCACGCCACATTAAACGAGGTGATCTTGCCATACATGGGAATCCGGCAGAAATTGTCGCATATTTCTCTATAGCTGTTACTCAGACCAAAGGTTTCATTGCCGATGAGCAAAGCCGTAGGTCTTGTAAAATCCACCTCCTCCACCAGATGGCCGGCTTTGGCAGTGGAACCAATAATCTGAAAAGCGGGCAATTCCGCCTTCAACCGCTGAAACCAGGGTATAAGCTGGTGATGGGAAGGAAATCTCAGGGTTGGTACGGCAAAAAGCGTCCCCATACTTGCCCTGATCGTTCTCGGATCGTAGAGATCCACCGCATGCCCGGTAATGATCAGCCCGTCTACTTTCAAGGCCTCACAAGAACGGATTAAAGCCCCCAGGTTGCCATGGCTCGACGGCCGGTCAAAAACCACTACCAAAAGGTCTTTCTTAATTTTAATCCTGGAAAGATCGTTTTTCCCCATTTTTACTACGGCAATCAACTCCGAGGTCTCTTCCTCTTTATCGCTGAGTTTTTCCATTAGTTTCAGGGGAAGCTCGAAATGGGATTCAGCGGTCGAATTCTCCAAAATCTCTTTAGCCCAGCCCGAAAGGGGCCTTTCTTTTGTGTAGAGAAAAGACCGGATTTTCCAGTTATATTCGAGGGCAAAATTGATCGGTTTGACACCTTCCACAAAAAACTCCTGGTATTTATTTCTCTTTTCCCGGTTTCTCTTGATCACTTCCACCCGCTGGAAATCATTGTTCTCATTTTTGACCTTTATTACCTTAGGTTTCATGCAATTTCTCCTTTCCACTTACGGTTTTCCCGCTAAAAACAGGTATTCTTGAACATTGCATTATGTATCACCCCTTCTTTTCCCGGTCGTTCCTGACCTATTCCCGTTACAAGGAGAAAAGCTTGCAAAAGAAGGAGGTTTTTTGTAGAATAAAGATTACCACAAATTTACTGCTATTTTTAGAAAAAGAAAAAGACGAGGAAGTGATTATCCTATGATCAAAGCCGTTTTCTGGGATTTAGGCGGCACGCTCTGCCGGACCGACGCCGGGGGAAAACTCCTCGGCGGCCTGCGGTTGGCCCGTGCCCTGAAGCCCTTCTGCGGCTCCCTCTTTACCAGTTTGCACAAGTTCTACTTGGTGATGCGCGCTTACTATAAACTCCGGGCGACCCCGGGAGAACGCGAACCCGAACTGAAGGACCTGATTACCCGGGTTTTCCCCGGCCAGCCTCATGACCCCCTGCTGGTGGCCAAGACCGTTTATGAAGAGGCTTTAAAATATACCGATCCCCTGCCCGGGGCTGTCGAAGCTGTGAAGGCTGTGGCCGCGGCCGGCCTCCCCATGGCCCTGGTTACCGACGGTTTCTACGGCCGTACTTATGTCGAACACGCCCTGGAAAAACTGGAGATCAAAGACCACTTCCAGGCGGTGATTATCTCCAGTGAAGTCGGGGCCGGTAAACCGCAACCCGCCCTTTTCCTCGCCGCCTGCCGGGAAATGGGGGTGAAACCGGAAGAAACCCTCTTTATCGGGGATGATGAAAACCGGGATATTGCCGGCGCCGCCGGGGTGGGCATGAAGACGATTTTGATCGGGAAGGCCCCCCGTAAAACCCGGCCGGATTTCTCCTTTCCCAACTTACGCCAATTGGCGCAGGAGCTCCCGTCTTTACTTGCGGCCGGCCGGGGCAAGGCTTAATAAAGAAAGCAGGCGGCGGGATCTTCTAACGGTATCTCCCCTGTACCTGCGGCCGGTCCGGATTGACGAAACAAAAAGCCCAGACAAACCCCAACAGAACCTGGCAAGAAAAGAAAAAGCCCGTGGGACACGGGCTTGAACCAACTGCACCTGTAAGCCGAATTCTGTTCCGGTCGTGCGACCGGCGGCAACCATTTATCTGGGACGGCAGTCGCCTGCCGCCTCCTGCGACCTAACCCGAGGGAAAAGCGGGCCACTTTGTCCCCTCCTATTCGGTCTTGCTCCGGGCGGGGTTTACCAGGCCGGCTGATTGCTCAGCCGCCGGTGCGCTCTTACCGCACCGTTTCAGCTTTGCCATGAACAGTCCAAGAGGACCGCATTCGGCGTTTTCTTTTCTGTGGCACTTTCCTTGGGGTCGCCCCCACTGGACGTTATCCAGCGCCCTGCCCTGTGGAGTTCGGACTTTCCTCAGACGCCGCCTTTCGGCGCTCGCGCCTGCGGTTGCCCGGTGCAGTTGGTTCGCGGAACTATATGATACCACAATTTCTCCCAACAAACAAGGGTAAATTCTCCCTGGCAATCCCCACATTACCCGCTATTCTCCGGGAAAACAGCGGTCTTCCCCACCTATATTATACCACAGGCTGCCTTTAACCACACCCGGCGCCGGGCTTTGATGGCCTCAGCCCCACGGGCGACAGCGACCATGGTATATCCCCGCTGCTTTCGGTGAATAATGAAAATAACCTCCCAGTAAAGGACGGGTAAGATGCTCATCCTTTTTATCCGCACAATCACCCTTTATCTCCTGGTCCTCGTGGTTATGCGCCTGATGGGAAAACGCCAGATCGGGCAGTTGCAACCCTTTGAACTGGTTGTAACAATCCTCATCGCCGATCTGGTGGCCATACCCATGCAGGACCGGGGGTTTGCCCTGATCAACGGGGTAATCCCCGTCTTGACCCTGTTGATTGCCCAGACGGGCATCTCTTACCTGGCGCTGAAAAGCAAAAAACTGCGCTCAATTATCTGCGGCAAACCCACAATCATGGTGGAGAACGGGAAGATTAATTGGGAGAATTTCCGCGACAACCTTTATAACCTCGATGACCTCCAGGAACAACTCCGGACGAAAGGCTTTTTTGACCTGCAGGACGTGGAATTTGCCCTCCTGGAAACCAACGGCTCCCTTTCCGTCCTGCCGAAGGCGGACCGCCGGCCCCTGACCCCGGCGGATATGAAGATCGACCCCGGTTATGAAGGCCTCTCCCTCCCGTTAATCATGGACGGGGAGATCCAGGAGAAAAACCTGGAAAGGGCCGCCCTCTCCAAGGAATGGCTGGCCGGGGAATTGGCGAAGTTCGGGATTACCGATCTTTCCCGGGTCATCATTGCCAGCCTGGACAGTAAGGGGCGCCTGCTTTACCAGGCACACCCGGAACCCCGGGAAAACGGCGGGGTTTGAAAGGAGTTAGAAATGCGGGTCTTTATCGGGATAATGGTGCTCTTCCTTTTCCTGCTGGGCATAGGGTTTTATATGGAGATCGTCATTGGGCGGCAATCCGAGGCTCTGCTGCAGGCCTTGGACCAGCTGGAAGCGACGGTCCTCAAGAACGATTTTGCCGGCCTGGATGAGCAGGTAAAAAAGGTCAACCAGTTATGGACCGCCACCAGAAGGGTCTGGGTCCTCCTCATTGACCACCAGGAGTTGGACGAGTTTGAACTGGCCCTGGCCCGGGCCAAATCATACCTGGAGAACCAGGTCTACATTTTTGCCTTGACCGAAATTGTGCAGATGAAACAGATCATCAACCAGATCCCGGATAAGCAAAGGTTGAGCCTGGAGAATATCTTATAAATTATAAATGTAACCGGCCCGGTTAACCGTTGGCCGGAACCGGCAACGGCCAAACCGTTCTTCACCCGGTTACATTTATGGTTGCCGTCATAGCTGAGTTTAAAAGCTTTTTCTAATATATCCGCTTGCTGTCCATGTATTCCTGGACAATCTGCAACGCCTCGCCGAACCTCTGGAAATGCACGATCTCCCTTTGCCTGAGGAACTTCAAGGTATCGTTGAGGTCCGGGTCGTCGGAGAGGTTAATCAACCATTCATAGGTTGCCCTGGCTTTCTCCTCTGCGGCCATGTCCTCATGGAGGTCCGCCACCGGGTCGCCCTTGGACTGGATATACGCGGCGGTCCAGGGGACCCCCTCCCCGTTCACGAGGTAAAGGGCCTTGTCGTGGTCGGCGTAATATGCGCCCAAGCCGGCGGCTTCAATCTCCCCTACGGTCGCCCGGTCCATCAGTTTATAAACCAGGGTGGCGATGATCTCCAGGTGGGCCAGTTCTTCGGTACCGATATCCGTCAGGATGGCTTTCGCCTGGCCGGTGGGCATGGTATACCGCTGGGTGAGATAACGCATGGAAGCGGCCAATTCCCCGTCCGGCCCGCCATACTGGGTAATCAGGTATTTGGCCATCCGTAAATTTGCCCGTCCCACCTTGGCCGGGTATTGAAGCTTCTTTTCATAAATCCACATTCCCCTTTTCTCCTTTCCTT
Organism: Bacillota bacterium; assembly: GCA_012727895.1. GTDB lineage: Bacteria > Bacillota > UBA4882 > UBA10575 > UBA10575 > JAAYGG01. The sequence continues at coordinate 4,545 of JAAYGG010000075.1, forward strand.
AATAAGATATCTGCCACGGCCAGGGTTCTTCAATCCATTGCCAGGGATAGCCACTGGTTTCACAGAAGGTCAACGGGCCAAAACACTGCTGGTAGCGCTGTTTCAGGACCATTAACTGCCGGCAGGCTTCGTTGTATTCCATCAACGCCCTCTGGTCGGTGGGGTGGGTATCCAGGTACAAATGGAATTCAAGGGCAGTAAACTCCTGGGCCATCAGTTCCTTGAGGGCCGCCACTTGGTCACGGTTCATTCCGCATCCTCCTCCTTCTCTCGCTCCGGCGCCGCCTGCGCCCCGCACTTCTCTCCGGGAAGCCCATCCTCCAGAAGCCCGTCCGGAGAGGTTATCTGTGCCCATAAGAGAACAGCGGTGCAGAGCATCGCACGGGCGTATCGCCCCCGGCGGGAATTTCCCGGAGGCCGGTTAGTATCTTCGGGGACGGTAAGGCATATATAATTCGGGAAAAATCGTCCCTTTACTCAAACCTTCCATGGCGCTGAAACGCTGGGTGAATACTTGCGATGGAACGTAGGCCCTGGCCAGCTGCAGGCCGGAATTCATCTCATACATCATCTTAACCTCCCCTGCCATTCTATTTGCTTCCTTTGGCCCTGTAGCCGGAAGTACTTTATTCTATTCTTCCATAGGCCAAAAGGCGCAACCGCGGGAGGAAAAATGCCTCTGTCCCGGCGGCACGTGCGGGAAAAAGCCGCATAAATTATATACCAGGCCCTGGAGCTCGTAAGGATGGAGCACAAACCATAAGGATAGGCACGGGAGGGGAGAAGATGCTAAAATCCCCGGGGAAAAGCAGGGATATCTTTCTGGGGGGCAATACGGGAGAAGGATTTTTCTCTTTTTACGGAGAGGTGGCCACAGAAGAAACCGAACATCTTTATATCCTTAAGGGGGGACCGGGTACCGGCAAGTCAACCTTTATTAAAGAGGCCGGGGAAGAGATCCTCCGCCTGGGGTTGCCGGTGGAGTTTATCCACTGCTCTTCGGATCCCGGCTCCCTGGACGGCGTCGTCTTTCCCTCCCTGGGGATGGCCATGATTGACGGGACTCTCCCCCATGCCGTTGACCCCCGGTACCCGGGGACCGTGGACGAGATCCTGAATTTTGGGGCCTTCTGGGACAAAAAGAAACTGAAAAAAAAGAAAAAGACGATTTTGGAGTTGACGCGTACCGGCAGTCTCTGCTTTGCCAAAGCCTACGCCTATCTCCGCGCCGCCGCCGCGCTCTACCGGGAGTGGTCCCGGATCAACCAGCGCTTGACCGGGGAAGCCCGGTGGCGGGCGCCGGCGAAAGAGATGGAGAAGGAGATCCGCAGGCGCGCCAGGGAAAAGCGGCGCGGCCGCAATTCCAGAGGAAAGCTCCGGCAGCTTTTTGCCAGTGCCATTACACCGGCGGGGCCCGTTCACTACCTGGAAAGCATCTTTCAAGATGCCGGCCTCCTCTATGTGCTGGAGGGCCCGCCCGGATACGGGCAGGAACCCATTATTAAGAGCCTGCTCCGGGTGGCGGGGGAAAAAAGGCTTGCCGTGGAGATCTTTCACTGCGCTTTGTGCCCGGAAAAAATTGACCACCTTTGGTTCCCGGAGATCGGGACCGGGGTGATCACTTCCACCCCGCCCCACCAATACCCGGCTGGCCGGAACACCCGGGTCTTCAACCTGGAGGACCCGGCGGCGGCCGGGAATCCTTCGCGTGCATGCGCGCAAGAGCTTGCCGGATACGCCGGTGAAATCCGGCCGGTCCTTTCCGGCCTCCTGGAAAAGGCCGTCGCCTGGCTCCGGCAGGCAAAAACCATTCATGACAAGTTGGAAGATTGTTACCGTCCGTGTATGGACTTTGAAGGCCTGGACCTTTTGAAAGAGAAGATCCTCGCCGAAATCCTCTCCTCCGCCGAAAGCCGCTGAAACCGCCGGTTGTTTCTATCTGGAAAAATAAAGGATTATTCTCTTTTCTGGAAAATATATTAATATTGGGAAAATACGGAGGGGAGGCGGTGAAATTGACCGGGCTTTACCCGGTAAAAACCTTTACCATCAGGCGTTTTGTCAATTACTTATCCCGCATGCTCAAAGACGGGCAGGAGGAGAAGTTCCTCCGGGTTATCCAGGCGCTCAAGCTCCTCGCCCTCCGGGCGGATCAACGCCGGACTCTGGAGGAGATCGCCGGGCTGATCAGAAACGATCATCCCTCTGTTCGCCTGATACGCCGTTTGGTCCAGGAAAGCCACCCGCAGACCGTAGAAAAACTCCTCAACAACCTTGTGATCAATGATATCCTGGCCGGTGACTGGAAGCGCGCACAGACCGCCAGGCGGCTGAAGATCCACATGCCGGCCTTTATGGTTATCAGCCCCACCTATGCCTGTAACCTTAGATGCGCCGGTTGTTATGCCGGGGAATATGAGGAGAAACAACAAATGGAGCCGGAACTCTTCGACAAAATCATCAGTGACGGGAAGAACCTGGGCTTCTATTTTTATGTCATTTCCGGCGGCGAACCCTTCATCTACCGGCCGCTCTGGGATATCCTCGCCAAGCACCACGACTGCTACTTCCTGATTTATACCAACGGGACGTTGATTGACGAAGAAGCCGCGGAAAAAATCGCCCGGTTGGGCCATATCGCCCCGGCCATCAGTATCGAGGGGAAAGAGGATGAGACCGATTTCCGCCGGGGGGAAGGGACCTTCCGGCGGCTCCTTACGGCCTTTGCCAACCTGCGGAAGGCCCGGGCCGTCTTCGGCGTGTCGATCACCCATACCCGGCGGAATCATAAGGTCCTGATGAACGATGAGTTCTGGGAGATGCTCATTGAAAACAAGGCGGTTTTCAGCTGGATTTTCCAGTATATCCCCATCGGCCTCGACCCGGACCTGTCGCTGATGGTCACCCCGGAGGAACGGCTGGAGCGGCTCCGCCTTGTGGAGCGAATCCGGCGGGAAAAAGAGATCCTGGTGGCCGATTTTTGGAACGACGGCCCGTATGTCAACGGTTGTCTGGCCGGGGGCGCCAACTACTTCCATATCAACGCCCACGGCTACGTGGAACCCTGCGTTTTTGTCCATTTTGCCCTGGATAATATTAAAGAAAAACCCCTGGTCGAAATCTTGGACTCCCCCTTCTTCCGGGAGATCAGGGAGCGGGCGCCCTACGGGGAAAACCTCTTACGCCCCTGCATGGTTATTGACCGTCCCGAAATCCTCCGGGAACTGTACCATAAATACCAACTCCGGCCCACCCACCCGGGAGCGGAAACGATCCTCACCAGCCTGGCCCCGGCGGTGCAGGAGGCCGCCGAAGCCTGGGCCAAAATCTCCGATCCGGTCTGGGAGAAGGAATTCGCCCCGCATTACCCGGCGGTTTTCGGTGAATATGTCTATAAACGTAAGACAGGGGACGGTTCCCTGTCTCACCTAAAAACGTCTCGCGCGCGCGAAACCCCCTGCAACCAACCGGGCCTTTAGCCAGGAAGCGGCCGGGTTTTTTCAGAAAAAAAGAGCGGGGTTAAGCCGTGACCAAGCCCGCGCTGCGGGCTTTTGGTCCCGGCCCGGCCCCGCTCCTGTCATTGGCAGGAAACCAACAAGAACTTTGGCAAGCTTTCAGGAGTCCCAAGAAATCCCGGAAGTCCCCCCGCCTAGACCCAGCCCCGTTTCTTGACCGCCTCCACCACCCGGTTGATGGCGATGATATAGGCGGCATCCCGCATATAGAGGTTTTTCTCCCGGGCCAGGCTGCTCACGGCAAGATAGGCGTTGGTCATCTTCGTATCCAGTTTCTCCAGGACCTCTTCCTTCTCCCAGTAATAATTCATATTCGACTGGACCTGTTCGAAGTAGCTGCAGGTGACCCCGCCGGCGTTGGCCAAAAAGTCGGGGATGAGGAAGATCTTCCGTTCCTTCAGCACCTCGTCGGCTTCGGGGGTGGTCGGCCCGTTGGCGCCTTCGGCGATCACCTTCACCTGCTTGTGGATTTTTTCCACATTGGCCCCGGTAATCTGGTTCTCCAGCGCCGCGGGGATCAGGATATCCACCGGCTGTTCCAGCCAGGCTTCTCCCGGCAGGATCTCATAACCCAGATCCCGTGCCTTTTCTTTGTCAATATCCCCGTAAATGCTGGTGATTCCCCTTAAGGCCTCGACATCCACGCCGTCTTTTTTATAGAAGGTGTAAGCCTTCTGATCCCTGTTGTCCCAGCAGGAAACAGCAAGTACGGTCCCGCCCAGTTGCTGGTATTTCAAGGCGGCGTGCTGCCCAACATTGCCGAAGCCCTGGACCGCCGCGGTGGTTTCCTCGGGTTTAATCCCCAACTCCCGCAGGGCCTCCCGGAGGGTGAAGATCACCCCGAAACCGGTGGCCTCGGTCCGGCCCAGCGAGCCGCCCATCCCCACCGGCTTGCCGGTGATGACGCCGGGGTATTTCCCGCCGGTGATCGTCTCATACTCATCCATCATCCAGAGCATGTGCTGGGCATTGGACATGACATCCGGCGCCGGTACGTCCAAAACCGGCCCCAGGTTCCGCGCCAACTGCCTGATATAGCCGCGGCAGAGCCGCTCCTGCTCCCGTTCGCTTAAATTCCGGGGGTCGCAGACAACCCCCCCTTTGCCCCCGCCCAGGGGGATATCCACCACCGAACACTTCCAGGTCATCCACATGGCCAGGGCCCGGACGGTATCCACGGTCTCCTCGGGGTGAAAGCGGATGCCGCCTTTTGCCGGCCCCCTGGCATCATTATGCTGGACCCGGTAACCTTTGAAGACCCGGACCTCCCCGTTGTCCATCCGTACCGGGATCGTGAAATGATACTCCCGCATCGGCTGGCGCAAAAACTCCCGCACCGCCGGTTCCAACTGGATCATATCCGCCACGCCGTCAAATTGTTTCTGCGCTGTGGCATAGGGGTTATAGGCCTCGCTCATCGCCATTCCTCCTTCTCCTTTCTTAGCCGCTCTTTTTTCAGCCTGCCGGGTTTAGATTACTGCCTGCTTTTTGCTTCCTTCCTCTCTTTCTTTTTCTGCATTATTTTTTTCTCCCCGGCGGCTTTCTCCTGCCCGCCTGCTATTCTTTTTCCCGTTTTTTTAACAAGACTAAAACTCGCTGCCCATCCCCACATAAATGCGGAAGGCGCGGGTTTCGTCCTGGCCGCGCGGGTAAAGGGGCCAGGCAAACCCAAACCGGAAATCCCACGTATTAGGCTGGTACAGAAAATCCATGGTCAACCGGATCTCCACGCCGCCGGCGGCAATCAAGCCGGATTCAGTAAACTCCCAGCTGTCTGCGGCATAACCGGTATCCAGGAAAACCCCGCCCCGGACTTGACGGAAGAAAACCGGCCAATCCCACAAGCCCTTTTCCACCGGAATGCGGAGCGGGTAGGTTTCGGCATTCAGTAAAAGAAAACCGCTCCCTGCGACAGTGCCGGAGTCGAACCCGCGTACCGTATAATGGCTCTCATATGGGTAACCGGTGAAAATACTCTTCCAATGGCCGCCAGGAGCCCCCCCGAGTTCAAAATACCCCGGCAATTGCGAAAGGCCGGCGGAGATTTTCCAGGTTGTCCTGGGCACCCCCCGCCGGATACGGGAATACTTCCAGAATCCTTCCCCAAAAAAGCCGTTTTCTTCTCCGGTAAAGCAGAACCCGGCGGTTAATTCCCTTTCCCGGCAATAACCCGACGGGCCTTTCCCACCTTTGGTCTCTTCCCACACGCCCGCATAAACCTGGCCGGTCCATTCCGTCCCGGTGACCGGCGGCGCCGGTTTTGTTGTTTCCAAATAAACCCCGGTAAAAAGGTCCCGGGAGGCCTGCATCCCCGGGTACCAAAGGCCGGCTGTGGCCCCGAAACCGAAACGGTCCTGGCGGCCACCGCCTTCTATACTCTCCCTGGTGATGGCATCCAGTGCCAAATCAAGATAGAGACGTCCCGGTGGATCATACCAGTAACCCAGGGAAATCTCGGATTCCCCACTTTTCAACCCGTGGGCTAACCGGATTTGATATCCATGGCGTTCTGAAGCGTCCAACCCGCTGGTCTCAAAGCCCAGCCGTAGCCCGCCTCGGGTATCAACACCGAGCACCGGCAGCCAATATTTGGGTTTCAAGGTCTCCCAAGGGTTATACGGTTTGACCCGGTATCCCGCTGCCTGTTGCCTGGTGGAACCCTCTACGGGCGTGGACAGAGTTTCACCGGGTGCTTCGTTTTTGGCGGGCGTCTCGAATGCAACAGCCACCTCTTCCCAGAGCAAGTCCGCCCAGTTTGCCCGGGCCAAACGGTAGCCGCCGGCCCCGTAGGCCATCATCACCAGTTCTTGGCTGTCCGGTGCGGGCGCGGGGGCAAAAAACCCCGTTAGCGTATTGGTCAATTTCCAAAGGGCCCCGGTATCTGGGACAAAAGCATATATGTTATGCGTGCCGTCGCGGTCGGAAGCAAAAAGGATATACTTGCCGTCCGCGGTAAAAACCGGGCTCCGGTTGTTGCTCCGGTCGGAAAGGAGCAAACGAAAACCAAAGCCGTCATTCTTCAAGAGGGCGATTCCGTGTTCTCCCCCGGGGTACCAGACCCCCACGGTTAATTCGGTCCCGTCCGGGGAAAAGGCCGGGGCGGCATATTGGATCTCGCCCCCGCCGGGCAGGAGAACCAGGCTTTCACCGGTGGCCAGGTTGTACCGGCAGAGCATGGTCTCCAGGTTATCCCGGGCCACATAAACCAGGTAGTCGCCGGAAGGCGCCCAGGCCGGGTCCGTCGCCCGGGCCCCCCAGGTCAACCTTATTTCTTCCTTCTGGTCCAGGTCGTACAGGTAAAGATCATTATAGAATCTTTCCCCGTCAAGATATCCGGGTTTGGCATAGACCAATTGCCGTCCGGAAGGGGACCAGGCCGGGCGGGAGGAGATATACCCCGCTACCAGCAGCCGGTCTTTTCCCGAGGCTAAATCCCTCAGGTAAAGGCCGGGATAAAAGGTCTTTTTCCCCAGGGTTATATAGGCCAGACTTCTCCCGTCCGGGCTGAAAACGGGAGCGGCTGCCATTATTGGGCCGGTCAATTCTTCCACCGGCGTAAGTCCGGCGGCTTCAACTTCCGCAGCCTGCGCCCGGTACCGTTCCTCCAGATCACGGCGCCATTCTTTCCAGAGCACCCAGGCGGGCTTGCCCAGGGTGCGGGCAAGCGCATCGAAAAGGCCCAGCCGCAGCAGGCTGCCGTGGCTCTCATTCGCCTTCCGCAGCGCCTCTTCCCCATACTCCCGGGCGATATAATCCACCAGCGACCAGCCATAAAGATAAACGGTCCCTGCCGGCTGCCATTCATCCAGATCATATGCACCCAGCATCTGGCTGAAGGTGGGGACTGTATCCGTAAGGACGGCGGTGCGGAGATACATATCAAAATAAGGGTCTGTTCCCCGCCCGCCTCCGGTATTTGCCGTCTCCTCATAGACGGCGAACCCTTCAAGATAAGCAAGGGGGAGAAGTACATTAGGGGTTGCGAGCAAAGGGATCCGGCCAAAAACCCGGCGAATGGCGGCGGTAATCCCCCCGTTCATATCCAACTGCAATATATGGGCGTATTCGTGGGTTAACACCAGCCGTAACCAATCCTCGGCCTTCATGGTCAGGCCTCCGGTCCATTCCGCATCCAAATCCGGATAGACCAGATAAATACCGATCCGGTTGAAATAGGTCACATCAGCAAAACCATTGGCAAAATCGGTGGTGTCCATGAGATAGATCTCCGTGCGCTTCGCGGGCGTATACCCGATGCGTTCTATCAGGACAGCATGGATTTCTTCGGCAATCGCCGCCACCTTGGCTGCCACCTCTTCCGCCCCCGGATACTCCCGGAAGTGGATATTAAAATGCGGGGTCTCCATGGTGAGCATTCCTGCAGCCGCCGGCCGGCCGGTTACGGCCAGGAAGAGGCCAAGCAGGAAAAGGCAGACGAAAACCGGTTGCAGCCGCTGCCAAAAGGTTTTCATAAAATTTACTCCCTTGCCCATCAACCTGTCAACCCAGGGTTACCTCGACCTCGTTCTCTTCCGCCGTCTCTGTATAGGGGATCATGTTCCCCGGGAGAACCCTGCCGTTTACTTTAAGCTCTTTCACCCCGTAGCCGCTGCGGTGCGGGTTTTTCACCTTAATCCGGAAGGTTTTCCCCCGGCAGACCCTGGTCACTTCGAAACCGTCCCACTCCGCTGGGATGCAAGGGTCGACGACCAGGCCGTCGTAATCCGGGCGCACCCCCAGGATGTACTGGGAGACCGCGACAAAACTCCAGGCGGCGGTCCCGGTCAACCAGGAGTTGCGGGCCCGCCCGAAATAATACGGGTGGTCAATGCCGGTAATGAACTGTGCATAAACATAGGGTTCCATTGTGTAAAGATCCGCCCGGTCGTTCTTGGCGGCCGGCAGGAATGAGGTGTAGAGGGCAAAAGCCTTGTCGCCCCGGCCTAAGAGGCACTCGGCAATCACCGCCCAGGTGTTGGCGTGACAGAAGATCCCCGCATTTTCCTTAAGCCCCGCCGGGAAGCTGGTGATGGCCCCAATCTCATTGTCCGTATCCCGGTAGGCCGGGTGGTTCAAGACGATGCCATGCTCGGTTACGAGATAGCGGTGCATGCTGTCCAAAGCCATGCGGGCCTTTTCCCCGCTGGCGGCGCCGGAAAAGACCGCCCAGGACTGGCTGTTGAGGAAGATCTTTGACTGCTCGCTCTCCCGCCCGCCCAGTTTGCGGCCGCTGTCCAGGTAACCCCGGAGAAACCACTCCCCGTCCCAGGCATGGGTATCAATGAGCTCCTTGATCTCAGCCCGGCGCTCCGTAAAGAGCTTAACGTCGGCATCTTTCCCTGTCCGCCGGGCCAGTTCAATAAACTCGGTCAAAGCCCGGTAATAGAGGAAAGTACTCCAGACGCTTTCCCCTTTCCCCTTGAGGTTGATACAGTCGTTCCAATCGGCTGCCAGGCCCAGCAAGAGCCCGTGGGGCCCCCGTTTTTTCCAGGAAAATTCAAGGGCCCGCCGGAGATGCTCGTAGACGGTGGCCTCCTCCTGGTCGGCAAAGGGCACCACCTCTTCGAGGAAGGCGAAGTCACCTGTCTCTTTAATATAGGCCGGTACGGAGAGGAGCAACCAGAGGTGGTCATCGGAGAAGATCCGGTCCGGTTCCGGGATGTTGTGGGGCCCCTGGGACCAGAAGAGGGGCTGGAAGCCGTGCATAGCATAACCCTCGGCCAATTGCCCCTTAAGGAGCACAAGCAACTTCTCACGGACCAGATCGGGGATGGCATGGACCACGCCCAGGGTATCCTGGTTGGTATCACGGTAGCCGATGCCGTCACGGCCGCCGGCCTCATTAAACGAAGCGGAACGGGACCAGTTGAAGGTGGTGTGGCACTGGTACTGGTTCCAGATATTCACCATCGTATCCACCAGCGGCGACGGTGTTTTGCAGCCGTAGTTGGCCAGACGCTTCCGCCAATACTCCTGCAGGACGGCAAAGTCTTTTTCCACCGCCTCCGGCCGGCTGTAATAATCCCGGGCTTCCCGCCCGGTAGTGCGGGCATCGCCGACCCCGATAATGAAGACCGCCCGTTTTTTCTCCCCGGGAGCCAAAATGAAGCGGTTTTGCAGGACAGCGCAGGCATTGCCGCCAATGGCAATGGAGTTGGCGCAAGCCCCCCTCTCCACCGCAACCGGCCGCCCCTCATCCCGGTAAGGGCCGATAAAGACCTCCCGGTCGGTCTCGAAACCGGTTACCGGCAGCACCGAGGCCATATACCCTTTGTCTTCATTCCCTTGGGGCCAGCGCAGGGTGTAGTCGATAATCCCGTCCCCGTCATAGCTCATCCGGCAGGTATATAAGATGTACTGGAAATTGATTAAGTCCTGGTCTATATGCCAAAAACACCATTCGGCATAAGGAAAGAGGGAGAGGTCGCGTTCGCTGCTGGAAAGGTTCTCCACCTCAACCTCCCAGACCTCCAGCGGGCGGTCGATGGGGACAAAGACCCGGTAGTTGGTTTTGATCCCGTCATACTCACTTTCAAAACAGGTATAACCCAGGCCGTGCCTGCAGACGGACCGGTAATTCTCAAGGGGTTTGGCCACCGGTTGCCAGGTGGCGGACCAGTAATCCCCGCTCTTGTGGTCATGGAGGTAAATGTAACGACCGGGCCGGTCCATGGGGATACTGTTAAACCTGAACCGCAGCATCCTCCCGCTCTTGGGCGAACGGTAAAAGGAATAACCCGATGCATTATTTGAGATAATCCCACAATAATCGGCGGTGCCCAGGTAATTAATCCAGGACATGGGCGTATCCGGGCGTTCAATCACGTATTCCTTCCGCTCATCATCGAAATATCCGTAGCGCATCCAAATTCCCTCCCCAATTATAATTAACTTACGTTTATTCGCGATGAAAACCTTGATTACCTTCTTTTGAGAAGAACAAGGCAAAAACCCCCCTTTACCAACGGCGGAATCATTCCCGCCCCAGATATCATTCTTCTTGTATATGGCTTGCATATAGTTTCATTGTTATCAAACAGATCATTATCTGCAGGTAACTGTTTCAAAAAATACAACTCCTTACAAAGAGGGCGCCTGCCGGCGTCCCTGGTTTCCTTTGACAGCAGGAAATCCTTACCGGGTGGAGAAAGAAAGTAACAATGAGTAAAATCCTGTCAATTTTCCCTGTACATATATTTGCCTGTATTCATCTGTCTGTACTCATTTGTCTATGCATTCATTTGTTATTTATATTCTTTAGTTTATCTTCTTTAAGGAGGCGTGAGCCATGGTCGAGGTGATTACGGAGAAAAAAGATAAAAAGGTCTTGTGGTTGCTTTTGGCTTTGGTAATTCTCCTCTGCGCGGCGTTTCTGCTCTTCCTCTTCAGCAAAGGCCTGGTCTTGGGGGGCGACAGTGTCCGCCTGGTGGAGATGCGGCCTGCCGGCGAGGTTGAGCTCCGTGCCAATCTCACCTTTGCCTTTTCCAAGCCGGTGGTTGCCGAGGAGGAGGTCGGGAAGACCATCGACCGGCCGCTGGTGCAGTTCACCCCGGAGGTCCCGGGAAAATTCCGGTGGGTCTCCCGGAAGGAACTGCTTTTCCTCCCGGAAATGCCTTTCCGGCCTTCCACTTCCTACAGTGCAGAGGTTAACCCCGGCCTCTTCCTGGCTGAACGGCAAAACTTCAGTGGCCGCCGGAAAGTTGAATTTTCCACCCCCAGGATCAAGGTGGAGAGCGCGACGCTCAACCTGAAAACGCCGGAACAGCCAACCGGCGGGGGTCTGGTGGCGGAGATCCGGATCGCCTTCAACCACCCGGTCGACCATGAAGAACTCCAAAAACACCTGCAACTGCGGTTCCAGGGCGGCCAGCCTCTCGACTTCCATCTCCAAACCGAAGAAAACGGCAGGTCTTTTCTTTTCCGCAGTGAACCCCTGGCCCGGACCGACCGGCAGCAGGTTATCGAACTGAGCCTGCCGCGGGGTTTCCGCGGGCGCGAAGGCGACCTGGGCCTCGCCGATGATTTCAAACTCACCCGGGTCCTGGGGGAAAAGAAAACCCTGGCGGTCACCGGTATCGCACCGCAGGGTGACGAAAGCTCCCTCTGGATCGCCCTGAGTTTTTCGGAACCGCCGGAACTTGATTCCATCACCAACTTCATCCAGATCCGGCCGGAGATCCCCTTCCGGGTGGAAGGGAAAGGCCCTACGGTCCTCCTCAAGAGTAACAACTTCAAGCCGGATGCCAGCTACACTGTGACCGTCCTGGCCGGCCTGCCGGCTCCCGACGGCTACCCGCTGGCCCGCGATTTTTCCCAGGTGGTCACCTTTGGTGATCTGGAACCCAGCCTTAGCTTCAACTCCCCCGGCCGGTACCTTTCCAGCCGCGGCCATCTCAACCTGGGCCTGGAAACGGTCAACGTGGACCGGGTGAACCTGGAGATCCGCAAGATCTACGCGAACAACCTGGTGGTTTTCTTTAACAACTCCGACTACTACATGGCTTATTACGGCCTCTCCCATGTGGGCAAGGTCGTCAAATCAGAGGTGATCGAGATCCCCGGCGCCAAAAACCAGGTGGTGACCACACCGATCAGCCTTGCCGAATACCTGACCGGCGCCCACCGTGGGTTTTTCCAGGTAATCGCCTATGATCATGATTACCGCTGGCGCCGGGATCTGAAAAACGTCATCGTTACCGACCTGGGGATGGTCGCCAAGATGAGCGGCGACGACCTCCTGGTCTGGGTGAATTCCCTCACGGATCTGAAACCGAAACCCCGGGTCCGCGTGACCCTCCTCAGCAGGAACAACCAGACCATGGGCACGGCCACCACGGACCAGCAAGGAGTCGCCGTCTTTCGCAACCTCAGGAGCCAGCGGGAAGAGTTTGAGCCCTTTATTATCCTGGCGGAAGAAGGGGACGACTTCTCCTTTATCAAGCTAAACGATGGCCGGATCTCCCTTGCTGATTTTGATACCCGCGGCCGCCCCACACTGGAAAAGGGGTACGAGGCCTTCATCTACATGGACCGGGACCTTTTCCGCCCCGGGGATACGGCCAACCTGGTTACGGTCGTCCGCGGCCCGCAGGTGACCGTCCCGCCGGAGTTCCCGGTCCGTTTGGAGATCCGCCAGCCCGACGGCCAGGTCTTCCGGGAATTGCTGGGCAACACAAGGGACCAGGGGATCTGTGAGTTTTCGCTCCCCATCCCCGAATACGCGCAAACCGGGAAATACACGGTGCGGGCGCTCATCGCCGAAGAGGCGGCCGGTTCCGCCACCTTCAGCGTGGAAGAGTTTATGCCGGACCGGATTAAGGTGACGCTCACCCCCGACCGTTCCGCCTACACCCCCGGGTCCCGGGCTTCCCTCCTGGTGGAAGGGGTCAACCTTTTCGGCCCGCCCGCCGCCGGGCGCCGGGCCGGGATGAAGGTGACCCTGGAGGCAAAGGATTTCCGGCCGGAAGGTTATGCCTCCTACACCTTTGGCGACCGCGAGCGGAGCTTTACCCCCATCCATCACGAGTTGGGCGAAAAAATCCTGGATAAAGAGGGGCGGGCTGAGTTCTCCTACGTCTTCCCGATGGTAATCACCCCTCCCGCCATCATCAACGCCGTCTTCCAGGCCACCGTCAGCGAGGAGGGCGGCCGGGCGGTCAGCGCCTACCGGAGCGTGAACTTCTACCCCTACCGCCGGTATATCGGGATCAAGCCTCTCAGCGAGGGGTACGGCCAAGTTGGCCAAGAATACGCCGCCGGTTATGTGGTTCTGAACCGGGAAGGCCAGCCCGTCGAGGCCTCCAGCCTGGTGGCGGAGGTTTACCGGATCACCTGGCAGAGCGTGTACCGGCGGGACGCGGAAGGCCGCTACCGTTTCCAGTCGGTGGAAGAGAAGATAAAGGTCCATAGCGAAGAGTTGCCGGCTGCCACCGGGGAACAGGTCTTCCGCTACACTCCCAGGGATTACGGGCGCTACCAGATCGTCATCCGCGACACCATGGAAAAAGGCGTCCAGGCTTCCCTCAACTTTTACGTGAGCGGCTGGGGTTTTGCCCCCTGGGCCATGGATAACCCGGACAAAGTCCAGCTCACCCTGGAGAAGGCCTCCTACCGCCCGGGAGAGACCGCCCAGGTCCAGATTAAAGCGCCCTTTGCCGGCAAGGCGCTGGTCACCGTGGAACGGGAAAAGGTCTACAGTTACCAGATGATCGACCTGCCGGAGAACACCGGGGTCGTCTCCATCCCGGTCAAAGAGGAGTACCTGCCCAATGTTTATGTCACCGTCCATCTCCTCCGGGAACCCGGCGACCGGGATAAAACCACCCCGGCCAGGGCTTTCGGGACCATCCCCCTGCAGTTGGTCACCTCCGGCAAAAGGCTGGATCTGCGCCTGGAGGCGCCGGAGGAGATCCGGCCGAATACCAAGATCAAGGTGAAAATCGCCGCGCCGGGAGCCGGGGAAGGAACCCGCCTCACCCTGGCAGCGGTCGACGAAGGGATCTGCCAGTTGAGCGGGTACACCGGCCCTGACCCGCTGGGGTTCTTTTACGGCAAAAAACAACTGGCTGTCGCCAGTTATGATCTTTACGGGATGCTCCTGCCGGAGGTGGAACCGGCAATGACACCGGGGCCGCCCGCTGGCGGCATGGATGAAGAGGAGGCCATCCGCAGGCGCCACCTGACCCCGGTCTCCCTCCGCCGGGTGATCCCGGTCTCCCTCTGGTCGGGGATCCTGACCCTCAACAAAGCGAAAGAGGCGGAGGTCAGCTTGGAGATCCCGCAATTCAACGGTACTCTACGGCTGATGGCCGTGGCCATTGACGGCGACAAAGTCGGTGCGGTCCAGGATAAACGGATTGTCCGGGATCCGGTGGTCCTCACGCCGACCTTCCCCCGGTTTGTCGCCCCGGGCGACAAGTTTACCGTCCCGGTCTCCGTCTTCAACGGCACAGGGGAAGACGGCCAGTTCCAGCTCGCCCTGGCGGTCGACGGCCCGGTCGCCGTGGCCGGCCCGGCAAGGCAGAGCCTGCACCTGGCGGCAGGGGAAGAAAAAAGCCTCCTTTTCAACCTGGAGGCCGCAGAAGCCACCGGCAAGGTCCGTTTCACCCTGACCGCTTCCGGCAAGAACAACCTGCTGGTGGAGCATACCGAAGAACTGCCGGTCCGCCCGCCGGCGCCTTTCACCCGGCGCCTCTTCACCGGGACTGTTACGGCTGAAAAACCCCTGACAATAAAGGTTGAGGATGAATGGTTCCCCGGCACGGAGGAGTATGCCCTGACCCTGGCCCCCTTCCCCGATCTGCAGTTGGCCGGGAGCCTCCGCTACCTGCTGCAGTATCCTTACGGCTGCCTGGAACAGGTCACCTCCAAGCTCTTCCCCCTCCTCTACTTCGACGACCTGGCCCGGATCGCCGGTAGCGACATTTTCAAGGGCGGGAACGCCGCCGCCTTCGTGCAGGAAGGGATCGAGATGATCGAAAGCATGAGCCTGCGGGACGGGAGTTTCCTCTACTGGCCGGGGGGGACCTTCAGCAACCGCTGGAGTTCCATCTATGCCACGCATTTCCTGGTGGAGGCGCGAAAGGCCGGTTATGCCGTGGCTGACCGGGTCTACAAGAACGCCCTTTCCCACCTGCAATTTGTGGCGAAAGGCAGCGATGACCAACCCTATGCCTTGCAGACCCGGGTCTATGCCTTGTATGTTTTGAGCCTTGCGGGCCGGCCCCAGTTGAGCACGATGACCTATATCAAAAACCACCAGTTCGAGAAGTTGAGTCATTACTCCCGTGCCCAACTGGCCGCCGCCTACTTCTATGCGGGCGACCGGGAAACCGCCGTCTCTTTGCTCCCGGTAACCACTGCCGCTTCCCCCGGGCAGCGCCGGGAGACCGGCGGCAACTTCAACTCCCCGGTCCGCGCCGACGCCATCATCCTGGGCGCCCTGGCGGATATCGATCCGGAAAATCCCGCCATTTACCGGCTGGTGGAGCGGTTGAGCCAGGCGGCGAAACCGGGGCGCTGGGGTACGACCCAGGAAAATGCCTTCGCCCTGATGGCCCTGGGGAAGATTGCCCGGAAAAAGACGGCCGGGGACTACAAAGGCGAAGTCCTGCTGGACGGAGAGGTCCTGGCCCGCTTTGACAGTGAGAAAGAGACGAGGCTCAGCGATGCCCGGATCGCCCGGGGCGAACTGACTGTCAAGATCGAAGGTGAAGGCGAGTGCTATTACTTCTTGAGCAGCAGCGGTGTCCCGCGGCGGCTGGCCGTTCCCGAACACGACCGGGGGCTCGCCGTTCGCCGTGAATACCTGGACAAAAACGGCAGGCCGCTGCCGCCGGATGGGATCACCCAGGGGGACCTGGTAATCGCGGAGATCACCATAACCGCCATGGAAGATAACCTGGAGAATATCGTCATTGCCGATCTCCTCCCTGCCGGGCTGGAGATTGAGAACCCCCGGCTCCAGTCGCGGGAGAGCATCCCCTGGCTGGCCCGGGCAACCGACTTCCCCGTCGACTACATGGATATCAGGGATGACCGGTTGCTCCTCTTCACCAGCCTCCGGAAGGCGGGGACCTACCGGTTCTACTACGCCCTGCGGGCGGTGACCTGCGGCGAGTTCTTCCTCCCGCCAATCAAGGCGGAATGTATCTATGAACCGGAGATCCAGAGCGCGGCCGGGAGCGGTATCCTGTCGGTTATCCCGCGCAGCGCTGGCTCGGAGGAGGGCGTGCAGTAGTGACCGGCAATAACGATCTGGAGCAATGACCCGGAATAAGGATATGGAGCAGTGAGCGGAAATGACCAGGCAACAAAGGGAAGGCCGGACAATCTCCTCGCATCTTTCTCTTTTCCTGGCCCGGGCCCGCAGGGGACCGGGCCAGCTGGCCGGCGTTTGGAAGAAAGCAAAGAAGGGCCTGACCGGGGCCGGGGAAAAGGCAAAAAAGTACCTGGCCGGGGTTGCGCGCGCACGCTCGTGGGCGAAAATGGGAGAAAAGCAAAAACGGCTGACCGTCGCCGTTCTCCTCTTCTTTATCCTTTTCTGCCTGGCCCAGCTTGTTCTATGGCTGGCGTCCTTCCCGGAGGAGGCGCTTCACCGGCCCACAGCCACCCTGGTCTTTGACCGTAAAGGCCGTCTGCTGCGGGCCTTCACTTCGGTCGACGAGAAATGGCGGTTCCAGACACCGCTGGAGCAGATCTCCCCGGAACTCCAAAAATTCCTGGTCTTTTATGAAGACCGCTGGTTTTTCTGGCACCCCGGGGTCAACCCCTTCTCTTTCCTGCGCGCCGCCTACCAGAACCTGCGCGCGAAAACCATTGTCGCCGGGGGGTCGACCATCAGTATGCAGATCGCCCGGATGATGGAGCCGAAACCCCGGACCTGGTCTGCCAAAATCCGGGAGATCTTCCGCGCCTTCCAACTGGAACAGAGGTATAGCAAGAAAGAACTGCTGGAGATCTATTTCAACATGGCGCCATACGGGGGGAATATCGAAGGGGTGGCCGCCGCTTCCTGGCTCTATTTTGGAAAGGAACCGTCGGGCCTGAGCATCGCCGAAGCGGCCCTTCTGACTGTTTTGCCCAAATCGCCCAACCGCTACCGCCCGGATCTCAACCCGGAAGAGGCCCGGCGGGCCCGGGACCGGGCGCTGGCCCGCTTTTACCGGCACGGCCTCCTGACAGCCGGGGAATACCAGCGGGCTTTACTGGAAGAGGTGCCAGGGGAACGGACTCCCCTCCCCTTTATCGCTCCCCATTTTGCCCAGGAGATGAGGAACCGTTACCCGGCCGCAGCCCGGATCTATACCAGCATCGACCGGGACCTCCAGCTCTACTGTGAGGAGTTGCTGGCCGCCCACATCGCCGGCTTGCGCCCGGAAGGGATCACCAACGGCGCGGTGGTGGTCCTGGACAACCGCACCTACGAACTGCTGGCCGCCGTCGGGTCCGCCGGTTTCTTCGACGAACAGGCCGAGGGTCAGGTCAACGGCTACCTGGCTCCCCGCTCGCCGGGTTCCACCCTGAAACCCTTTGTTTATCTCCTGGCCCTGGAGAAAGGGTTGATCACCCCCGCCCATTACCTGGAGGATGTGCCCGTCGACTACAGCGGTTTTTCCCCGATCAACTTCGACCGCACCTATAACGGGCTGGTCACCGCGGAAGAAGCCCTGAGACGTTCCTTGAATGTGCCTGCCGTCAATCTCCTGGCCCGGCTGGGCGAGGACGGCCTCCACCAGCTTTTATGCAGGGCGGGCTTTTCCACCATCACCCACCCGCCGGAACATTACGGTCTCTCCCTTGTCCTCGGTGGCTGTGAGGTCACCTTGCTGGAACTCACCGCGCTTTATTCCGCCCTGGCCAACGGCGGGGAGTATGTCTACCCGGTATTCCTGCCCGGGCAGGCGCCGCCCCGGCATGCCCGGAAAAAACTCTTTGACGAAGGCGCCGCCTATATTGTCACCGGTATCCTCCAGGAACTGAACCGCCCGGACCTCCCCTCCTGCTGGGAGTTTTCCACCCTTCCGGCTGTGGCCTGGAAGACCGGGACTTCTTACGGGTACCGGGATGCCTGGAGCATAGGGTATGACCCCCGTTTCACCGTTGGGGTCTGGGTCGGCAATTTCTCCGGCGAAGGGCGGCCGGGGTTAATCGGCGCGGAAGCAGCCGCACCCCTGCTTTTCGATATTTTCAGCCGGATCGACGGGCGCGCGCCGGTCGCCTGGTTCCAACGCCCCGACAACGTGCGCGAGCGGGAGGTCTGCGCCCTCAGCGGCCAACCGCCGGGGCCGCACTGCGGGACGGTTGTCACCGACTTATACCTGACCAACGCGTCGCCGGTTACCACCTGTTCCTTCCACCGGAGCACACTGCTGGATGCCGCCACCGGCTACCGGCTGCCGCCGGACCGGGTCGCCGGCCGTTCCGTGGTGGAAAAGACCTATGTCAACTGGCCGCCCCGGGTCGCCGCCTGGTTCAAGCAGAACGGCTACCCCCTTGAGGAACTCCCGCCCCTACTGCCGGAGACCCATAAAACCCTGCCCGGGGCCGGGCCGGAGATCAATTCCCCCGCCGCCGGTTCCCATTATTACCTCCGGCCGGGAATCCCTGAGGAATTCCAGAAAATCGCCCTGGAAGCCGCCGCCGGCAGCGAAGTCCGGAAACTTTACTGGTTTGTCGACGGCGTCCTCCTGGGAACAACCGCCCCGGGGGAAACCCTTTTCTACCTGCCCAAACCCGGCAAGCACCAGGTGGTTTGTGAAGACGACCATGGCCGCAGCAGCCGCGTGGAACTGGTGATCAGCGAGTTCTAAAGCCCTTCTGATGAGTCCCGTGAA
>JAAYGG010000076.1 GCA_012727895.1 Bacillota bacterium
AAAACAAGTATGTTCTAATAGAAATATCCCATGGCATATGGTAAAATATATGCCATGATTTGTCTCAGGAAAAAATCGAGAAAGGGGTGTCTTGAGTGGCTGAAACCCGGAAGAAAAACCCGGTGATCGGCGGGATCCTTTCCGCTCTCTTCCCCGGCATCGGCCAGCTTTATAATGAAGACTACGGGAAAGCCGTTGTTTTGATTGCCGTGACCATCACCACCATCAGCGCCCTCGTTTATTCCCTTCTCACCACCGTGCCCATGTTTCTTCCAGGCAAGCAATTAAACCTCCAGTCAATCCAGGCCGGACCCGTCACCGCCCTGGTCAGCACCGTTTTGATCACGATCGCCGTCTGGTTTTACGGGATCATCGATGCGATCACCTGTGCGCAGCGCCTGTCGGCCAGGCCCGGCGGTGCTCCCCCGGAGACGGCGGGGAAAGAGAGCGAAGGGGTAAAGGCCCTCGGGGCGATTCTGGTGGTTGCCGGGGTTATTATTCTCCTTTTGCAATTTGGGATCGGCTGGGGGTACCTCTTGCGTTACGGGGGGCCGGCGCTTTTGGTTCTTTCCGGCATCTATCTGCTGTTACAAGGCACAGGAGTCTTAAAAAAATACCGCCGCCGCCCGCGCCCGCAACCGCAACCGCAAAAGCGGGATTAAAAGCTATCCGGACGACGGCGCCGTCTTTGCCTCATTTCTTCAGTTCGACCACGGTTACGCCGAGCCCGCCTTCGCCAATCCCGCCCAGGCGGTAGCTTTTCACCTGCGGGTGTTCACTGAGAAACTGGGTGACCGCGCTCCGCAAGGCCCCTGTTCCTTTACCGTGGATCAGGACGGCGGAAGGCAGGCCCGCCAGGAAAGCCTCGTCCAAGTACTTATCGACCGTTTCCAATGCTTCTTCCACATTCATCCCCCGGAGGTCAAGCCGGGATGAGATGGTCGCGCTCTTGCTGACCGCCGACCGTTTGATGCCGCCCTTTTCCCCCCGGCCTTGCCGTTCCGGAGCCCGGGAAACTTCCGCCAGCCCGGCGCAGGGCACCCAGACCCGGAGGCCGCCTTCCACCTGTACCTGCGCCTGGCCGTTTTTTACTTCCAAAACGACGCCTTCCTGTTCCAGATGGGAAAGGCGCACGGTTTTCCCGGGCAGGATCTCCCCGGGGGATCCGCCCCCCGCAAATAGCCCTGCTTCATCCGGTATTTCCGCCAGCCGCCCGGCCAATTGCCTGCGGGCCTCATTGGCGATCTCGCTTTGGTCCTCAGGGGCGGCCTCGCGCAGGCGGCGCAGGAGATTCTCCATCTCCCGCCGGGTCTCCCGGATCAGGTTCCGTGCTTCTTCCCGGGCTTCCCGTAGCAGGCTTGCCCGCTCCCCTTCGAAACGGCCAAGCTTCTCTGTGTACTCCTTCTCCTTCTTCTCCAAAGCCAAACGAAGCCGGGCGGTCTTCTCCCGCTCCGCCTCCAGTTCTCTCTTTTCCTCTGCGATCTGCCCCAAAAGCTCCTCGAGGTTCCGGGTGCCGGGGGCCACCAGTTGCTGCGCCTCTTCAATAATGGCCTTCTCCAGCCCCAGGCGGGCGGCGATAACAAAGGCGTTGCTCTGCCCGGGAACTCCGGTGAGCAGGCGGTAGGTGGGCCGCAAGGTCCGGGGGTCAAAATCCACCGAGGCATTCTCCACCCCCGGGGTGTTGTAGGCAAAGATCTTCAACTCGCTGTAATGGGTGGTGGCCACGGTCCGCACCCCGCGGCTGTGCAGGGTCTTGAGGATAGCCGTGGCCAGTGCCGCGCCCTCGGCCGGATCCGTACCGGCGCCCAGTTCGTCCAGGAGCACCAGGCTGTTTTGGTCTTGCGCCGCTTCCATGATGGGGACAATATTGCTCATATGTGAAGAGAAAG
>JAAYGG010000077.1 GCA_012727895.1 Bacillota bacterium
CCACTATTACGTGGCGGTCACAACTTAACCAGGGTGGCTCTAAAATCTCTTAATGAATTTAATGCTGTTATTTAGTGCATGTTTGCTGAATGTGAGGTTTAAAAACCTACAGTGTCTTGACACTATCAGCTGTAATGTATTGCTTGACTTTTTTCTTTCAGCGCGCTATACTTACATAAATTAATTGCAACCGCACGTTGCTTCAACTTTTTCTACCATGGTCTTAGCATCTGTTTAAAATGTTTATAATACAAGCTTGCTTGTGAAGAAATCTTATGAGAGGGGTGAAGAACGTGCCGGAGGAGTTAAAAATGCTGGCAGCAAGGATCAAGGGTCTGCGGGAGATCAACGGTGTATCCGTGGAGACGCTGGCCAAGGAGTTGGGGGTGAGCAAGGACCTGCTTTTGGCGTATGAAAGCGGCGAAACTGATATCCCCGTAGGTATCCTTTTTAAGATCGCCAAGCGTTTCGGGGTTGAGCTTTCCTCCCTGCTGACCGGGGAAGAACCCAAGCTGCGCACTTATGCCGTGACCCGCAATGGCAAGGGGGTCTCGGTGGAACGGCGCCGGGACTATAAATACCAAAGCCTGGCCTATAATTTCATCAACAAGAAAATTGAGCCGTTCCTGGTAACCGTCGAGCCGGAACCAGAACTGGCGCCGGTCAATTTCAACAGCCACCCGGGCCAGGAATTCAATTATGTCCTGGAAGGTACCCTCAAGGTGATCCTTAACGGCTATGAGGTTCTCTTGAATGAGGGGGATGCCCTTTTCTTCGATTCCAATGTGGAACATGGTATGAAAGCCATGGGCGGCCGGCCCGCCAAGTTCCTTGCTGTTATAGTAGGGGAGTGATGACGAATAATGCTGGAAAAATACCTGTCACGTGTAAGATTCTCTTCTTATGAAGACTTTTACGAAGGATTTGCCATCAAGGTCCCTGAGAACTTCAACTTTGCCTATGACGTGGTTGATGAATGGGCCCGGCTTGAGCCGGAGAAGACCGCACTGGTCTGGTGTAACGAGCAGGGAGAAAAAGCCAGCTTTAACTTTGGCGAATTAAAGCTATATAGCGACAAGGCGGCCAATTTCTTCCGGAGTCTCGGGATTGGCAAGGGCGACCCGGTCATGCTGATCCTCAAGCGCCGGTACGAGTTTTGGTTCTCCCTCCTGGCCCTGCATAAATTGGGCGCGGTCGCCATCCCCGCCACCCACCTCTTGACCACCAAGGATATTGTCTACCGGAATAACGCGGCGGGGATTAAGGCCATTGTGGCGGTGGACAACGGTACCCTCCAGGATTCTGTCGACGCCGCCCAGGCCGACTCGCCGACCCTGGCTTTAAAGATCATCGTCGGCGGGGAGCGCGAAGGGTGGCACAGTTTTGACGCGGGGATCGCGCAGGCCCCGGCGGAGTTTACCAGGCCGGTAGGGGCCGCGGCCACTTGCAATGACGACACCCTCCTGCTCTATTTCACCTCCGGCACCACAGGTTATCCCAAGATGGTGCGCCACGACCAGACTTACCCCCTGGGGCATATCCTGACAGCCGCCTATTGGCAGAACGTACGGGAGAACGGCCTACACTTGACGGTTTCCGATACCGGCTGGGCCAAGTCGGCCTGGGGGAAGATCTACGGCCAGTGGCTGGCGGGCGCGGCGGTCTTTGTCTACGACTACGAGCGGTTTGACCCCAAAGAACTGATGCGGGTGGTCGCCGAAAACGGGGTGACCAGTTTCTGTGCGCCGCCGACGGTCTACCGCTATCTGATTAAGGAGGATCTTACCAGATACGACCTGAGTAAATTGGAGTACTGCGTTGTGGCGGGCGAACCCTTAAACCCCGAGGTCTACAACCAGTTTTTCAAAATGACCGGCTTAAAACTGATGGAGGGTTACGGCCAGACCGAATCCGTTGTCATGGTGGCCACCTATCCCTGGATGGAACCGAAACCGGGTTCTATGGGCAAGCCTTCCCCCGGTTTTGCCATGGACATTGTGGATGAAACCGGCCGTTCCTGCGAGGTCGGTGAGGTCGGCGAGATTGTGGTCCGTACGGACCGGCATTGCCCGGTAGGGATGTTCAAGGGTTACTACCGTGACGAAGAACTGACGCGGAAAGTCTGGCACGACGGCCTCTACCATACGGGCGACACCGCCTGGCGTGATGAGGACGGCTATTACTGGTTCGTGGGGCGCACCGACGATATCATCAAGAGTTCCGGTTACCGGATCGGCCCCTTTGAGGTGGAAAGCGCCCTTCTGGAGCACCCGGCGGTGCTGGAATGTGCAGTCACCGGTATCCCGGACGAGTTGCGCGGCCAGGTGGTCAAGGCCACGGTGGTACTGGCCGCCGGGTACGAACCCAGCGATGACCTGGCCAAGGAATTGCAGGAGCATGTAAAGAAGGTCACAGCCCCCTATAAGTACCCGCGGATTATTGAGTTTGTCACCGAGCTTCCCAAGACAATCAGCGGCAAGATCCGGCGGGTGGAGATCCGGGAGAAGGATCAGAGCGAGTAATGAAGCCAAACTGCAAAGAAAGGGACGGGGAGAAAGGCCCCGTCCCTTTCGTAATTTTGGTGGGGGTTCTTCCTCCAACCCTTCACCTTTAGTATATTATTTTGTGGCGGCATCCGGCGGTGGGATTGAAGGTTCCTCCCCGGAACGCTCTAGACCGGCAGCAGGGAGCGCCCGCGCCTGCTGCCCAACGGGTAAGGGCGGTTTTTTGAAGAGGTTGACCGTATTCCGTTTGGAGTTGACAGCCCGCCGGATACTCTCCCCGGTCAGCAAATTGTAATATTCAAAATTGCCCAGGGTATCGTTTAAGGGGAGGATCTCATAAACCAGCCGCTGCTTTTTCGTGTACTTATGCACCCAGGTGGGCAAATAGGAGAAGCCGGCGATGAAGACCTCACCGGTATGCAAGTCCTTTTTAACCTCCACGTAGACGATGGCCCCGTCTTCCGTGTACTTCTTCTTCAACCGTTCGTACCTTTGGTTGGAGAGAAAATTGCCCAAGGAGAAAAAGACCAACGTGGCCTTGCTACCGTCATCGGACTGGACATATTCAATGGGTTGCAAGACATGGGGATGGCTGCCGAAGATCAGGTCTACCCCGTAGTTCGCCAAGGTGCTTGCGATTTTCCTCTGTGCCCTGTTGGGCTCCCTCTGGTATTCCTCGCCCCAATGCAGGTATAAGACGATGAACTCCGCTCCTTCTTCCCGCAGGGCTTCGATGCGCTCTTTGATCTTTGGCAGCCCGGCGCCCAAATCTTGATAAGAAAAGGTGTCAATGAGGTCTTCATACTCCTGGGGGACAATAATCCCGTTTAGGGTTTTCTTCCCTGAGACCCTGGGGGTTTCGAAGGTATAGGCGGAAAAGCCGATTTTGATCCCGTTGATATCCTTCACAATGTAACTTTTCTCGTCTTCCGGTTTTCTGGTCCCGATTGCCTGCAGGCCCCGCTCCCGGAGGACATCAATCGTCCTGAAGACGCCGTTGATCCCCGTATCGACCGTATGGTTATTGGCGGTGATAATAAGATTAAACCCGGCATCCTTTAGGGCGCCGGCCAAGCTGTCCGGGGTGTTAAACCGGGGGAACCCCGAATAGCCGATGGCCTCCCCGCCAAAAGTCGTTTCCAGGTTGGCCAGGGCGAGATCGGCCCGGAGGAGATAGGGTTTGATAAACCGGAAATTATTCGTAAAGTCGTAAGTGCCGGTTTCCTGCCGGTATTGGGCTTTATACTGCGGGCTGTGGACCATTACATCGCCGACAGCGGCGATAATAACTTCAGAATAGAGGGGAAGATCCGCAGCGGTTCGGTCCGGGGCGTTGACCAGCCCGGGAAAGACCGGCAGTGCCAAGCCCAGCATGAAGATGAAGGCTATTTTATGTATTTGCTTCTTATCCCTTTCTCTTTGTTTTTCCCGTTTCACCGCCAAACAACAACCGACCCCTTTCGGAATCATTTCCGGCCAAGTCCTCTGCACCGGTAAGAACGGGAGAGAGATTGCGGCAAAAACAGAGAGAGGTTAATAACAAGGACGGGCCGGAGATTACGGTAAATGCAGGAATTATTTCCCTTGGTAATCTATTCGGCATCTTCCGGGAGCTTCTTTAAAATTGCTTTAACAAAGGGGAAGCGGGGGGCGCGCCTGCCCGTATGGGTAGTTGCCGGGGCTGGATGGAGCAGGCCGGATGGAACAGCGGGCGGAGCCTGCCGCCAGGCAGGTAATTCCGGTTTAGCAGCGAATACCAAACTAAAGTGGGGAGAATAGCAAAAAAAACGGATATTAATTTAAAACAATTGGGACAAGGAAGGGAAGAAATTGAAGAGGGAAACAGCCGCCGTTACAGAACGAAACAAGGCCATACTTTTTCTGGTTCTAGCTGCTATTTTGTGGAGCGCAGGAGGACTTTTGATCAAGTCGGTCGTCTCTTGGGGCCCGTTGGCCATTGCCGGCGCCCGCAGCGGGATCGCCGCCCTCGTCATCTTTTGTTACCTCTATATCCGTGACAAGCGCCTTCCCCGGCTTGAATGGTCGGCGCTGCAGATCGGGACAGCCCTTTGCTATGCCGGTGTGGTGAGCCTCTTTACCATCGCCAATAAGATGACCACCGCCGCCAATGCCATCCTTTTGCAGTACACCGCCCCTGTTTATGTGGCGCTCCTTAGCTACTGGGTACTGCGGGAACGGGTCACCGCCGCCGACTGGGTAACGGTTGGGGTGGTCCTCGGCGGGATGCTCCTTTTCTTCGTGGACGACTTGGCCCCCGGGAACCTGACGGGTAATATCTTAAGCGTCCTCAGTGGCGTTTTTTTTGCCCTCTTCACTCTTTTGCTCAGAAAACAGAAGGACGGTTCGCCGTTGGAAGCGGTGATGCTTGGGAATATCATCACTGCGCTGGTGGGGTTGCCCTTTTACTTCCAGGCCCTGCCCACGGCTTTTGAATGGGGCGCCCTGGTTTTCCTCGGCCTTTTCCAGTTGGGTTTTTCTTATATCTTTTATACCATCGCCATCAAAAAAGTGACCGCCCTGGAGGCCATCCTCATCCCGGTCATCGAACCCATCCTCAATCCCGTTTGGGTCTTCTTATTGTTGGGCGAGGCGCCCGGGCCATGGGCCCTGGTGGGAGGGGTGGTTGTCCTCGGGGCAGTCACCGTTCTTTCTCTCTATAAGGCAAGGACCTCAGCAGCAGGTTTATTATAGCGGCAACGGGGACGGCAAAAACAACTCCCCAGACATTAAAGAAGGCGCCGCCGATGAGGGCTACCGCCAAGACGATAAAAGGGGAGAGTCCCAGGTTTTTGCCGAGGATAACAGGGGAAAAGACAAACGAGTCCAGGAACTGTAACCCTAGGTTCAAGAGGATTACCCATACCGCCAGGACCGGCTCTTGAAAGACCACGATCAAGGCGGAAAAGAACATGCCAATGGCCGGCCCCAGGTAGGGAAGGAGGTTGGCAACGGCGAAAATAATACTGATCAGTCCTTTAAACCTTATTCCCATAAGATACAAGGCGAGATAGCAGATAACTCCCAGTAAAAATGAGATTTTGAGCCTGCCGGTAAAATACGTTTTTAAGATATAAACTGCTTCTTTGATATAGTCCACCGTATCCCGGCCAACCGTCTTTTTCTCAGTCATAGAATTGGCCTCCTTTTTCTTGACCGCGCGTGCGCCCGCTTAATTTCATTTTACCCGTGCCCGCGGGGTTAATCAATCTTTTTTAGCGGAGAGGGGTTTTCCTTATGAACTATGCTTTGCTCGTCATTGATCTGCAAAAAGCGTTTTACGGCGGCTACGCAAAGGAGTCGATGGATGCGGCCTCTGAATCCATAAATGCGGTAATCCCTTATTTCCGGAAAACAGGCAGCCCTATTCTGTGGATTCAGCATCAGGGGGAAAAGGAGGGTGTGCTGCCGGGGACGGCCGGTTTTGAACTTATTGACCCGTTAAAACCGGAACCCGGCGATTACCGGATCCATAAGGAACATGTCAACAGTTTTGAAGAAACAGAGTGTGCGCAGATCTTGCGGGAGCATAAAACCGACATCGTGGTGATTGCGGGCTTTTGCGCCGAATACTGCGTGCTTTCTACATACAAAGGCGCTGCGGAGGAAGGCTTTTTCCCGGTCATCCTGAAGAACGGGATTGCCAGCGGAGGCAAAGAAGGCATAGAAATGGTGGAGAACCAGGCCAACCTGATTAGTCATGAAGTCTTACAGAAACTCCTGGCGGAAAAGATCTAACTTAATAAGGTTTCTTCATGCCCCCATCTTGTTCCGGTTCTGCCGGATTGGAGATAAACTGTATTGTTAATGGCAATCCTGTTTTTTTTATCACCTTGCGAAGGAGGCATGACTGTGAACGATTTTTTGGCCAGGCGCCGTGAACTGGTTGGGGCGCTTGAAGAAAAACGTTTTTTTGACCGGATCATGTATGAA
>JAAYGG010000078.1 GCA_012727895.1 Bacillota bacterium
ATCCCGGCCCTAAAAAGCGTTGATAAGCAGAAAAAAATATTATATACTAGGTTTTGTGGTTTACAAAATTGTTATAATTATTTAAGGTTCCAGGCGAACCGCCCAATTTCTGTACTAAAAGCAATAGAGGAGGTTGAAAAGTGAAGTCAAGAGAAAGGTTCGCTTCCCGCTTGGGATTTATTTTAATCTCAGCGGCCTGTTCTATCGGGTTGGGTGATGTCTGGCGTTTCCCCTACATTACGGGGCAGTACGGCGGGGGACTATTTGTCCTTATCTATCTCATTTGTATTTTTGCGATTGGTTTGCCGATCATGACCATGGAGTTGGCGGTAGGACGGGCCAGCCAGAGAAGTATCGCCACCTCCTTCCATGTGATGGAGAAAAAAGGTCAGAAGTGGCACCTCACGGGGTATATGGGCATAGCCGGTAACTACCTGCTGATGATGTTTTATACCACTGTGGCCGGATGGATGCTGGCTTATTTCTACAAGTTTATGATTGGCCAGTTTAGCGGGCTCAACACCGAGCAGGTGGGAGGGGTTTTTGGCAGTCTGATCGCCAACCCCTTGGAAATGTTCATTTGGATGGCGATTACAACCGTGTTTTGTTTTGGCGTCTGCTCCCTCGGCCTGCAGGAAGGCGTCGAAAAGGTAACCAAGGTCATGATGGTCTTATTGCTGGCGATCATCATTGTACTGGCGGTAAAATCCATGACCCTCCCCAATGCCAGTGAAGGCCTGAAGTTTTACCTGTTGCCTGATCTCAGCCGCGTGCAGGAGAAAGGAATCTGGGCAACGATCTTTGCCGCTTTGAGCCAGGCCTTTTTCACCTTGAGCCTGGGCATCGGTTCAATGGCGATCTTCGGCAGCTACATCGATAAAGACCGCAACCTTTTCCACGAATCGATAAACATCGCCTCCCTGGATACTTTTGTCTCGCTGGTCGCCGGGCTGATTATCTTCCCGGCCTGCTTCGCTTTTAGCGTTGATCCCGGTGAAGGACCGGGTCTTATCTTCGTCACCCTGCCGAATATCTTCAATTCGATGGCCGGCGGGAGGATCTGGGGTACGCTCTTCTTTATCTTTATGACCTTCGCCGCCTATTCGACGGTAATCGCGGTCTTTGAAAATATCATCGCCTTTGGTATGGACCTTTGGGGCTGGAGCCGCAAAAAGGCTTCCATAATTAATGCCTTCTTAATTATTGTCCTTTCCATCCCCTGTATTTTAGGGTTTAACGTGCTCAGCTGGTTCCAGCCTTTAGGAAAGGGTACAATGATCCTGGATCTGGAGGACTTTATCCTCAGCTACAACCTGCTTCCCCTCGGCTCCCTGATTTACCTTCTCTTCTGCGTCACCCGTTACGGGTGGGGTTTTGACAACTACCTGAAGGAAGTCAACACCGGTAAAGGCGTAAAATTGCCCCGCGCCCTTAAAGGCTATTTCCAGTGGGTACTGCCGGTTATTATCATAATCGTGCTGATCCAGGGGTATATCAACTTCTTCAGCTGAGCAAAAACCTTCAGTTGAGAAAGAACGCGCCGGTAATTGAAACCAATAAAGAAAGCGTGCAGGCCTTGGAGCCCGCACGCTTATTCCCGCTGCTTATCAAGATCAATCACGCAGGCGGCTGCGAAGACCTTGTTTATTATCTTCTACTACGAACTTATCAACCAAGGAGTGGAGGCTATTGGCTTCTATATCCAATGCCTGGCTGGAGGAGGCAAGTTCCTGAACCATGGCGGCATTTTGCTGGGTAACCTCATTCATCTGTTCAACCGCCGACTGCATCTGAATGAAGGCGTCTGCCTGCTCCCTCATGGCGGCCGCCACCTCTGTATTCGCCTCGAACGTCTCCTTGGTATTCTCAACAATCAGATCAAGGGTTTCCCCGGCTTTTTCCACCATTTGGTTGCCGTTTTCGACCTTGACCACACTCTCAGTGATTAAATCCGCAATTTCTTTGGCTGATTCCGCAGTCCGGCTGGCCAGATTCCTGACTTCGGCCGCAACCACAGCAAACCCGCGACCCTGCTCGCCTGCGCGGGCGGCTTCCACCGCTGCGTTTAACGCCAGGAGGTTGGTTTGATAGGCTATATCATTGACAACCTCGACAATCTCCGCAATCTGATTGCTGCTCTCGGATATCTCCTCCATTGCCCTGATTGTCTCGGCAATGACTCTTTTCCCTTCTTCCACCGCATTCAATGTGGCTTGTGAGAGTCCTTCCCCCCGTGCCGAGTTTGCTGCCACCATTTGGATGGAGGCGGTCAACTCTTCCAGGGTTGTGGAGATTTCTTCCAAGGTGGAAGCTTGTTCCTGGGTACGCTGGGAAAGGTCCTCATTGCCCTTGGAGATCTGCATGATGGCATCGTGAATCCGTGTCGTGGCATTACGGACCAAAAGCATGGACTCCCGCTGTTTTTTCAACATGCTATTGAATTCCCGCGCCAAACCGCCAATTTCATCCCTGGTGATAACCGCCACCTCCGTTGTTAAATCCCCTTGGGAAGCCCGGTTAATCGCGGCTAATAAATGGGGGATCGGCCTTAATACAAATCTGGCAAATACCAATGAGGCCAAAACCCCCAGCACAATACTGCCGAAAAGAACCAAACCGATGAGCCTGTTCAGTCGAGCGACAACCCGGCCGGCCTGTTCTTTCTCGACACCAACAAACCACATGCCAATTACCTTTCCTTCTCTTGACCGGATCGGGGTATATGCCGTTAAAAACCGCTTGCCAACCACATCCGCCTCGCCGATGAAGTCCTCACCACCGCGGAGGACTTTGGCCACAACCTCCGGCGCGGCTTTGGTTCCCAGCGCCCTCCTGCCATTCTCAAGGGTCACGTTGGTGGCAATCCGGGTATCACCCAGAAAAACAGTGGCCAGGGCGCCCGTATACTCCTTGATAGTATCCACAACCAGAAAGTTATTGTTAATCAGTTCGTTCCCCTTGTATAAATTATTATTTTCCACCCGCCAATCTCCCGGATAAATCGTATCTATAAGCTTATATCCTAATCGTAAATTGGAAGAAAGTTCATTTAGCAAACTCCTCTGCACCAAATTGTCAACCTGGCGGTTTACCACCAAATACGTGCTCAACCCGAAAATACAGAGAAGGCCGATAATTCCCAGAGAAATCTTCTGTCTCAGCTTCATCCTCTGCCCGCCTTTCGTCTGACTGTTTTAGTGAATAGTTAAAGCAAGTATTTAAGTGCGACTAATAAAACGGATCAAGTCCAAATTAGTGTGTAAATTCCTCAGTTATCATTATGCTTATCCGATATAAGCAATATTACTTCGATCATTGATTTGTTTTTGCTCTTCTTGCCATTGGAGGTATTCGCTCATATCAGAGATACTTTTTGCCGGCTACCCACTTGTCGTCAATCTCCATGAGCACGGCTCCGATCAGGCGAATTGCCGATTCCCGGTTCGGGAAAATCCGGATAACTCGTTCACGACGTCTAATCTCTTCATTTAGGCGCTCTAGAGCATTTGTAGTGCGCAGACGCCGGCGATATTTCTCCGGCAGTACAAGTAC
>JAAYGG010000009.1 GCA_012727895.1 Bacillota bacterium
AGTCGCGCGCTACGCGCGCGTACGCATGGCTGCGTTGCTCGGTCCGGGCGGTGCTCGATATACATCGAGTATTATCTGCGCTCCGTCCTCCCTCGCGCCTTGCCCTGCTCGCTCCTAACGCCGCTGGTTGGGACTGAGGGTTGGCCTGCCGGCAATCCGGCAAGGGCGTCCCCCGGCGCGCTGGGGTAGGGCGCCGGGCCCGGGCCTTGTTTTGTAGTGTCGAACTACGAGATAACCACCCCATCATCCCCTACCAGCAGGCGGGAGAAGGGTTGCGGGGAAGGTGCGGCGCCTTGGGCTTGATCCGGCCTGTGCCTGCCGGTGAGGAGGGCCCGCCGGCCGATGATACTCTGGTGCAGGGCGAAATTTTCCACCTGGGCTCCGGAGAAGAGGATGGAGTTTTTCAGGGCACTGCCGGTGACGGTCCCGCCGTCGCCTATTGTAACCCACGGGCCGATGGTGGAATCTTTAATCCGGCAACCGGCCCCGATATAGACCGGCCCGTTAATCTGCGAGTTTTCGATGGAGCTTTCCCTCTCCAGGTAGAGGCAGCCGTTGACCCGGGAGTTGATAACCCGGCCCAGGACGGCGGGGGTGAACTTGCCCAGGAGATAGCGGTTGGCGTCTAAAAGCGCATCCGGGCTTCCGGTATCCAGCCACCAGCCGGTCAAGAGCCGGTATTCCACCTTTTTTCTCCGGTCCAAAAGGTTTTGAATGGCATCGGTTATCTCCAACTCTCCCCTGGCGGAGGGGGAAATATTCCGTATCGACTGGAAGATAGCGGGGGAAAAGAGATAAAGGCCGGAAAGGGCCAAATTGCCCGGGGGTTTTTCCGGTTTTTCCACCACGCGCAGGACCCGGTCGCCGGCGATCTCCGCTATCCCGTAATTTTCCGGGTCCGGTACCTTGCGGAGGAGAAGCAAGCTGTCCAGGTGTTTTTCTTCGAAAACACAGAGGTATTCTCCTACCGATTCTTCCAGGAGATTATCACCGAGATACATCAAGAACGCCTCTTTCCCCAGGGCTGTTTCGGCGGTCAGCACGGCATGGGCCAGGCCGAGCGGGCGGGGTTGGCAAACATAGGATATTTGCAGGCCCCACCGGCTCCCGTCACCAACAGCCTGCCGGAAAATCTCCTGGTTTTCGCCGGTTAGCAATACTACTTCCCGGAGGGGGGTTTTGGCCGCCACCCATTCCAATATATGATGCAAAATGGGTTTATTGACCACCGGGAGCAGTTGTTTGGGAATACTGTGGGTAAAGGGGCGAAGGCGGGTTCCTTCGCCGCCGCAGAGAAGAAGTACCTTCATGATGCGGACGACCTCTTGTTTTTCAAACCTTAACGCGCGTGCGCGCGAGTATACGGGCAGGACTGGTCCATTATATGCCGGGCGCCGGTTTTTGTTGCCGTGGGAAACCGTATTTTTTCAGCGGCGATAACCGATACTAACAAAAAAAACCGGAAAGGGAGAAGGAAGTGCGTTCGCAGGAGAGATGGGGCCAGGAACAGGAAACGCAGGAAGGGGAAAGACCGGTCCGGCGTCAACGTCTGACGCTGCAAAGCCTGAAACAACTGGGGCAGATGAGCCCGCCGCCGCAGATCCCCTCGGACATCCACTGCATGGTGATCATCGGCCAGATTGAAGGGCATATGCTTTTACCGGCAAAGAACAAGACCACCAAATACGAACACCTCATCCCCCAGTTGGTGGCAATTGAGCAGAACCCGCATATCAAAGGCTTGCTGGTGATTTTAAACACCGTCGGCGGTGATGTCGAGGCCGGGCTGGCTATTGCGGAGATGATTGAAAGCCTTTCCAAAGCCACGGTTTCATTGGTGTTGGGTGGCGGGCATTCGATCGGCGTGCCCATTGCCACCGCTGCCGATTATTCCTTTATTGCCGCGACAGCCACGATGACCATTCACCCGCTGCGCCTCAGCGGGATGTTGATCGGGGTTCCCCAGACCTATGAGTACCTGGAGAAGATGCAGGACCGTGTGATTAACTTCATCACCGGGCATTCACGGATCAGCGAAGAAAGGCTGCGGGAATTGATGTTTAAAACCGGCGACCTCGTACGGGATGTGGGCACGGTGCTGGTGGGGAAAGACGCGGTGGCGGAAGGGATCATCGATGATGTCGGCGGTGTCAGCAGCGCGCTGCGGAAATTGAAGGAATTGACCTCCCTCAAGGGGCTTTACGATCGAAACAGGGAGGAGGAGTAGGTTGGTCCTTTACACGGTTATCCCTCCGGAGGAGGTATTGGCGGTAGAAGAAACAGCGGCGGACCGGCCTTTTGCCATGACGGTCGGCGGGAAAAAACTCCTGGTTACACCGGAGGGGCCGGGACAGGGCCGTATTATGCAATTGCTCAGTACGGATCCGGCCGATTTTCTCGACCCCCGTTGGTACCCGGGGAATATGATCATTTGGTTAAAAACTGATTAACCATTCTAAAAAAGAGCTTGCCCAAGCGTGAACAACCGGTATCAAGGGAGGATAATCAGGCGGAGAAAAGAATAACTAGAACAAGCCAATGCCCATAGAATAATGATGCCCTTTGCCGTGAAGACCCGTGGGGAAAAATGGAGGACCCAATGACTCTTTTCACACAGGAATTGACCTTTGGCGTCGTTGGCGGCCTGGGCTTGTTCCTTTTTGGCCTGACCTTAATGGGCCAGGGTTTTCAGAAGATCGCCGGGGACAAGCTCCGCCGGTTTCTGAGGACAACGGAAAACCCGGTAGTGGCGGCCATGACCGGGCTTCTGCTGACAACGGTTTTGCAGGACGGCGCTGCGGCCGTTGCTTTAGTCATCGGGCTGCTTGGCTCCGGTTTGCTCCGCCTCAAGCAGGCCGTCTGCATGTTACTCGGGGTTAACCTTGGTATTTCCGTCACCGTTCACCTGATTACCTTTCGCATAGAGCATTATCCCTTATTAGCGGTTGGGCTCGGTTTCTTGCTTTACTCTTTTGGCCGCAGACGTTTCACCCGTTACCTTGGGTACAGTATTCTCGGGTTCGGGCTGGTCTTTACCGGCCTTGACACTTTGCTTGAGACGATGAAGCCCGTTGCCGGGAATATTCTGGTCCAAGGAACCATCTTCCGGTTTGGCCGTTTACCGGTTTGGGGGTATATCACCGGCGCCCTCACGACTTTTCTGGTGCAAAACAGTACGGCCACCATCGGTTTGTTACAGATCATCGCCACCCAGTCGATGCTGGATAACGGTTTACGCCTGGCTTTGTTACAGGCGGCTTTGCCCTTTTTGTTCGGGACCAATTTGGGGGTTTGCGCCACCGCCACCCTGGCTTCTTTCAAAGGGAATGTCATGACGAAAAGGGCGGTCCTGGCCCAGTGGGTCATCAACCTGTTATCTTCCTTCCTCTTTCTCCTGCTGCTTAAGCCCTTTTCCCATCTGGTTCAGGAGTTGACGCGGGGGCTTTGCTCTTTGGGTGGCTGGCTCCAGGAGGTTTTCCTCCTTATTCCCGTGGAGTGCCTCCCCCAACAGGCGAATGTCATCTCCAGGGAGATTGCGGTGGCCTATACCGTCTTTAACCTGCTTTTGCTCTTATTCTGGTTGCCGCTTTTGAACCCGCTGTTAAAAATGGCGGAGCGGGTTTTCCCCAACGGCCATCCGGAAGAAGAATTGCAATGCGGATTCTTAAATGAGAAGATGTTCGACACACCGGCGGTCGCGTTGCAACTGGCGACAAGAGAGATCTTGCGCATGGCCGATCTGGCCTTGGAAATGTTCCAACTGGCCTGGACCGCTTTTACCCAGGGCAATGTCGCCGCCATCCGGGAAGTGGAGCGGAAAGAAACGGCGGCCGACGGTTTTCAGACACGGATCACCATGTACCTTTCGACCCTGCTTTCCCGGAGTTTGCTTACGGCGGAGCAATCGCAATACCTGGCCGGGCTGATGCATGTGGTGAATGATGTGGAACGGATGGCCGACCATGCACAGAATATCGCCAGGTGTGCGGAGGCCAAGATCGGCGAGAAGCTTCCATTCTCGGAAACGGCCATGAACGAACTGGATTTACTTTATAACAAAGTCATTGCCATTTGCAAGGAATCCTTCCGGGCCCTGGCCGATGACGATCCGGCCGTCGCCCGGCGGGTAATTGAGAAAGAAGGGGCCCTTGACAAACTGGGAGAAGAGATGAGACAGAACCATATCAACCGCCTGAATAGGGGCAGGTGCTGGCCGGCTTCAGGCATTGTCTACCTGGAATTCATCGCCAATCTGGAACGGGTGGCGGACCATGCCGTCAACATTGCCCAGGTGGTCCTAAAGGGCAAAGAAAGGGGTATTTGATGTTTCGGGGGTTAAAAAGAAAACGGAAACCGAAGCGCAGGGTCAAGCCGCGGGTCAAGCGGGAGCAAGAGCTGACCCCGCGCCAGCGCGAGCTGCGGCGGGAGCTTGCGGGGGTTCTGTTTTTGGGCCTGGCGGCTCTGACCTTTATCTCTTTGGCAGTACAGGAATCCGGGGCTTTCGGCATGAGCGTGCGGAGGTATTTTACTGCTTTTGCCGGGGAAATGGGGGCTTATTCTCTCCCGCTCATTATCGCCGCTGTCGGCTGGCAAATGATCAAGAGACCCCAGAAGGTCACTTTTTCCAGCCGCTTTTGGGGGTTTATCATCTTTTGCTGCTGGTGGATTGTGGTCCTTTACATGGTCACGGAGAGCCTGCCGGTGGGAGCGCCGTTGCCGGTCTGGTATTCGGCAAGGGGCGGTTTTCTTGGCGGGTTGGTTCTTTTCATCCTGTACCGGATCTTCTCCTTCTACGGGACCCTGATCATCCTCAGTCTTTTAATGGTGGTTGCCTTGATCCTGATGCTCAACCGCCCGCTGATCCAGGCCTTCAAAGATATCTTCCGGGTCCTGGGCGAGGCTTTCCAGTGGCTGCGGCCTGAAGCGGAGAAAGAGCGCGAGCGCGGGCGCGGGCGCGCCCGTGTAGCGGAAACGGCGGCCACCGCCGAAACCGAACCGGTAGATCTTTTCGGGGCAAGTAAAAAGGGGGAAGAGGAGTATACCCCCGCCCTGGACATCTCGTGGCAGGCCGGGCGCAAACTGGGGCCGTACCAATTGCCGCCCCTGGACCTTTTGCATCCTTCCACCCGTTTCCGGCGCAGCACCAGGAGTATGGACCAATCGGAACAACTGGAGAAGACCCTGGCGGCTTTCGGGGTTGCGGCCCGGGTGATCGATGTTTTTCAAGGCCCGGTGATTACCCGTTACGATCTGCAACCGGCCCCGGGGGTAAAGGTGAGCAAAATTGTCAACCTCGCCGATGATCTAGCGTTGGCCTTGGCCGCGCGGGGCTTACGGATTGAAGCCCCGATCCCTGGTAAGGCTGCGGTGGGGATTGAGGTCCCCAACAAGGAACCCCGGACGGTGACCCTCCGCGAGGTCCTGGAGACAAAGGAGTTTTGGGATACGGGGAAACTGGGCGTGGCCTTGGGGGTGGATATTGCCGGGGCGCCGGTGGTGGCTTCCCTGGACCAGATGCCCCACCTTTTGGTGGCCGGCGCCACCGGTTCCGGGAAGAGCGTCTGCCTGAACGCCTTGATTATAAGTTTGTTATATAAAGCTACGCCGGCGGAAGTCAAGTTGATTATGGTTGACCCGAAAAG
>JAAYGG010000079.1 GCA_012727895.1 Bacillota bacterium
GGTTTTTGGGTTTGTTGTAAAAGTCATGATATCCAAATCAGCCCAACTGTCGGCGGGGTGATCGCAGCGGGCACGTGAACCAACGATCAGGGACAAACGAATGTCAGCTTTTGTACCAGCCCATTGTATAAACTTTTCTATTAATTCTTCGTAAAGCACAGCGTTTTGATTCATAATGAGCTTCACCTCTGAACAGCATGTTAATCATGTTCCCATGCGAAACAATTGCCACTTTGCTTTCCTGCGGGTATTCATTGATTATTTTCGCCAAGACCTTTTCCGTCCTGGCCCTGAAATCGATAAGCGTCTCTTGTCCATAGAAACTGATATATGCTTTTTTGTGTTCAGCCTGGATGGGAATTTGATTGCCGTTTCCTCATATGGTAAACCAGCTAATTGACCATTGTTGAATTCCATCTAGTAATTGCAGTAGCATAGCTCCCCACAAACGTTTTATATGAAGGTCATACTTCTATACGCTTTTGACATTCTGGTCTATCGTTGCTTGTGTCTTTCTTGTTTTGCAGGGAACTTTAGCTGATGGTACAACTTTTGAAGAACTGTGTAAATATATATCTTGATCATCGAAAAAAATATGAGCTCCAAATGCTTTTAAAACGCCATCTTTAGGTGCACCTCCGAGAAAAAATGCTTCATCAATTCTCACACCCCAATGCCTTAAGGTAAGAATAACCCTTTCATGTGCAGGGCTGTTCCTAGCCGTTACTAGAGCTGTTCTAATTGGGTTACGTTCGCCAAGTTGCTTTTGCAAAAAAGAAAGAGTCCTTAGTAGTTTTGCAAATGGTCCTTCTGGTAACGGCTTTTGGGCATTTTTCTTTTCATGTTCTAAGAACGCTTCCAAGCCCTGTGTTTTATAGATCTCTTCAGCTTCATCCGAGAACAATACAGCATCACCATCAAAAGCTATTCTAATTTCTGAAGCAGAGTTTTCCTCGTAGGATGTGTCTGATTTTTGAACAATACCCGCTGCTATATCTGCATCGATAGCAGCTTGTACATCCTTTTCATCTGCCGATAAAAATAGATCAACATTAAACGCTTTCAAATAAGGGGCAAGCGGTCTTCCACTTGTTAACGCAGCTCGACTAATATCTAGCCCATAATGTTCAATTGAGTTAAATATCCTGAGGCTGGTGTCAGCATTGTTTTTTGACATAATAATGACTTCAGTCTTTCTTTTTCCTTTTACTAACTCATTTAGCTGTAAAATACCCTTTATCAATCCAAATGCAATACCAGGCTTTAAAATCTTATCTTCATTTTCAATTTGATATCTAGAATATGCTTCTATTCCTTGTGTCTTAAATATTTCGTCTTCCTCTGATAAATCAAATAGTGCCCTTGATGAAACCCCAATTACAAGATAATTTTTAAAATCATAAGGCATAAATCCACCTCTTTTCGTTTTAATTCCAATATATTATGTAAAAAACAATAAAACTCCCAATCGTTGGTTTTAAATCGTTAATTAGCTAAAAAATGGTGATGTCACAGACAGGAATATTATAACATATTATGGAATGCATCTTAAAGGTGAAGTTTTTTAGGAAAAAAGAAGCAAGGTTAAGCGATCACGGAATAGGCAATCTAATGTCAACAAGCGGAACTTTCCTTTTTTCCTGCTACTTCGGACGACACCTAAGCGTGATACAACGTTATCTCAAAGCCTAATTTCTCAACTACAAATTAGAAGTGCCGATGACGCAAGCGTAGCGAGTTTTTAACCATCACTCGACAGGTTTATGAAATAGAAGTTTGAGCAAAACGATAGTGGCGTTTGCTTTACAAAGTGGATAGGAGCCATTATATAATCAGGCAATAGAACTAAGTTTTCTAACTACTAAATTTACAATGTTATCAATAGAGGTATTTGCTAATGATATGTATCCTATAGTTTCAGGTAATCCTGGAATTTTCGTATCATCAATCCTTATTGGTAATATATACTCCTCTTTTTCTTTAAATGCTCTAGCCTGAGCTATGCGCCGTTCATAGTTTGTCCATAATTTTTTTGCGTATTCTTCGTCATCCTTAACTTCCCTTCATTAACATATTTTCTAAACCCCCCCATAAACCCTTTCATAAGAAGTTGATCCATTTTTTAGAAAACTTTGACCTCAATAAAAAGGCGACTGCCCCTCTTGGACAGTCGCTAATTTTTAGTTCCTTCATGTAGAAACCTGGCTTTTCAAATCTCTTCAATATACCTCTTCTCCACCCAACCCCTTCTCCCATCCCGCCTCGTGATCAGGTACCAGCCGTCTTTCTCCCCGGTTATCTTCACCCTGCTCCCTTCGTCAAGGTTGAAATGGACGGTGGCTTCCGGCGCCGGTTCGTAGCGGGCGACGCCGCCTGCTTCCACCACCACCCCGCTTGGGGTGAGGCGGTCAAAATACTGGAGCCCGGCCAGGGTCAAGAAGAGAAGGAAAAGAAAACCGCAAAGGTAAAATGGTACCCGCCACCGAGATTGCTGCAACACGGACGCAAAGGAGATGTCCGGGTGGCCGTTGGCCAGGAGCATCACGATGATAATTGCGATCAGCAGGGCGAAGAAGAAAGATGTCATCAAGACCAGATGCCCCTGGGGGAAGAAGTTGACCAGGTTTTGATAAAACTCCCTCTGCCAGGAGGGTGTTCCCTCCTCCACCCCTTCCAAGGCGTAACCCAGGTTGGCGCGGAGGTCGGCGTCGCGGGGGATGAGCCGCTTTGCCTTCTCGTAATAGAGGACAGCCCATCCGGTCCGGCCCATTCGGAAGTAGGTATTGCCCAGGTTGAAATAGAGGTTGCCGCTTTCGTACCCGTGGTCCAGCAGTTGCCGGTAGGCGGCGGCAGCCTCTTCGTAGCGGCCCTCTTCGTACAGGCTGTTGGCCTGGTAAAAGAGGGCCTGCGGGTTGATAACCCGCCCTGGATTCTCCTCCGCCCCCGCCCGGCTGGGAAGAACCAGGAGCACAAGGAGGAAGAGGAGAACGGCGCAGGTTTTTACCGGTAAACGATGATCCGGCCGGGAAAGGCTCATCGCTGCATCTCTCCTTTGCAAAGTTTACCCGGGTCAACCGCCGGCCAGGATCCGCCCGGCTGTCTCCCGCAGCCTTTGGATCTCGTCGGCCGCCGGCTTTCTCCCGGTAAAACGGTAAAAGTCATAAGCCTCAAAGAACTCTTTGATATCCTTTAAACTATCCTCACTCAGGCCCTCGGCCTGAAGCTGGTTAACCACTTCGCCGGTCATCCCCGCCGCCGGGAGGTCATACCGTTCGCCCAGGTATTCCCGGACGATGGTATGAAGTTCATCAATGAACCGTTCCTCTTCGCCCTTTTCCAGCAGGGCCTGGGCTTTTTTCAACCTCTGCCCGGCCTGGGCGGTGGCCCGGAGCGCCCTGGCTTTCGGCGTTCCTGAGCTGAGCATCGCCATCCGCCTCCGGTAGTACAGGGCGGCAAAAAACACGCCAAGGGGCAGGAGGTGCAGCCACCAGTACCAGGCCTGCCTGTAAAAGACCTTTGCTTGCAGGCGCAGGCGGCCCGGCGTCCCCTTGATAAAGACCAGATCCCGCCCGTAAGCCGGTGCGCCCCGCCCGGGGCGGGTAAAAGCAGTGGCCCCGGCCGGTTCGGAACCGGGGGTGACGGTCAGCGGGATCGCCTCCGAACGGGCGGTTTTGTACTCCCCCGCCACCGGGTCGAAGTAGGATAATTCGTAAGGGCCGATCCGGTCAACACCTTCGCTGAGGGGGATTAGCACCTGTTCGAAAACGGCCACTTCCTCCCCGCTTTCCCCGGAGGTCTTTCTTTGCGCGTCGTAAATCTTGAACCCGTCAGGATGGCGGAGAACCGGGGCGGAAAGGGCGGCAAAGTTCCCGGTCCCCTTTACTGTAAGGGTTACGGTTACCGGGTCCCCTGCTTGGACCTCCTGCGGGTTGGCGGTGGCCGTCAGTTCAAACTGGCCTACTCCCCCGGAGAAGTTCGCCGGTTGTCCGGCTGTGGGCAGCGGGACCACCTCCAGTTCCCAGGTATCGCTCTGCAGGGTCACCGGTTGGTACTCATAATCAGAGAAAAAGTCATCGAAAAAATCAGGGAAGGGGCTGCGCCGCCTGGTCCGGGTCAAAACGGAGCACTGCAGTTTGGCCGGGCCGAGGGTGAATTTGCCGGTCTTGACCGCGGTCAGGGTGGCGGGAAACTCCACCACCTGGTAGGCACGGCCGTCAATAATCCGCCGCCGCTCCACCGGACGGCCGGCCTGGGCGAAGACGAACTCTGATGCGTCCAAAACCGGGTAGCTGATTTCACGGACCGGGAGATCGCCGACAAACAGGCTGATGGTGACAGGGAGCTTTTCTCCCAAATAGATCCGGTTCTTCGGCACGGAAACCTCCAGGAAGAGCTGCTCCCGCCTCCCGCCGGTCTGCGGCGAACCGGCCGGTTCTTCACCGCCCGTCCCGGAAGACGGCCCGCTTGCCGGGAGGACCGTCAGGGTGACGGTGTTGGTCATAACCTCTTCCTTCTTCGTGGTCAGCTTGAACGGACCCAGGGTATATTCCCCGGGTTCCAGGGCCAGAACCGAGTAGTTATATACAAACGAGGAGGAGGTTTGCCCGTTAACAATCCGGAACTGTTGCGACGTGCCGAGGTTCCGGATCTGCAACCCGGCAACCTGCTCGATCTCCGGGGGATTGCTGGGCTTGCCGTCAGTAACGGTAATGGAGAGTTGCGTCATTTCCCCGACCACAATCGTGTTATGTTCAATTGTGGCCTGGGCTGTAAAAGCGCCGGCCGCCGCCGGCATGAAGCAGAAACAACCCCCGCAAAGCAATGCCGTGGCAAAAAGGATGCTGCAGGCACGACGGAAAATTTGCCGAAAACAGTACGCAGGCAACTTAACTCCCCCTCCTACCAGTCTTTACCCGCCGGAGGCCCTTCCGGGAGGAGCGGCCCTTGGTACAAAACGCCGCCCTCCGCCATCTCCAATAATTGCATGGCCTCTTCTTTATTCATGCCGGAGTCTTCCTCTTTACCCAGGTTACCGGTGGCGCTTTCCGCGGGCGAATCTCCGGCCTCTTCCTCTTGCTCCTGCCCGTCGCCGTCTTTCCCGGGGTCTTCCCGGTCTTCCTCGCCTTCCTGGTTACCTTCTTGCCGGTCCCGGTCTTGGCCTCCGGGTTCTTTCTCCTCTTGTTCTCCTCTTTCCTTTTCTCCTGTCCCTTTCTCCTGCTGTTCCTGCTCCTGCCTGGCCTTTTCCAGGCGGGCAAGGGTCAACTCGTAGTTGTACTTGGCATCAAGATCGTCCGGGTTCGCCCGGATCGCCTTTTCAAATTCCACCAGGGCCTTTTCATAACCGGCAATGGCCTCTTCCAGGGCGCCCTTCCCGGCTGTGGTAAACCAGGCGCTGCCCCGGTGGTAATGGAAGATATGTTCCAGGCGCCGGCGGTTCTCCGGGTTCACCCGGCGTTCTCCTGTCATCTTCGCCAGTTCTTCCCCGGCGGAGTCAAAACGGCCGGCAGCCGCTGCCGCCTGCCCCCCGCGGTAGAGGGTAAGCCCCAGGTTATGAAGGAGATAGGGTGAATGGGGCTGGTCAACCAGAAGGTCTTCATAAACCCGCTGGGCTGCGGCCACCCCCTCCGCGTCGTCCGCCTGCGCAAGCCTGCGGTTGGCCTTGGCCACCCGCAGGGTTTTCCCCCAAGTCAATACGGCAAGGAGGGCGAGGAAGGCCAAGACCAGCAAGATGCTGACGATTAGATAGACTGCTTTCTTCTTCATCCAGAAATACCCCCGGTATTTATAACATCCGCATGGCCCGGTAGTCCAGAAGAAACTCCGCCGCCAGTAAGAGCAGGGCCAGGAAGAGCGGGAACTGGTAGCGGTTGGTGTACTTCTTCTCCAAGGTGCTATACAATTCCGTGCCTTTATGTTTGGCCAACTCGTTGCGGTAGAGGGTGTCAAGGCCCAGGGAGGCGCCGCGCCCGTGCAGGTAGACGCCGCCGCCGGCAGCGGCAATCTCCTGGAGGATCCCCTCGTTCAAAACGGTCTTCACCACCCGGCCTTCGCTGTCCCGCAGGTAGGAGAGGTTCCCCTGCACGTCCTTGACGGGGATCAGCTCCCCTTCGGGGCTCCCCAGGCCAATGGTGTAAATGGTGATCCCTTCTTCCCGGGCTTCTTTGGCGGCAGCCACCGGGTCGCCCTCATGGTTCTCACCGTCGGTGATCAGGATCAGGATCTTCTCCCCGCCGGCGCCGGTGGCAAAGGCCTCCCGGGCCGTGTTTATCGCCTGGCCAATGGCGGTGCCGCCCCGCGGGATGCTGTAGACATCCAGGGCATCAAGGGCAACGCCAAAGGCGCTGTAGTCTAAGGTTAAGGGACATTGTAGGAAACTGCTGCCGGCAAAGGCGACCAGCCCCACCTTGTCCCCGTAAACCGTGGCCACCAGGTCTTTGATGGCCAGTTTGGCGCGGTCAAGGCGGCTGGGTTTGATATCCGCCGCCAGCATGCTTTTGGAGGT
Organism: Bacillota bacterium; assembly: GCA_012727895.1. GTDB lineage: Bacteria > Bacillota > UBA4882 > UBA10575 > UBA10575 > JAAYGG01. The sequence goes on from JAAYGG010000079.1 coordinate 6,503, forward strand.
GTCCAGGGCGAAAATGATCTCCCGCCCTTCGGTCTTCACCTCTTGCCATTCGTAACCCCACTGGGGGCCGGCCAGGGCAAAGGCCGTAAAGACCAGGGCGAGGACCCGCAGGGCCCTGGTTCTCCGGCGCAGTTTTTCCCCGGAAAAATCGACAACCCGCTCCCAGGTCTCCTCGCCGGCCAGGCGTGCCAGGGCCCGCCGGTTTTTCTTGGCAACAATGCGGAAGAAGATGATGAACAAGAGCGGGACCAGTAAAAAGGCAAGATATCCGGGTTCAGCGAATCTCATGGCAGCCTCCGGTAGATTGTATTATTCAAAAGAGCCTCCAGGGCAATGAGGAAGAACGCCGCCAGGAGCAAATAGGGATAGAGTTCCCGGTATTCCCGGAAAACCGGCATCTCCAGGGGGGTGGTGGTCATCTGGTCAATCTCCCGGAAAATCTGGACCAGCGAGGCGGTATCATTGGCATGGTAGTATTTCCCCCCGGTGATCCTGGCGATCTCCTTCAACAGCTCTTCATCCAGCCCGATCTCGACGTTCCGGTAGACCTTCCGCCCCCAGGGGTCCGTCGTTGGGTAAGGGACCGGCTTGTCGGAGCCGGCGCCGATGGTATAGACCGTCACCCCCAGGGCGGCGGCGGCTTCGGCTGCCGCCAGCGGCGGGATGGCCCCGGCGTTGTTCACCCCGTCGGTCAACAGGATCACCACTTTGCTTTTGGCCGTCGACTCCCGCAAGCGGTTGACGGCGGTGGCTAGCGCGGACCCGATGGCCGTGCCGTCCTCAATCATCCCCGCCTTCACCTCGCGCAGGCGTACGGTGCTGAAATTATGGTCCCAGGTGAGGGGTGAGAGGATATACGGGCGCCCGGCAAAAATGACCAACCCAATCCGGTCGCGGGGGCGTTTGGCAATAAACTCCGTGGTCACTTCCTGCACGACCTCGAGGCGGTTCTTCCGGGACCCCCTGATGATGAAATCCTCCGCCAGCATACTGGTGGAGACATCCAGGGCGAGGACGATATCGATCCCTTCCTGCCGGACGATTGTCTCCTTCAACCCGATCTGCGGGCGGGCCAAGGCGAGCACCAGCAAGACCAGGTAGACCAGGCGGAGCCAGGGCAAACGCCGGGCCCACCGTACCCTGGGCGCAACCGGCGCCTCCTTCAGCACGTCCACTGAGGAATAGCGGACCGCCCCGCGGGCGCGGGTGCGTTCCTTCCCCATCTTTATCTCCAGGTAAAGCAGGATAAGGCCGAGCACGGGTATTAACAGCAGAAAAAGAGGGTTGCGTATAATCATGCCCGCGACTCCCCTGCCTTTCCGGAACCGGTTTGATCTGAGTTAGCCGGAGTTTCCCCTTCTCCCGTCATGGCTTCCTTTTCTCCCGGAAGGGCCCCCGCCGGCGGTTCCTCCTTGGTTGCCTCGACAAACTCCTCCACCAGTGAAAAGAGGGCGGCGGCCGTCTCCTCCGCCGGCCGGTGTTTGGCGAACTTGACCAGGTCGGAGAGGTTCAGCACCTCGGCCAGGGCCGCCTGTTGGGTAAGGGGCAACCCGGCCTGCACCGGCGACTGGAGGATCTCCCCGCTGGTCATCTCCAGCGCGGGGAGGTGATACCGGTTCTCCAGGTACTCGCGGAGGCAGAAACTCAATTCACTGTAATACTCCTTAATCTTGCCGGCGGCCGACAAGTCCGCGGCCCGGAGCGCGGCCAGCCGGCGCCTGGCAATCACGTGGGCCGGTTCCGGGGGCGGCAACTCCTCCACCGCCGCCTCCCCGTCTTTCCCGCGTCTCCGGGCAAAACGGCGGAGAAGGAGAAAAAGGAGAACGAGAAAGGCCCCGGTCACCAAGGCCAGGAGCAACGGGCGGTAATCGGGCGGGAGCCCCACCGGGCCTTTATCCTCCTTTAAACTTGCCGTTTCCGGGGTCAGGTCCGCCGGGAGCACGGAGACCACCGTTAACTCCAGCGGTTCCACAGCCACCTTGGCCTCCTCGCCGTCAACCGTGTAATAAGTGATGTTATCCGTGGTTAACCGGTAATCGCCGGTCCGCCAGGCTGTGAAGAGGTAACGGGTACGCCGGCGCCAGCCGCCCTTTCGCGCCCTGGTCACCGGTTCCTCCTCTTTGACCAGTTCCAGACCGCCGAGATCCGCGGCGGAAAGGGGCAACTGCCGCACGTCCACGCCGCTGACCCCTTCGATCTCCAGGGAAACCGGGATCAGGTCCCCGATCCGGAACGGCCCTTCCGCCTCCAACCGCCAGGCGGCGCTGACCTTCACCCCTTCCGGCAGGGAAAGGGCCGGCGGGAAAAGGCGGTCTTTCAGCAAGAGAAAACCGCCGCCCAAAACCGCCGCCAGGACCAGGAAAGCGGAGAAAGAAACCGCGAGCCTGCGCAGGCGCGCCCGTTCAGCCTCCCTCTCCACCCTCTTCCCTCTATCTTCTTTATCCTCTCTACTCTCTCTATTCCATCCATCCCGCCCGGTCTGTTCCCGGGCGCTGGTATCACTCTTTGCCATAAATCTTGAAACCCCCCGTGTTATACCTCCCGTGTCACACATTCACATGAAAGCAGCGCCTTTCTCTATCACTTCGCACCCCCGGTCAGCGTAACCGTTGTTGACGCAGGGTGAAGAACTTCTGCAGATCATCGATATAAGGGCGGGCGGTGCTGATATTGATATAATCCACCTTATTCGCTTTGAAGAGCCGTTCCAGGGAACGGCGGTACTCCTCCCTCTGCCGGCGCAGTAATTCCCGGCCCGGAGGGTAAGAGGTATCAAAGAGCAGCTCCTCCCCGCTCTCCAGGTCCAGGAACTTCACCAGGCCGACGGCGGGCAGTTCCTCCTCCCGCGGGTCGGTGATGCGGATGGCGATGGTGTCGTGGCGCCGGGCGATCCTCTGCAAAGACCCCTCAAAGTCAGGGGCAAAGAAATCGGAGATGAGAAAGACAATGCTACGGTGTTTAAGGATGCGGCCGGTAAAATCCAAGGCCCCTTTCAGGTCGGTCCTGCGCCCGGCCGGCTGGTAATTGAGGATCTCCCGGATCACCCGCAAAACATGGCGCCGCCCTTTCTGCGGCGGCAGGTACAACTCCCGGCGGTCGCTGAAGAGCAGGAGCCCGACCCGGTCGTTGTGGTTGATGGCCAAAAAGGCCAGGACCGCGGAGATCTCCGCCGCAATCTCGCTCTTTAATGGGCCGGCCGCCCCGAAGTACTGGGAACCGCTCAAATCCACTACCAGCATCATGGTGAGTTCCCGTTCCTCCACATAACGTTTGACATAGGGGGCGCCGGCGCGGGCGGTCACATTCCAGTCGATGGTCCGGATCTCGTCGCCCGGCACGTATTCCCGGACCTCGTCAAACTCGATGCCCATCCCCTTGAAGACGCTGGCGTACTGCCCGGCAAAGGGCGCATTAAGGAGCCGGTTCACCTTGAACTGGATTTTTCGGACCTTCTTCAGAATTTCGGAAGACAGCATCGGGTTCTTAGGGAACCTCCACTTCATTAAAGAGGCGTTCAATGATCTCTTCCACGGTGACCCCTTCCGCCTCCGCCTCGTAGGTGATGATAATCCGGTGGCGCAGGACCGCCGGGCCGATCCGTTTGATGTCCCCGGGGATCACGTAACCCCGGCCTTCAATGAAGGCGCGGGCTTTGGCGGCCAGGGCCAGGCAGAGGGTGGCCCGCGGCGAAGCCCCGTATTCAATGAACGGGCTGAGTTCCGGCAGGTACTTGCCGGGTTCCCTGGTGGCGGTCACCAGATCGATAATGTAATCCTTGATCTTGGGGTCCATATAAATCTGGTCGACCACCCGGCGCAGGGCCAGGATCTCCTGGGGGGTGATCACCGGCGTGATCTCGATATTCCGGGAGGTTTGTCCCATGCGGTTGAGGATCAACAACTCCTCCTCTTTACTGGGGTAATCCACCTTAAGCTTGAGCATGAACCGGTCCAGCTGAGCCTCGGGCAACGGGTAGGTCCCCTGTTGTTCCAGGGGGTTCTGGGTGGCCAGGACCATAAAGGGCTCTTCCAGCCGGTAGGTCTCGTCCCCGATGGTCACCTGTTTCTCTTCCATCGCCTCCAGCAGGGCGCTCTGCACCTTGGCCGGCGCCCGGTTGATCTCGTCGGCCAGGATCAGGTGGGCAAAGATCGGCCCCTTCTTGGTGGTAAACTCGCCGGTCTGCTGGTTATAGATTAAGGTGCCCACCAGGTCGGCGGGGAGCAGGTCCGGGGTGAACTGGATCCGCTGGAAATCGGCGCGGACCGCAGCGGCCAGGGTTTTGACGGAAAGCGTCTTCGCCAGGCCGGGCACGCCTTCCAGAAGGACATGGCCGTTGGCCAAAAGCCCAATCAGCAGGCCGTCGATGAGTTCCTCCTGCCCGACGATGACCTTGCCGATCTCATCCTTCAGCTTGGGGATGAAACTGCTATGTTCTTTAATCGCTTCATTGATGGCTGTCAATCCTTCCAACACATCCAACCTCCCGGTCTTTTTCCTGGGCACGCAAACATGCGCCGTCTCCTCCCGGCGCCGCCCATGAGTATCGTCTTTTATAAAACAACGCGCTGTTCCCTTTTTTTGTTCCGCCGCCCGCGGCGCGGGTGCCGGCCATGCCCGCCGGTCAAACGGGCATACCTTTCAACCCGATCTCCTCCGCCACCTGCCGCATGCCGTTGATTGTCTCCTGGATCACCTGGTTCAACTCCATCCCCAAAAGCTCAACGCCTTTCTGGATGATCTCCCGGTTAACGCCGGCGGCAAAAGACTTGTCCTTCCATTTTTTCTTGACCGACTTGACCTCCAGGCCCAAAACGCTTTTGCTCGGCCTGACCAGCGCAGCGGCGGCAATCAATCCGGTCAGTTCATCAATGGCGTACAAGACCTTCTCCATCCGGTGGACCGGTTCAACATCCGTACAGATCCCCCAGCCGTGGCTTTGCACGGCATGGATATACTCCTCCGGCCACCCTTCAGCCTCCAGAAGTTCCCTCACTTTTATGCAGTGCTCTTCCGGGTAACGTTCATAGTCCAGATCATGGATCAACCCGATGATCCCCCATTTTTCCACGTCTTCCCCGAAAAGCCCGGCAAAGTGGCGCATTACCGCTTCAACCGCCAGAGCGTGCCGGATCAGGCTCTCATCCTGGTTGTACTTTTTCAGCAGATTAAACGCTTCTTCCCTGGTAATCTTCTTCGTCATTGGCAACTCCTCCTTAGAAATAAATAATACCACCAAATGCAGGAAAATAAAAGCCGGTGTTGTATCCTAATACTATATGATGCAAATAATGGCGGTTGGAAGTCAAGTTGCCTATTACGCCGATACAGCACAGAAAAGAAAAGGAGATGTGACATTTATGGACCTTGCTTCATGCAAAAACCCGCGCATTCTCTTCCAGGGAGACAGTATCACCGACGCCGGGAGGAACCGGGAAGACCCGTGGAACCTGGGTTGCGGGTATGCCATGATGGCCGCGGCCTGGTTCAAAGCCCTCTTCCCGGAGGTAAACGCCGCTTTCCTCAACCGGGGAGTCAGCGGCGACCGGGTGGTGGATCTCAAGGCCCGGTGGCAAGAGGACTGCCTGGACCTCAAGCCCGATCTGGTTTCAATCATGATCGGGATTAACGACTGCTGGCGGCGGTACGACCACAATGACCCAACGCCGGTGGAGGAGTTTGAAGCGAATTACCGTACGATCTTGACGCAGACCAAGGAGATGGGCGCGGAGATCGTCCTTTGCGAGCCCTTTGTCCTGCCGGTCATGGAAGGCCAGGAAAACTGGCACGAAGACCTGGGCCCCAAGATCCAAGCCGTCCGGAAACTGGCGCGGGAGTTTGAGGCCACCCTTATCCCCCTGGACGGGGTCTTTGCCCGGGCGGCCACCCTGCAAAAACCCGCCTACTGGCTGTTCGACGGGGTCCATCCCACCGAGGCCGGCCACGCCCTGATCGCCCGGGAATGGTTGCGGCATGTCTTTAAGCTCGAGCACCTGTAGTACTCTCGTACTTCGCCCGGCGCTCGTCAGAGCTACCGGAGTACTCCGGTGGCTCTTCCTTTAATGCGTGTATATGAGGACAGAGGGGGAAAAACCATGCGGAAAAGAACGATGCTTTTCTGGATCTTACTAACGATTTTACTTCAGATACAAGGAGTGTATGCTGTGGAGAAAGAAACACGGTCAGGATCCGGGTTGCCGGTACCCCCGGTTGAGGGGAACATTCCCCGGCCGGCAGGAAAGCCGGGCAACTTGACCGTCCTCGACTGGGCAGGTTTCACAGGCGCCCTCACCTATACCTTTGACGACGGCCAGCCCTCCCATGTCGCCCACTACCTGGCGTTGCAGGAAACCGGGGTCCCGATGACCTTCTATATCTCCTCAAACGTCAACTGGATCCCCAATTTTGATGCGGTCTGGTCAATGGCGGTTGAAGACGGCCATGAGATCGGCAATCATACCGCCAGCCATCCCCGGGCCGATCTGACCGGGAGCAGTTTCGGCAGGCCCCTGAGCAGTCCCGAAGAGGAGATCGACGCCTGCACCAAATATATTAAAGAGCACTTCGGCCAGGAGGACGTCTGGACTATAGCCGCCCCCTACGGGGATACCGGCTGGATTGAGGTGGCGAAGAAGAGGTTCTTCCTCAACCGCGGGATCGGCATGGGAACCATCGCCCCGAACAGCAACGTCAACCCCCACAACCTCCCGTGCTACATGGCAAATACCGGGGATACGGCCGAGCTCTTTAACGACCTGATCTACTTTGCGCGCGAGGACGGCCATTGGCTGATCTTCTGCTTCCACACGATCAGCCCGACCAATGACAATTGGTACGCCCCGGTGGAACTCAAAGAAATTCTCAACAGCATCGAGTTTGCCAAAGCCTACGGGGATCTCTGGATTGATACGGTAGCCAACATCGGCGCCTACTGGGTTGGCCAGAAGGTCTTTAACTCGGTAACGCCCACCCGGTCCGGGGACGAGATCACCTGGACCTGGACGCTCCCTCCCTTCTTCCCGAAAGGGAAATACCTGCGGGTGACCGTTGACGGCGGCACCTTGAAACAGGGCGACAAGATCCTGGAATGGGACCCCCATGGTTATTACGAGGTCTCCCTCGACGCGGGTACACTGACATTAGTCCCGTAACTGACAGGGGTATGGGGCTCTTAGAATAAAAAAACCAGCCGGGCGGGAAGATATGCCCGGCTGGTTTTTATTTGCCCGGTTTGCTACTGTTCCGGGGGGGGAATCTCCTGCTCTGTCCAGTCTACCAGCTTGCCGTCGTTGAAATAAAGGGTGTAGATTGTGTAATTGGAGATTTTGGTGAGCCGGTCAAGGTCAAACTTCTTATCACTCTTATAGCGACCCCTCACCATATATTCCCAAGAGGTCAAGGAGTTGTAGTTGCTGGCGGTAAACGGGATCCCGCAAACAGCCAGTACTTCCTCTTTTGTCATACCTTTTCTTATTTTATTAAGGGCAAACTTTTTATCCCTGTACTTGTTTTTTATCTCCGAATCCCCATATTCGTACTGGTACAGGCTGTCAAGATCATCAATCCTCTCAATCTCCCGCTGCTTTTTTCTCACGTTGACATCGTCGAAATAATCCGCCAGCAACTGTAGGTTATGCTTCTGGACCATTTTATAGATCTCTATGTAATCCGCTCTCCTTAGCAATATCGTCTTGCTGCCAACATAGGCTGCACCAGCTCCTCCCAGTAACAATACCGCATCCAATGTGCTGATGCCGGCCGACGGGCCGTCCGTCTTATTGGCTGAAGCGGTAAGGGAGAAGAACGCCACGACAAGGGCTGCCAAGCCCCCAAAATACAAGGCTTTCCCTCTTTTATTTGCTTTCTCGGCTTTTTCAATTTCATCCTTTAAACCCAATAACTCATAAAGTTCGGTCTCAGTAAGCGCCCGATCGCCACGAAAAGCCTGCCAGGAGATTCTATACCTGCCACGCGTGGGCACCGGCTCCTTCCCAGTATAGATGGTTCTGCCGTCTGGCATATAAACTTCTTGGCTTGGGCCAACCGATGCTTTCGCCCCGTATTTATACATCTCGACAAGGTACGGATAGAGGGTGATTTTTTCTTTGTTATACTCCATAAACCGGTTAAGAGCTTCATTATCTTCAGCAAAAACTGTCAACGGCAGATTCAAGGCGACCATTGTGACAATCAAGACCAGGCTGATGGGTTTCCTTACTCTCCTCATTTTTCACTCCTCCGTGGTAGTTTTTGCTCTCCCTTGCCAACGCGCAGGAGGCGCGTGATTTCCCTCACTCACCTGCCTTTCGGTATTTGAGCATTATAACAATTTTTCGTTATTATTCTTTAATTTCCTGCTTCTCCCTGTTGGTTGGCATAAAAAAAGACGAGTTCAAGAAAGCCGCCTGGCTTCGAGATTAAGAACGGGCTATTTATTTGACTTTGTCTCCGGGCTATGCGGAAATGACAGACTTGAGTTTTACCTTATAGATAGACTAAAAACGGAAAAGCCCATTCAGATGGGCGACCAGACCATTAAGTTTTAATTCCTCATAGGTAAGCTAAAAACGGCTAACGACTACTGGCAAACACCGGATTACGTATTGTTTCAATTTCTCATAGGTAGGCTAAGAACCCAGACTATGCGGGCGGGGATGTACAATATGGGCAGTTTCAATTCCTCATAGGTAGGCTAAAAACCTGGCCACCCCGTGTCGATCCACAATAATCAAATTGTTTCGGATCCCATGCTCTCCATGCTGGAATGGCTGTGCCATAAAATGATGGAAGTAGAAGTCGAAAATAAGCTCAGTGCCGGCAAAGGTGAACACTCCCCAAATAGAACCGGTTATCGCTCCGGAACACGGGTCAGGCGCTTTGA
>JAAYGG010000080.1 GCA_012727895.1 Bacillota bacterium
GCTCTTTTTTCCTTTTTGGCCGCTTGTGCCCAAGACCAGCTGCTCCAACCTGTCGGTCAGCGCAGCCCGTCTACAGGACACCCGCTTACCTTACTTGTCTTTTGCTGTCCGGTTTTCAAGGTCCAGTGTGGCGCTTTCCTGAATTGAAACGCCATTTGATATAATACCATAAAAATTTTATTTTGTCCAATACTTTTTTTATTATTTTTTATTTTTTTCTGCGAAAATTTCTAAACCCTTATTCCATGCGGGTTTGCCCGTTGCCAAAAAATCTGATTTAATCATTTTTCGGCCGCATGAGGGGGAAGAGAAGCACATCCCGGATAGAAACAGCCCCGGTCAGGATCATCACCAGCCGGTCGATGCCGATCCCCATCCCGCCGGTGGGCGGCATCCCGTGTTCCAGGGCGACCAGGAAGTCTTCATCCCATTCCATGGCTTCTTCATTACCCTTGGCCTTCTCCCGGGCCTGGGCCACAAACCGCTCCCTCTGATCCAGCGGGTCGTTTAATTCGGTAAAGGCGTTGGCCATCTCCCAGCCGTAAATGAAAAGCTCGAACCTGTCGGTCAGCCGGGGGTTATCCGCCTTTTTCTTGGCCAGGGGGGAGATCTCCACCGGGTAGTCGGTGAGAAAGACCGGCCCGGTCAGTTTCGGTTCTATATATACGGAAAGGAGTTCATCAAGAACCTGGGCTTTTGTCTTTTTCTCCGTCAAATCCAGCCCGAGTTTTTCCCCGGCGGCCACCGCCTCCTCATCACTCTCAATCGCCAGCCAATCCAGCCCGGTCTCCGCCCGGATCGCCTCCATCATTGAGAGCCGCGGCCAAGGCGGTGTAAGATCAATCTCTACCCCTTGGTACTCCAGGCGGTGCGTGCCCAAAACCTCCTGGGCAACGGTGGAGATGAGGGCTTCCGCCAGTTCCATCATATCCGAAAGGTCGGCATAGGCCTGGTAGAGCTCGAGCATGGTGAATTCCGGATTGTGTTTGGTGGAAATCCCTTCGTTCCGGAAGCACCGGCCAATCTCATAGACTTTCTCCAGGCCGCCGACGATCAAACGCTTGTGGTAAAGCTCCAGGGCAATCCGGAGGTACAAGTCAAGGTCCAAGGCATTATGGTGGGTGGTGAAGGGCCGGGCATGCCCGCCGCCGGCAATTAAACTCAGGATGGGGGTTTCCACCTCCAAGAAACCCTTCTCATCGAGAAAACGGCGGATGGCAGAGATAATGGCGCTACGCCGGCGAAAAACCTCCCGCGTCTCCGGGTTAGCGATCAGATCCAGGTAGCGTTTGCGGTAACGGAGGTCCACGTCTTTTAACCCGTGCCATTTCTCCGGCAGAGGCCGCAGGGCTTTACTGAGAATCTCCCATTCTTTAATCTCCACGGTAATCTCGCCCCTGCGGGTCCGGAAGACCGTCCCGGCGACGCCAATAATATCACCCAGGTCCAGGCTGGTGAAGCGCTGGTAGGACTCGTCACCCAGCGCATCGATCTTGGCGTAAACCTGGATCTGCCCGCTTAAATCCAGCAGATGGGCAAAGGAAGCCTTACCGTGGGTCCGCAGGGAGACGATGCGCCCCGCGATCCTGACTTCCCGTTTTTCTACGGCGTCAAAATCCTCAACGCCGGCAAATTCATCGAGAATCTCCCGGGCCAGATGGGTACGGGAAAAACGTTTCCCGAAAGGATCAATCCCCGCGCGGCGCAGTTCTTCCATTTTCCGCCGCCGGTCTGCCATTTCCCCGGTTAAGACCGGTGTTTCATGGTTTTTCTCTGCCATTTCCCATACCCCCTGTTCCGGCCGGACCGCCGGCCGCTTACTTCTCTATTTTCTCGATCCGGTAACGCAAAATCCCGGCAGGAACCGCAATTTCCACTTCTTCACCGGCTTTCTTCCCCAGCAAAGCCCGGCCCACCGGGGATTCATAGGATATTTTATCCGCTGCCGGGTCCGCTTCTGCCGAATCGACAATGGTATATTCCAGTTCTTCCCCGCTTTCCAGGTCTTTCAGGAAGACCCGGGAGCCGAGGCCTACCTGGTCGGTCTGGACATCACTGTCTTGAAGAACCCGGGCATTACGCAACATCTTTTCGATGGTCAGGATCCGCCCTTCGACAAAACCCTGTTCATTCTTGGCATCTTCGTATTCGGAATTGTCTGTTATATCACCAAATTCAATCGCTTGTTTGATCCGCTCGGCCACTTCGCGACGACGGACGGTCTTTAAATACTCCAGTTCCTTTTCGAGCTTATTCAGACCGTCAGCCGTCAAAATGACCTCTTTATCTTTTGACATGGCCACGCTCTCCTTTGCGTTTTAATGCCCAGAAATAAGAACAAACACACCGGCCCGTTAGCCGGGGTGCCCAATCTATCTAATTATAACTGAGGGGTTTTTCAGTGTCAAGAAGATCTCGTTGCTCGTTGCTCGTCGCTGGACTCGTCGCTCCTCACTCCTCCTTACCGGCACAAGCCTCTTCGTAATCATCGAGGATCGCCAGGATCTCCTCCTCCGTCCCGGCCTGGAAAAGGCGGTCCCGGACCCGGGCGGCGCCGGGAAAACCCTTAATGTACCAGGCCAGGTGCTTGCGCATCTCCCTCACTCCCCGGTCCTCTCCGAAGTAGGCGATCTGTTGCCGCAGGTGGAACCTGGCCAGGTTCAGGCGTTCCCGGCGGGAGGGTTCCGGCGGGAGGGGCTTGCCGGCCAGGGCCGCCACGGCCGACCGGATCAACCAGGGATTACCCAGGATGCCCCGGCCGAGCATAAACCCGTCGCAGCCGGTCTTCTCCTTCATCCGCAGGACGTCTTCGGCGGAAAAAAGATCGCCGTTACCAATGACCGGAATGGTGACCGCTTCCTTTACCCGTTTGATCACGTCCCAATCAGCCCTTCCCCTGTAAAAATCCTCCCGGTAACGCCCGTGGACCGCCACAGCGGCCGCCCCCGCTTCCTGACAAAGCCGGGCCAACCCGGGGGCCGCTTCCGTCCCCCTTTCCCAGCCGGCCCGCATCTTGACTGTGACCGGCCGCCCGGCCGCCTCCACCACGGCGGCGACAATCTCCGCCGCCCGGGGCAGGTCTTTCAGGAGGGCGGCGCCTTCCCCGTTCTTCACCACTTTGGGTACGGGGCAGCCCATATTAATATCTAAAAAGGTAAAAGGGTGGTCCCGCAATAACCGGGCGGCCCGGGCCATCAGTTCGGGGTCAGAGCCAAAGAGCTGCATGCTGACCGGCCCTTCCTCCGGCTCTGTCCGCAGGAGCTCAAAGGTGCGCTCATTGCCGTAGATGAGGGCCTTGTCGCTGACCATCTCGCCGCAGACCAACCCGCAGCCGAAACTCTTGGCAATCTTCCGGAAGGGCAGGTCCGTCACCCCGGCCATGGGGGCCAACACCACCGGGTTCTCCAGTGTAACCGGGCCGATTTTCAAATTCACCATCTGTCTCCTCTTTTCAAAAACCTTCGTCTTCCGCACTGTCTTGTAATATTATAATGACTTTTTCCTTCCGCTGCAAGCAAACCAGGAGGGGAAACAGGAACACTGTTTGACCTGTCTGGAGCCGTTGTTGCTTGTTGCAAATAGCTAAAATTTTCTTGACAATTTAGCTATTTCCTTCTAAGATTATGCCTAGAAAAGGGGGTGATCTTATGCGTGTTTCCTCCACGGATTTGCAGAATGCTTTTGGCAAATACCTTGCCCTGGTTGAAAAGGAAGATATTATTGTCGTTAAAAACGGCAAGGCCGTTGCCAAACTAATCCGCTACACTGAACCGGATTTTTTTGTCGTCCATGAAGAGGCCAAAGGTTACCGGGCAACCAGAAAGATCAGTTATGAAGAATACATGGAACTGGTCAATTCGTCCGACCAAAGATACGAACTGATCGACGGTGAAGTATACTTGCTGGCTTCCCCCAGTTTCCAGCACCAGCTTGTCGTCAATGAAATCGCCTGGCATTTCAATAACTTCTTCCGCGGGAAAACCTGCCTCCCGTTAACAGCACCTCTGGATATAAGGCTTCATGGTTTCGCCTTCAAATTTGAGGAAGATCCCAACGTCGTCCAGCCGGATATAGTAGTAATTTGCGACCGGGAAAAGGTGAGCGAAGACGGGAAATACGAAGGAATTCCCACCCTCATCGTGGAAGTGCTTTCCCCGTCGACGAAAACCAAAGACATGACGGCCAAGCTAAACCTTTACATGAAAAGCGGGGTTTCGGAGTACTGGATTGTCGATTTGGACGGCCGCCAGATCCTGCAATACGCTTTTTCCCAGGACAGGGATGTTGAAAGCCTGATAACGGTGAGAACCGGGGAGACAATTCGCTCCGCTGTCTTTAAGGATCTAGAAATCTCCCTCGATGATATCTTCCGGGATTTCGCCGGAAAACAAGCCTGAACAAAGAGGGGATCTGTTTCCGTTCTTTGTGTAGATTAGCAGGTACCGGGGTATCTTATAAGCATGGAAAGACGGTTGCCGGTCCTCTGTACTGATGATGAGTTCACCCCTGCCATCCATTTCCTTGATGATCTGGCACTCTTTCAGGAAGAGGTCGCAAATAACGCCTGGGATACCTGGCAAGCCTTTGCCCTCCGCCTCCGCGCCGAGGAGTTGGCCCAGAGGCAGGGCGGGGAAGAACTCCTGGTCCTGACGGAGTTGAAGGAACGTTGGCAGCAGGTGGGATTAATCCCTTACGAGCACCAGATTGCCACAGTCAAGCGGGTAATCAATGAGATGCACGGCCGGGCTATCCTCGCTGACGAGGTGGGGCTGGGGAAGACTATTGAGGCAGGGATGATTATTAAGGAATATATCCTCCGCGGGGTGGTAAAAAAGGTTTTGATCCTTACCCCGGCCTCCCTCTGCCGGCAGTGGGCCGCGGAATTATCCCAAAAATTTGCCCTCTACCCGGTAATTGCCCGGGGGCCAATGGACTGGAAGCGTTATGATTTGATCATCTGTTCCCTGGATACCGCAAAACAAGCGGATAACCGGCGGGAACTGCAGGCCATCCCCTTTGACCTGGTGGTGGTGGACGAAGCCCATAAACTGAAGAACCCGGCCACTTTAAACCACCGCCTGGTCTCCGGGTTGAAAAAACGTTTCTTTCTCCTTCTAACCGCCACCCCGTTCCAGAATGACCTGAAGGAGCTCTTCAACCTCATCTCCCTGCTCCGTCCCGGTCAATTGGGGAACTTCCGCGCTTTCCGCCGGCGCTTTATGAAAGATAAGCGGGAAACAAAAAACACCGCCGAACTCCGCTCCCTCTTGCAGGAGGTGATGATCCGGAACCGGCGCGGCCCCCGGATCCAGCTGCCGCCCCGGCGGGTGGCCACCCTGCCGCTACTGCCCTCGCCGGCGGAAAAAGAGTTCTACCACGCGGTCACCGATTTTGTGCGCAAGGAATACCGCCGCCAGCAGCAAGCCGCGGTCAACCCGCTGACCCTCCTCACGCTCCAGCGGGAAGTCTGCTCCAGTTCGTTTGCGGCCGCCGGGACTCTATATAAATTATGTACGAAAAGCGGGGAAGCGGAGGGGGCGCGCATCGTCACCCTCCTGGAGAAAGCATCGGCGTTAAAGGAAAACGCCAAGATGAACCTGGTCGAGGCGATCCTCGCGCAACTGGATAAAGAGAAGGTCCTGATCTTCACCGAGTTCCGGGCGACACAGCAGTATATCGGTTCCCGCCTGCAGCGGAAGGGCATCCCCGCCCTCAGTTTTGACGGGACCATGTCCGCCAGTAAAAAAGATTTTACCATCCACCGTTTCCGGACCGACCCCCGCTACCCGGTGCTGATCTGTACCGAAGCCGGGGGAGAAGGGATTAACCTTCAATTCTGCCGGACGATGATCAATTACGACCTGCCCTGGAACCCGATGCGCCTGGAACAGAGGATCGGCCGCCTCCACCGCTTGGGCCAGGCCCGGGAGGTCTATGTCTATAACCTGGTGACCACCGGCACCATTGAGGAGTACCTGTTGCGACTGTTGATCGAAAAGGTCCGCCTCTTTGACCGGGTAATCGGCAGTTCGCACCAGATCATTGACTACTTCACCAAGACCTCCTTTGAGGCCCGGGTGATGGAGGCGCTGGTCAACGCAGAGAACGATGGGGAACTCGGTGAGAGGTTTACCGCCCTGGGCGCGGAGATCGAGGAGGAACTCCGGCGGCTACAAACGGAGCAGCCTGCCGGTTTTGCCCTGCTTGACGAGTTGGATTGGGCTGAACTGCATTGAACAACGGAGGAGATGAACCTTTGGCAGGGGAAAGCCCCGTGGATATTCGCGGGTTTGTCCTTGAGGCCCTGAAGATCTCGGGGGCAGACTTTCGCGAGGTCGGCGAAGACCTGATCCTGGCCGAAGTGACTGTAGAGATCCCACCGCTCTTCTTCGACCCGCCCCGTCTGGAAAAACAAACTCTCAATCTGGTCTTTGACGCGGAAGCCGCCGGCCGCTACCCGGGAGCGGAATTGGTGGCCAGAAACACCCCGCGTCTTGCGTGGTTTGTTGACGGGATAAAAAAAAGGGGCCGGCTCACCCTGCAAACCCTCGTTTGTGATCCGGCCGCCGCCGGGGAAAAGCTCCGCGCCTGCCGTCCCGGTCTCCCCGCCGGCGGGCCGCACCTCAAGTGCAGTGAGATCTTCCGCCCTTGGCTCCTGGTCAACTACATGGTGGCCCGCTATGCCGACCAGTTATGGGAGGAACCGGTCAGCCTCGGGATTGATATGAGCAGCGGCCGGATTCATGAGGGGCTTTTTGCCCTGTTGGCGAAAGCCTCCATGCGGCCGGGGGTCCCCGCCGGCCAAATCGCCCGGCAGACTATTCCTTTGGAAAAGGCCTTTGCTTTGCTCCGGGAATTTTTGACGGAGAAGATCGCCGCCGCCGACCGGTCCTGGTATGAAAATGCCCGCCGTTGTTACGAGGAGGAGTTGTTCTGCCTCTACCGGTATTACCACGAAAAAACCGGGGTCTCCAGTTTAAACCCGGAGTTCACCCGGAAGGCCAAGGAACTTTATGAACAGTTTCGCCCCCGCATTGAGGTGCGCCCGGTCAATTTTGGCCTGATTTACCTGCCGGAATTTCTATACACCGCCAAAGAGGGTACTATCCGCTTTTGCCCCCTCCTGGAGCAAGTAGAAGAGATCCCGGAGGGAGAGCCTGTCGAAGGAGTCCCCATTGAAGAATCTGCCCGGGAAATTCATTACATCTCCCCGTAGTGATAGAGGATAAGGGCGGCCGTTACCGGCCCGGCGGTTTCCGCCCGCAGGATCCGGGGGCCCAGCGAGACGGGGAGGGCGCCGCGGTCCACGAAGAATTCCACCTCTTCCCGGGCAAACCCGCCCTCCGGCCCGACGACCAGGATCAACTCCTCCGGCTTGGGCATGGCCGCTAAAACCTGCCGGAGGCTCTTTTCCTGCTCCCCCTCCCAGGCCACCAGGGCCGGCACCCCGGCCGGCCACGGCAAAGAGTCGATTGTTGCCAGGGGATGGACGGTGGGGATGACCCCCCGCTCGCTTTGTTTCGCTGCTTCCAGGGCAATCCTGGACCAGCGCTGCTGCTTCTTCCCGGCCTGGGCCGGCTCGGGCCGTGCCACCGAGCGGGAGGAAAGGAAGGGTTGGAAAGAGAAAACCCCGATTTCAGTCCCTTTTTGCAGGACCCAGTCCATCTTCTCCCCCTTGAGCAGGCTCTGGTAGAGATGGATCCTCAGCGCCGGCTCGCTCTCATCCGCCTCTTTGGCCAGGATCTCGCCGGCTACCAGTTGCGGGGTGACGGTACGGAGCAGGACCCGGTAGGCATAACCCCGGCCGTCTCCCGCCCGGACCTCCGTTCCCGGCGCCAGCCGGAGAACACGGGCGATATGCCAGGCGTCTTCCTGGGTAAAATGGACCGTTTCCCCGGCAGCGCCGGCAGTGGCGGGCAGGAAGAACTTAGGCATGCCCGCCAGGCCTCCCGGCCAGGCAAGCCACCCAGCCCTCTTCAGTAATCTCCTTTTGGTATTCCAAGCCGGCAGCCAGCACCGCTTCTTTCACCTCATGGGCCCGGGAGAGGATGATCCCGGAGGCAATGACCCGGCCTCCTGGTTTCAAGATGCGGGGCAACCCGGGCAAAACGTTTATAATTATATCGGCAATGATATTAATCACCACCAGGTCCGCACCGGGCTCCAGGTTTTCCAGGAGGTCCCCCTGGACCACCCGTACCTGCCCGGCCATTTTGTTGCGTTTCACGTTTCTCCGGGCCTCCGCCACCGCCACCGGGTCAATATCCACCCCGGTGACCTGCGCCGCCCCCAGCCCGGCGGCGGCCAGAGCCAGAATACCGCTGCCGGTCCCGATATCGTAAACGGTTTCCCCGCCCCGGATCACCTCTTGCAACAACCGGAGGGAAAGTACTGTGCTGGGGTGTGTCCCGGTGCCAAAGGCCATCCCGGGTTCGATCTTCACCACCACTTGCCCGGGGGCGGCTGTTATTTCATGCCAGGGAGGGGTAATGATCACAGCGCCGATAAATTGGGGCTGGAAATGCTTCTTCCAATTCTCTCCCCACTTTTCCTCTTTGATCCGGCGCAGCAAGACCCGGGCCCGGGGATGCGGTTCATCCGGCCCCGGGGGAAAAAACCGGTCTAAAGCAGCCAGGTGCTCTTTTATCTCCTCAATCTTCCGGTCACAGCCGTCTTGGAGGGGAAGATACCCGGTCACCCGGTATGAACGGGTGGACAGCCCGGTTTCTCCCGGCGGCGGATCTTGACAGATCACCCCGCCGCAACCGGCTTCAAGAAGGATCTCCCCGCTCATCTCGGCCAAGACCGGCACGGTCTCAATGGTAATCTCCAGCCAGTAACGATCCATGGTTCCTCTTCCCACTCCACTTATTTTTTCCCGCCCGGCAACGGGTTCAACGCCGCAGCGGGTTGATTTCTCTCACCATCTTTCCGGTACGGATAACCTCGGCAATTTTATAAACGCCCAAAGTACGGCCGTACAAGAACCCATTCCACGCCATCAAGGTGAAACGGCCTTCTTCCAGAAGTTCAAAAATCCAGTCGCCGCAGTGTTTCGGGTTTTGTTGCGGATAGCCGGCGCCGATCTCCATCAGCCACTGCTGGTTATAGACTTCGTGGGGGCCAATCGGGGGGGCGATAATAACCGGGATCCCCAAACCGCAGTAGAAAGAGAGTTCCGAGGGTTTGGTCCATAAAAGATCAGTCCGGGCCATTAACCGGTTGAACTTCGTGAAATACTCGGGGAAATTATCGGCATACAGGATCTCCACGGCATCTGCGCCCGGCTGCCCGGTGGCGAGCTTGTCCAATCCTTCTTCCCGCAGTACCTGTAGGAAATAATCGCGGACTTCCGGGCGCAACCCGGCCACCAGGTTGAGCCGGATTCTTCCCTCCTCCAGGTGGGACTTTAACCCGCGGATAATCGCCGCGCCAATCTCCACTTGCGCCCCGGCGCCCCCCACGGCAAAGGTGAGGGAGAGTTTCCCTTCGGGAAAAGCTTCCCATTCCTCGCCCAGGTAGTTGCGGGCTTGAGCCCCGTGGACCACCGCAAAACGGCCGGTCACATCCAGGCGGTGCAGCCTCTGGGCCAGGTCCCGCCGGAGGATATTCATTGTCGGATCCCCGATATTCTCCAGGGGAAGCGGGAAACCGGTAACAAAGATCCGCTCGTCGGGGACGCCGTACTGGCGCAGGCGCCGCCAGGCATGGCTGCAGGGGGCAAAATACATAATCCTGCTCTGCTTCGGGTCCTCCGCCACCCAAACCCGGTTAAAATCCGCATCACAAATGACGCAGTAAACAGGGAGGTCCGTATATTCTTCCAAGGCGATGGCCAGCGCATAAAAGGTAGTGACCACCGGGCGCCTTTCCTCCTGTACCTTCTGGGCCAGTTGCCGGCCCATCCCCTTCTTTACCAAATACTTTACGAAATCCACTTGGAAGGAGGGTTGGGAGAGGTCCCGGAAAGGATAATACGGCGAGATGTTTTGGGCCTTTTCCAACAGCCCATAAAGGAAAAGGCCGATCCCCGGGATCCGGCGGACCCGGGAGAGGCTCTCGTAAGTCTGGCGGAAAAGTCGCCATTGCCGGCGTTCGGCGGCACTCGCCGTTTCTTGCTCCCCGGCAATCAGCAGTTCGCCCCCGGCCAAGCCCAGCAGGGGGTAGGCCGCCCGCAGGTGCCCCAGGCCCATTTCGGCACTGGTCAACCAGATCTTGGGGGTTTGGTCTTTAATGAATTCACCGGTTTCCGGGTGTACCATTCTCTCCCCTCCCTCAGAATATTTCTATGGTTACTCCTGCCTCACCTTCCTGTACCCGTGACCGGTGACGCCGGCAGCTTAACTGTTATTGCCTGCTGCAAACCGCAGCTTGATAGCGACTGTCAGCTACAGGCCGCAACTTGACAATTGGTAAAGGTCGGTCCGCCGGTGGGCCAGTAAAGGCAGTTCGCTCCGGATTTGCTCTAAACGTGCGGGATCCACCGTGCCCACCAGGACGCCCTCTTCTTCACCCAGGGCGCCCTTGATCTCGCCCCAGGGGTCGACAAGCATGGAATGGCCGTAGGCCAGGTAGGAAAGGGACGGGTTGGGTGCGGAGGAGACCCCGGCCGTATAGAACTGGTTGTCAACAGCCCGCGTCCGCAAGAGGATCTCCCAATGGGCCGGGCCGGTGACATTGCTGAAGGCCGCAGGCACCACCATCAGATCCGCTCCTTGCAAACTCAAGATCCGGGCGTATTCCGGGAACCGCAGGTCGTAACAGATGGCCACCCCTACCCGGCAGTCCCCGGCGGTAAAAAGGGTGCACTCCTCCCCCGCGGTCAGGGTGGCGGATTCCGCTATTGTCACCTTCCCCGGGAGGTCAATATCGAAAAGGTGGAGTTTTCTGTGGCGGGCCACCCGGTTCCCGGCGGGGTCGTAAACAAAACAGGTGTTATAGACCTTTTCCCCCTCCCGTTCCGGGATGGAGCCGCCCACTACCCACAGTCCCTCTTCCCTGGCGATCCGGGAGAGGAGGTTGGTGGTCCGGCCCCCTTCCTCCTCGGCATAAACCGGAAAATACTCTTGATCGTAGGGGCAGTTGAACATCTCGGGCAAGACGGCCATTTCCGCCCCGGCCTCTGCGGCGGTTTTCAGGAGCTTGGCGGCTTTCTCCAAGTTTTTTTCTTTTTCAAGTTCCACGCGGAACTGGCATAATCCTATTTTCACTGCAGGCAATTCCTCGCTTTTTTTCTTTTCTCCGCTGGATTCTCTCCGCAGGATTTTCTCTGCTGGGTCTGCCCTTTTCCGATTGGGCGCCTCTTTCCCTATCCTGCTTGGCTTTCCCCGGCTTTTACTCTTTCTTCTCCCTTATCCTCCTTTTTTCCAGCCGGAGCCGGTTCTTCCGCGGTTTTACCCTCCTTTTCCCCGGTTTGCGCCGGTTTTTCCCCGGCAAACCCGGGAAGCTCCAGCCCGGCGGCATCGGCGATGGTCTTTTGCACCTCGAGAATGAGTTGGGTAAACCGCATCTCCGCCATTATATACTCGCGGATATAAGGGTTATAGCCGAGAATTTCCGAGAGTTTCTTTAATTCTTCCACCTCTGTGGAGGAGGGTTCCTCCCCCCGCAGCGTCTTCGTTTCCAAAGCCAATTGTTTCCTGCGGAAATCCTCCAGCATTATTTTGGCGGCTTCATGCTCCTCCACTTGCTCTTTGGCTTTTTGGTAGGCTTTGAACTCTTCGCTCTCTGCCAAAGCTCTGCCCAATTCCCTGGCTAGTGCTACCGGATCCATGATTTCGCCTCCTTTTCACCTCTGGTAAAACTCCCTTACCGCTTTGCCCCGCTTTTTTGGCCGCTGCCGGCAAGCTCCGCCGAAAGTCTGGCCAAAAGGCTGATGATCTCCCGGCCGGTCTCCCCTGTGGCCACCTGCGGTTGGCACCGCCGGATCAGGGTCGGCTTGAAAGCCAATTGCCGCAGGCCGCCCCGGTCAAAGGCGGCTTCCAGGATCAGCCCCTGCCGCCGGTTATAGATCTCCTGGTCAAAAACGAAATTGCCCAGGCTGTAGGCGATGACCCCGCGGCCGCGAAACTCGATGCCCTGGATAACATGGGGGTGGTGGCCGATGACCAGGTCGGCGCCGGCATCCATGGCGATCCGGCCCAGGGCCTTTTGGAAATCGGTGGGCCGGTGGTCGTATTCCTTCCCCCAGTGCATGGAGACGATTACCAGATCCGCCTCTCCCCGCGCTGTTTTTATATCCTGGCGGAGGAAATCGGCCCGTACCGGCGCTGCTCCCGGCAGTTCCGGGGTGGCCGCCCACTGGTGGGGAACCCGGGTGTAGGTAAACCCTTCCCCCACTTCCGTGTAGGCTAAAAACGCCACTTTTACCCCTTTAATCTCCAGGATCCGCGGCCGGCGGGCCTCAAAAATATTCTCCCCCACCCCGGCATGGACAATACCGGCGGCGCTCAGGTGTTCCATGGTGTCCAGCATCGCCACGACCCCGTAATCGAGGATGTGGTTGTTGGCCAGGGAGATCAGGTTAAAACCGGCGTAAGTCAAGGCCTCAACATATTCGGGCCGCCCGCGGAACATATTAATCTGCTTGCCCCGGTCGCTTAAAGGGCATTCCAGGTTGGCAAAGGCCAGGTCGGCGCGGCGGAAAACCGCCGCTGTCCGGAGCAGGGGATAACGGTTATCCCCCACCTGTTTCATGGTCCGTGCCACCGCCCGGTCCAGCAAAATGTCGCCGGCCGCCGCCAGGGTCACCGTCTCCAACAGCAGTTGGCCCGGGGTAAAGGCCTTCTTAATCCCCAGGCGTAACCGGTAATCACGGAGAAAACCGCCACCGGCCCAGTAGGAAAAGGGTTCCTCTGCCGGCGGGACCAGCACCACCGCGGCGGTCAGGGGATAGTCCTCCACCGGGTCCCAGAAAGGGTTAACCCCGTCCAGGGCCAAGGCCTTCACTGCGGGACCGGCCGCCTGGGGCGCAAGCAGGCCGATTCCCGACGGGTCCGCAGCCACGTGCGCTGCCACTTCCGCTTGGGAGGGAAGGAGCACAGCGCCCGGGCTTACCTTGGAAAAAAACTCCGGCAAGTACGGGTATCTTTCTCCGGAGTAATAATAGACGGTAACCGGCCGGTCTTCCCCGCCCACCTGCCGCCAGTTGGTGATCTCCCCGGCGATGATGGCCGTCAGTTCGCCGCGGGTGAGGCCGCTGACGGGGTTCCAAAAATGAACCGCCGCCACCAGCGGAACCTTTCCCAGGATGTAACCGGGGCCTTCCCCCCACGGGCGGTAGGTTAGATGAAATTTTTTTCCTTCCCCGGTCGCCCAAATCCAGCTCTTCTTGGCTGTTCGTTCCTGGAACTCCCGCCAAAAAACCTCCTCCGCCGGTTCACCGGTTACCACCGGGGTGCTGCTCACGCCAAGAAAGAAGCCGTAGAGAAAAAGTATAATCAGGAAAAAAAGACCAATGATATTATATGTACGCTTCCGGCGGACGCCGGGTTGGGCGCGGCAACGCGCAGGCGGCACGGTCATCTTTTTCTCCTTGTTCTTCTCTACTATTCAATATTTTCTCTACCCACCTGAATATTCCTTTTCCCCGCCGGTAAAAAAGCACTTATGCCGGGGTTAGCCGGTAAAACCCGGGGCGCCGGTTTTTCCTGTTCCGGCAGGAATTTTCTCCCTGGACCGCGTATCTATATTATCACCCGGTATAATATGAAGGATTATTTTTCATTCTATCGGAGGTGAAATTTTGTCCCCTGAACAACCCGATTTTTACACTGTCATTACTGCCGATGTTATCGACTCCCGCCGCCAGGCGATTACTGTCGAAGAGAAGAAAGACGCCTTATCTGCCCTTGCCTACCCGGGCCTTTTGACCCCTTTTACCATCTCCCGTGGCGACGAGATCCAGGCTGTGCTCGCAGGGGTTGTCCTTCCCATGGATCTGGTCAGGCAATTGCGTTATCTCTGCCGTCCCCTGGGTTTACGGATTGGCATCGGTATCGGCCGGATCACCTCCGGGCTGGGCAGCGAGACCTCCTGGGGAATGAACGGCCCCGCCTTTTTCCGCTCGCGCCGGGCTTTGGAGGGGTTAAAAAAGGATCGCCGGGCTTTTACCGGACTGCAAACGGGCGACGGGGAGTTTGACCGGCTGGCCGGCGCGCTCTTGCTTTTAATTGACACCATCGCCTCCCGCTGGACCGACGCCCAATGGGAAGCGATTATGACCTACGAGGAAAAGGGTGTTTACCAGAAGGCCGCCGAAGTCCTGGGGATCGCCTATCAAAACGTGGAGAAAAGGTGCCGGGCCGCCCGCTGGTGGGCAGTGCAAAAAGCCGAAGCCGCCCTGGCTGCGGCGGTACAGGAGTTGCCCCGTCATCATCTTATTATGGGTGATAATTAATTTTCACCCCAAAAAGAATGAAAGGGTTGGTTTAAATGAAAGGCTTTTTTCTCCTCGCCTTACTTGCGCACCTGATTGCCGATTTCGTGCTCCAGCCGGCGGCGGTAAACAACAGGAAGGAACAGGGGAAAATCAGCGGTTTTCTCCTTCACGGTCTGGTCATTCTTTCCCTCACTTTCCTTGCCGTCCATTGGTACGGGTTGTTAACCGCCTTCCTTTACGGGGTGCTGGTCACCGCCTTGCACCTCCTGATTGACCTCGGGAAATTCCTCGCCGGCCGCCGGACAAAACCCGGCACGGAACTCTTCCTTTTTATTGCCGACCAACTGTTACACCTGGCCGTCGTCTTTTTCTGCCTCCGCCTCTTTGCCCCGGTAGCGCCGGACCCGGAGGTCCTCGGTTTCTACTCCCGAATCTTCCCCGGGGAGACCATCCCCGCTTTGGCGGCCGGTGGTCCCGGGGCGGACTGGGCGGAAAAGATGGTAAGCAAAGGCCTGCAGGTGGCGGTGATCTATACGGCCACTCTCTTCGGCGGCGCCATCCTCATCCAAAAAACCCTGCAATGGCTGACAGGAAAAATCTCCCCCGCCGACGGCCGGCTGGGCAAGGCCGTGGGCATTCTCGAACGCCTAATCCTCCTCACCCTGGTGGCAGCCGAATCCCTGCCGGCTTTGGGTTTTATCCTGGCCGCCAAGTCCATCGCCCGCTATCAAGAGCTGAACAACCGTGATTTTGCCGAGTATTATCTCGTTGGGACCCTGGCCAGTTTTAGCCTGGCCTTCTTTGCCGGCCTCTGGCTCAGAGCCATCCTGAAAATGTAATTTTTTATTCTTCCTCCAGGGAGAGCTTTCCCGGGGAAGCCTACGCTTCTTCCGGGGGGAGCCCCAAGGCCTTAACCAGGTCCAGGTAGCCCGCGCCCTGGACCAAGGGGTGGTAACCCCGGTCCTCCGCAGTCTCCAGTAAAAGCCGTTTTACTTGCTCCGGGCGGAATCCCGGGTGTTTCTGTAGGATCAGGGCGGCGGCGCCGGCCACCATCGGGGTGGCCATTGAGGTCCCTGTCAGGGCGGTATATTCCCCGCCGGGCTTTAGCGAGGTGATCCGGGCGCCCGGAGCGACCAGATCGGGTTTGACCAGTTCGTCAACGGTCGGGCCTCTACTGGAATGGTCGGTCATCACATCATCCAGGCGAGGGATGGTCCGCTGGTCGTCGATACTACCAACGGTGATCACCGACGGGTTGATCCCCGGAGTGGTGATGGTCCCTTCGCCGGGGCCCCGGTTGCCGGCGGCCACGCAAACCACAAGCCCCCGGCGCCAGGCCTCTTCCACCGCCCGGCTTAGGGGGTCCTTCTTGTACCCCTTTTCCGCAGGCGCGCCCAGGGAAAGGTTGATTACTCTGATATTCAGGTTTTTCCTGTTCTCCACCACCCATTGGATCCCCGCAATTACCCGGGAGATCGGGCCGCCGCCGTCTTGGTCCAGGACTTTTACACCGACCAGGAGCGACCCGGGCGCCACCCCCACATATTTCCCGCCGGAGGCAAAGCCGTTACCGGCAATAATCCCCGCTACATGGGTCCCGTGGCCGTCATCATCGTAAGGTTCCGGTTTCCCGGCCACCAGGTCATGCCAACCGGCAAGGCGCGACTCCGGACGGACCAGGTCGGGGTGGGGATCAATGCCGGTGTCAATCACCGCCACGGTAACCCCCTTTCCGGTCAGCCCGTAGCGGTGGGCACGGGCGGCTCCCGACGCCGGCACTGCCACATCCAGGCAACTGCGGGCCGTTACGTCCGGCCAGACCACGGCCGGCTCGGCTTCGGGGATCAATTCCAGCAAACCGTTGGCCGGGAGTTCCGCCGCGATACTGTTGATCAGCGATAATTCATAGAGGATCTTTCCCCCCTGTTTCCGTACGGCTTCCCTGGTTCTGCTCCGGCAATACTGGTGATAGGAGGAGAACTCCATAATAACCTGGACCCTGGCCCGGCGAGCGCTGAAGATTTCCCAGCTTAAACTCGCAGTCAGCCTGTTGCTGTAGAGCCGCTGCCATCTTTCATCCACAAACATAAAAACCCCCCTCCCGCAGGCTTTCCTATAATTTATGGGAGAGGGTTTCCTTTGGGAACGGGGTCTCCGGCAGTTTTTTTACGGCGGAAAACTACCGGTGCGGTAAACCTCCAGCATTTCCCGGGTGAATTTTTCCCCTGCTTCCGGGGAGTCGGAATGGAGGAAAAAGGGTTTCAGTACCTTCAGCCCGCCGCGGGCGCCTTTCCGCCCTTCGAGCAACACCCGGTGCGGCGGCATGCCGGGACGTGGGTAAACCAAACACAACCGCTTGGGTTCAAGCCGGTATTCCCGGAAAAGGTAAAAGAGGTCGGTCAAACGTTCCGGCAGGTGGATCAATGCCGCCTGGCCGCCCTCCCGGAGCAGGCGTGCGGCGGCGGCGACCACCTCCTCCAGTGTACAGGTGATTTCAAACCTGGCCCTGGCCAGAATGGGATTTTCCGATACCGGACCGTCCCCCGCTTTGCGATATGGCGGGTTGCTCACCACCCAGTCAAAGCGTTCCCCGGTGATCTCCGGCGGGGGTTCCCGCAGATCACCCTGGACAATCTTAATCCGTTCCTCCAGTTTATTTAAGCTGACATTCGCCGCGGCCAAAGCCGCCATTTCTTCCTGTAATTCCAGGCCTGTCACCCGGCGGACCCCCCGGTAACCCGCCAGCCACAAGGGGATGACGCCCACACCGGTCCCCAGGTCCAACACGTGATGGCGGGGGTAAACCCGGATAAAAGCCGCCAGCAGCACCGGGTCGATTGTGTATTTAAAAAACTCCGGGCGCTGGTGCAACCGGAGTTCGCCCAGGCCAAGCCGGTCGGTGTCCTCTTTTTCCTGCCTCACGGCCGGCCCCCCTTTCTGCTTTCCCAGTCTTGCAATACGCCTCTCTCCCCATCCCCGGTTGCCGGCGTGGCCTCCGGCCACCGCCGCCAGAAGGGTTTTCCCTGCGCCGGCAGGTAGACCAGGAGCAAGACCTCCTCCTCTTCCATGGTCTCCGGGTCGACCGCCAGTTGCAGCATTCGGGTACGGCGGCGCAATTCATTACGGGAAAACCCGGAGAAGGGTTCCGGCAGGACCCGCCGGTATTCTTCCCCGGACGTGGCCAGGAGTTCCCGGAACCGCCCGGCCAAAGCGGCGGGCGGCGGCTGTATCCAGGAGGGTTCCGGCCCCTCCGCCCCGGCCAGGTAATAATCGAAGGTTAAAAGACCGCGTAAAGCCGGGGCCAGCGGGGCAAACTCCGGCGCCGACCTCAGGTATTCCCAGAAAAGCTCAAAAAGGGCGGAGGATTTGAATTTCTTCCCGGATAAACCCCGGCCTTCCCAAAAAGCGGCCAGCCCGCTATAGAACTCCCACGGTGAACAACCGGCCTTTGCCAGCAAAAAGTCGAGGGTATAACGGAAGCGCCGGGAATTGAAGAAGATCCCCAGGACTTCTTCGATCACCTTTAAACGGTGGAGATCCCCGTAGCTGAGCCATTTGTTCCCCAGGATTTCGTAGGGCGGGGTCCGGGTAAAGAGGTACCCGTATTCCGCGGCCTTTTCCCGTAAGGGCGAGCCCTTGAGGAGCTTTAAGAAACCCAGTTGGAGTTCGTCCGGGCGCAACCGGTAAGTCCAGTTAAAGGATTCGGCAAAGGTCTCCAGGCCTTCCCCGGGCAACCCTGCGATAAGATCCAGGTGGATCCCGGCCTTCCCCCCGGCCGTCAGGCCCCGGATATTCTCACCCAATTTGTCCAGGCGGTAAAAGCGGTTAACCGCCTGCACCGCCTCCCTGCAGGTGGATTGGACCCCGATCTCCAGGTGGAAACGGCCGGCGGGGGCGCGGCGGAAAAACTCCACCATCTCCCGGTCCATTAATTCCCCGACAATTTCCAGGTGAAAAAGGGTGTTCTCCCCCCGCTCTGCCATGAATTCCAGCAGCTCCATCGCCCGCTCCCGGTCCAGATTGAAGGTGCGGTCCACCAATTTGACAATGGTATTTCCGGCCTCAATAAACCGGGTCAGGTCCGCCTTGACCCTTTCGACCGGCAGGTGCCTTACAGGGTCCCGCTCCCACCCGGTGAGGCAATAGGCGCAGTTGAAGATGCATCCCCGGGAAGACTCGTAATAGACCAGGCGGCGGCGGGCGGCGATTAGTTCCTCCCGGTCATAGGGAAACGGCCATTCCTTAATGGGCGGGCGGGGCGGGTTAACCCGGACCTTGGTCCCCTCCCGGTAAGCCAGGCCCAGAATCCCTTCCGGGCTTCCCTCTCCGTTCAGAAGAAAACGGAGGAGCTCACAGAAGGTCTCCTCCCCTTCGCCCCGGACAACGTAATCCACGGCCGGTTCTTTTTGTAGCAATTCTTCAGTGCCGGTACTAGCCTCAGGCCCGCCCAGGACAATAATGGTCTCCGGGGCCACTTTTTTCAACCGGTCAACCAGTTCCAGGGTGACCTGGAGGTTCCAGATGTTGACGGAGAACGCCGCCACTTTTGGCTGCCGCCGGTAGATCTCCCCCAAAATCCAGCCGGGTTCCTGGTTAATGTGGAACTCTTCCACCCGGATCTCCGCAGGCAGTTGCGGCAACTCCTGCCGGCAATAGGAGCGGAGGGCGTATAAGGCCAGGGCCGTATGGACAAATTTTGAATTAACCGTGGTCAAAAGGACTAAAGGCTTCACTGGTTTCACCCTTTTTTCTGGCTCCTTTGTACCCAGGCTCTTTCTGCTATTATTACCCTCTTACCGCTTCCCCTGCGGCCATGGCGCACGTTGCTTCCGTCGCCCCGCTGCTGCCGTCCCTGCCGCCGTTGCTGTTGCTCCCTATCTTCTATAGCTCGTCATTAAAATCCTTTATTCTACGCTTTCCCCTGGTTCGCCTGGTTTTCCCGGGCGATCTTGTTGACCGCATTCATATACGCGCGGGCGCTGGCGGCAATGACATCCGTGGAGACCCCGCGCCCGGTATAGGATTTGCCGCCATACTCCATGCGGATCGTCACCTCGCCCAGGGCGTCCTTACCACCGGTAACCGCTTTGATGCTGTATTCCTTTAAAGTCCCCTGCAGGCCGGTGATCCGCTCAATCGCCCGGTACAGGGCATCCACCGGCCCGTCGCCACAGGCGGCTTCCTGCAGGACCCGGCTGCCGTTTTTCACCCGTACCGTGGCGGTGGGAAGGGTGTTGTTTCCGGTGGATACGTGGAAATATTCGAGGGTAAAGACATCCTCCACCTGCAAAAGTTCCCCGCGGACGAGGGCTTCCAGGTCCATCTCGGTGACCTCTTTTTTCTTATCTGCCACCTCTAAGAAGCGCTGGTAGGCCTTTTCCAACTCTTCGTCACTGAGGTGGTGGCCCATTTCCTCCAGGCGTTCCCTGAAAGCATGGCGGCCGGAGTGTTTCCCCAGCACCAACCGGCTGGAAGGAAGCCCAATGGACTGCGGGGTCATAATCTCGTAGGTCAAGGGGTTCTTTAAGACCCCGTCCTGGTGGATCCCGGATTCGTGGGAGAAGGCATTGGCGCCGACAATCGCCTTATTGCTCTGCACATAGGAACCGGTCAGGGTGGAAACCAGGGTGCTTGACCGGTAGATCTGTTCGGTGACAATCCCGGTTGCCGCTTGGAAATACTGGTTCCGGGTATGGAGGGCCATCACCACTTCTTCCAGAGCGGCGTTCCCGGCCCGTTCACCCATGCCGTTGATGGTACATTCCACCTGATCCGCACCATTGGCCACCGCCGCCAGGGAATTGGCGACCGCCATCCCCAGGTCGTTGTGGCAGTGGACGGAAATAAGCACCTTCTCGATGCCCGGGGTATTCTCCTTGATATACTTGATGAGCCGCCCGAATTCCTCCGGGACCGCGTAACCCACAGTGTCGGGGATATTGATCACCGTGGCCCCGGCCTTGATCACCTCGCCAAAGATCCGGCAGAGAAAATCCCATTCGCTCCTGGTGGCGTCCTCCGCGGAGAACTCCACCTCCGGGCAGAGTTTTGCGGCCTGTTTGACCGCGTCCACCGCCATCTCCACTACCTCATCCGGTTTTTTCCTGAGTTTGTACTCCATGTGTATGGGCGAGGTGGCGATAAATGTGTGGATATAGGGGCGCTCGGCCTCTTTCACCGCTTCCCAGGCCAGTTCAATATCGCGCGGGACCGCCCGGGCCAAGGAACAGATGGCCGGCCCTTTAACCTGTTTGGCGATCTCTTTTATGCTCTGGAAATCGCCGGGGGAGGCCACGGCAAACCCCGCTTCGATCACATCCACATTTAGCTTCGCCAGTTGCTTGGCGATCTCCAATTTCTCTTCGACATTGAGGTTGATCCCTGCCGATTGTTCACCATCCCGCAGGGTGGTGTCGAAAATCCTGATCATTCTCATGGCTTTGTCTCCTTTCTCTCAGATAATAAAAGCCCCCCGTCCCGGATAGGGACGAGGGGCATCGTGGTACCACCCTATTTCCCGGATACCTCACGGTACCAGGCTCACCGGGTAAGAACCACACCACGCAGGTTATGGCTCCACCCTTCGCTGTAACGGGCCGGATCTTACGATCCCCCGGCGCAGGCTACTGAAATTCTATAATTCAATTTTCTGCACGCAGCGCAGAAAATTGATGACTTCACCTGCGCGGCTGGTGAGGGGAGTTCGGAAAGCCGCCGGTACCGGTTTTCACCACCCACCGGCTCTCTGGACCCGCGGTCCTTTCCTACTGGTCCTCGTCATCGCCTTTTTTCGTATTGCATCCAAGTTTGCTAATATTATACGGGAAGCACCCACCCTTGTCAAGCAGATTTTGACCGCTTATGCCCGGGGCCATCCTGTGCGCCGCTTCCTTGTTCCCGCAGGGAAGGGAGTGGACCGGGCAGGCGTGCACGCCCTTTCTGGAGACATAAAAAAGAGGTAAAACCTTGCCATACGGAGAGGATTAACTGTACAGGGTAGAGAAATAAAAGGGGCTCTCTTTTGAAAGGATAGGGATGAGATGAGAAGAACCGGTCCGCCGCCAGGCAAAATTTTCCTTGCTTTCTTGAAAATCGGCGCCTTCACCTTTGGCGGCGGCTACGCCATGCTGCCTTTAATCCGCGAAACCGTGGTCGAACGGGAAAAATGGGTCTCGGATGAAGGGTTTTTGGATATCCTCAGCCTCACCCAGTCGGTCCCCGGGGCGCTGGCGGTCAACACCGCGGTCTTTATCGGCCGGCAACTGGCAGGGATCCCCGGGGCCTTGGCGGCTACCGCCGGGGCGGTGCTCCCTTCGTTCCTCGTTATCCTGGCTGTTGCCGCCGTCTTTACCCGTTTTGCCCAACACCCGCTGCTCATCAAGGTTTTTATGGGTATAAGACCGGCGGTCGTGGGTCTAATCGCCTACGCCGTCTTTCTCCTCGGCAGGAAGGTTATACGTAACGCCTTTACGGTGGTTGTGGCCGGCGCCGCTTTCATCCTTGTCTACTACGCCGGGCTCAACCCTTTCCTGGTGATTATTGCCGCGGCCGGCGCCGGCCTCTTCTATTCTTTCTTCCCCGGAACCGCGGGCAAGGGCGGTGAGGATCCATGATCCTCCTGGCCCGCCTTTGCGACCTTTTCCTTTCCTTCGCCCGGATCGGCCTGGCGGCCTTTGGCGGCGGTTATGCCATGATCCCCTTGATGCGCGCGGAATTCATCATTGCCCGGCAATGGTTAACCCTGGAGGAGTTCCTCGATATTATTGCCATTGCCGAAATGACGCCGGGACCGGTGGCGATTAACTCCGCCACTTATATCGGGTATAAGGTGGCGGGAATCCCGGGGGCCGCCGCCGCCACCCTGGGTGTGATCGCCCCTTCGGTCGTGCTGATCCTGATTATTGCCGGCCTTTTTCAGCATTTCCGTACTTCCCCCCTGGTGAGGGCGGTTATTTCCGGCATCCGCCCGGCGGTGATCGGCCTGATCTTCAGCGCCGTCCTGGTCCTGGGCCGGCCGGTGCTGGTCGATTTTAGGGCTTTCTCCATCAGCTTCGCCGCTTTCCTCCTCCTAATAACCGGGAAGCTGCGCCCGCTCCCGGTCATAGGCCTTGCCGCCCTATTGGGGCTCCTTCTGTACTAAACCGGATGTAGCATGAAATAAGGGCGAGGCCCCGCGCGGGCAAGATCGACAAAAAAATCCCGGGGTTTTCCCCGGGATTCATCCTCTTTCCACCCTGCTTTGTTATATCGCTTTGCTATATCCTTTTCTACGCTTTTTCACTCATACCCTGCTTTTATATTTGCTCTTATATTTTTATACCGCTTTTATAGCTCCACCAACCGGGCGCTTTTGATCCCTTTTACTTCCGCAATCTTCTTCACAATCTCTTCCGGTACCGGGTTATCAACGGTCAGGACCATAATCGCCGTGCCGCCCACTTCTTTCCGGCCTACTTGCATAAAGGCGATGTTGATCCCGGCGGCGCCCAGGATATTCCCAACCTGGCCGATAATCCCCGGCTGGTCCAGGTGGGGGGCGATGATCAGGTTCCCGTGGGGGACCACCTCAAAGTGGTAGCCGTCGATCTCCACCACCCGTTCATCCTTCTCCCGGAAAAGGGTCCCGGCCACCACTCGCTGGTCGCCGTTGGCGAAAGCCCGGACGACAATCCGGTTGTTATAATCCTTATCCGCTGTTTCTTTACGTTCGGAGATCTTGATCCCCCGCTGTTTCGCAAGGAAAGCGGCGTTGACCAGGTTTACTTCTTCCTCCATCACCCGCATGAGGACCCCTTTGAGGACCAGGTTGGTCAGGGGCGCCGCTTCATACCCGGCGATCTCCCCGAAGTATTCGACTTCCACCCGCTCCAGTCGCCCGTCGACCAACTGGATGGCGAGCATCCCCAGTTTCTCGGCGAGGGAAAAATACGGGCGGAGGGCGTTCAAGACTTCCGGACGGACACTGGGAATATTGACGGCGTTCTTAAAGGGCTCCCCTTTCAAGGCGCGGCTCATCTCCACCGCCACATCCACCGCCACATTCACCTGGGCTTCTGCGGTTGAAGCCCCTAGGTGCGGGGTGACGACCACTTGCGGGAGTTCAATCAACCGCCGGTTGGTCGGGGGTTCCTCGGAATAAACGTCCAGGGCGGCCCCGGCCACCACCCCGGCTTCAATCGCATCGGCCAGGGCATTTTCATCAACGATCCCGCCACGGGCGCAGTTGATGATCCGTACCCCTTTCTTCACCTTCTTCAGGTTCTCCGCGTTGATCAGCCCTTTTGTTTCCGCGGTTAACGGCGTGTGAATGGTGATAAAATCCGCCTCGGCCAGCAGCGTATCGAGATCCACCAGGCGTACCCCGGTCATCGTCGCTTTCTCCGTTGTCAGGAACGGGTCCATCACCAGTATGTTCATGCCCATCCCCTGCATCCTGCGGGCCACTTCCGTACCGATCCGGCCCATCCCGATTATCCCCAGGGTCTTGCCGTTAACCTCCACACCGGTATATTTCTTCCGGTCCCATTTCCCCTCTTTCAGGCTGGCGTGGGCCTGAGGGACATTACGGGCCAGAGCCATGATCATCGCCACTGTGTGTTCAGCCGTGGAAATGGTATTCCCGTCCGGGGCGTTCATGACAATAATCCCTTTCCGTGTGGCCGCATTGACATCGATATTGTCCACCCCGACTCCGGCACGGCCGATTACTTTCATGTTTTTCGCCGCGTCAATTACTTCAGCGGTGACCTTGGTCTGGCTGCGGACGATCATCCCGTCATAGGCCGGGATTTTCGCACAGAGTTCCTCTAGGGGGAGGGTTGGGGAAACATCCGCTTCGATCCCGTTTTCCTTCAGGACAGCGACAGCCTTTTCGGAGACATTATCCAGTACCAATACTTTCATTTCCCAGATACCTCCTACTTTATTGGGTTAAAAACAAAAGGTCCCCAGTCCATAAGGGACGAGAGGACCCGTGACGCCACCCTTCTTCTCCCCGCCCTCACAGGCAGGGACTCACCGGCACATACCTGTCCGGCGCCCGCAGGCACGGACAGCCATATGTGTCTTGGTGATAACGCACCAGGCGGCCGGGCTTACTGCCACCCCGCTCCAGCAGGCGCCGGCCCGGAGGCAAACGCGCACCGCGAGCCTGTGGGTTCCGCCCGGCAGCTCCAGGCTGGGAAATCCCCCCGTTTCCGGACCGGCTTCCACCAACCGCCGGCTCTCTTTGCCTTCCACGAAGGTCAACCGCCTGTCATTGCCGTTTCTCTTTATGGAAAATTTATTTTGTATTATATCCCGCATCCGGCAAAAAGTCAAGAACAAGAAATCAAGCAAACGGGTAAGGCCGGGCCTGGAAACACCGGCTATTTCCTAATCCAGGACATCATATCGCGCAGTACCTGCCCGACTTTTTCGATGGGGTGCTCGGCTTCGCGGCGGCGGAGCGCGGTAAAGCTGGGACGGCCGGCCCGGTTCTCCAGGATCCATTCCCGGGCGAATTTGCCTTCCTGGATCTCCTGGAGGATCTTCTTCATTTCCTTCCGGGTTTCCTCGGTGATAATCCGCTTGCCCCTGGTCAGATCCCCGTATTCCGCCGTATCGCTGATGGAATACCGCATCCGGGCAATACCGCCTTCATAAATGAGGTCGACAATGAGTTTCAGCTCATGCAAACACTCGAAGTAGGCGATCTCCGGCTGGTAGCCCGCTTCCACCAGGGTATCGAAGCCGGCTTTGATCAATTCGGTCACCCCGCCGCAGAGGACCACCTGCTCGCCGAAGAGGTCGGTCTCGGTCTCCTCTCTAAAGGTGGTCTCCAGGATCCCGGCACGGCCGCCGCCGATCCCCTTGGCGTATGCAAGGGCGGTCTCTTTAGCCTTACCGGAGGCATCCTGGTGCACGGCGATGAGGCAGGGAACACCGGCGCCCTCGGTGAAGACCCGGCGTACCAGGTGACCCGGGCCCTTGGGGGCCACCATGATCACATCCACCTCCGGCGGTGGGACGATCTGGTTGAAGTGGATATTGAAACCGTGGGAAAAGACGAGGGTCTTGCCTTTTTTCATCTCCGCGGCGATCTCGTTCTGGTAGACCGCGGCCTGGACCTCGTCGGGGACCAGCATCTGAATGATATCCGCCTGGGCCGCGGCCTCTTTCGCCGATACGGGCTTAAAGCCGTCTTCCACCGCCGCCCCATAATTGGGGCTCCCGGGAACTTCGGCCACGATCACGGAAAGCCCGCTGTCCCGCAGGTTCTGGGCTTGGGCATGCCCCTGGCTCCCGTACCCGATGACTGCAATGGTCTTCCCTTTAAGTACTCCTAAATCCGCATCCCGGTCATAATAGATCTTCATTCTTTTCCTCTCCTCCTTATGTAGCGCGCAAGCGCAAAGTTAAGGCGGCCGCCCTTAGCGGCCGGCCGCCGAACGGACAAGGGCGACTTTACCGGTCCGGGCAATCTCCCTGATCCCGAAGGGTCGCAACAGATCCAATATGGCCTGGATCTTGTCGCTATCCCCGGTCGCTTCAATAATAACCCCCTCTTGCGAGACATCAACGATTTTGGCCCGGAAGATATCAACAATCTGCAGGATCTCCGAACGGTTTGTGGAGTTGCAATGAACCTTGATTAGGGCCAACTCTCTCTCCACCGCGTCATCCTTGGTGATGTCGCTAAGTTTGATCACATCAATCAACTTGTAGAGCTGTTTGGTGATCTGCTCCAGTTCGTTCTCGTCTTCCGCCTCCACCACCAGGGTGATCCGGGAAATCCTCGGGTCCTCCGTTTCACCCACGGCAAGACTGCTTATATTATACCCTCTTCTGCTGTACAAGCCGGCGATCCGGGCCATGACGCCCGGGTTGTTCATCACCAGGATAGCCAATGTATGCGAATGCTTCTTCATTTCTCCACCCCCAACATATCGTAAATCGCCGCATTCGGGGGAACCATCGGCATGACGTTCTCCTCCGGGTTGATCCGGCAGTCGACCAGGACCGGCCCGTCGTAATTCAATGCCTCTTCCAGCTTGGGCCGGATCTCCTCCGGTTTCTCCACGGACAAGGCTTTTATGCCGTATGCCTCTGCCAGCTTGCAGAAATCCGGGTTCTGTAATTCGGTGGCGGCATACCTTTTCTCACAGAAGATCTCCTGCCACTGCCGGACCATCCCCAGATAACAATTGTTCAAGAGGATGATCTTCACCGGCAGCTTATACGTGGCTACCGTAGCCAGTTCCTGAATATTCATTTGCAAGCTGCCGTCCCCGGCGATATCCACCACCAGCCGGTCCGGGTTGGCAATCTGCACCCCGACCGCTGCCGGGAAGCCAAAGCCCATGGTCCCGAGGCCCCCGGAGGTGATGAAGGAGCGCGGCTTTTTGAAGCAATAGAATTGCGCCGCCCACATCTGATTCTGACCCACTTCTGTGCAGATGATTGCCTCCCCGCGGGTCAGTTCGGACAGGGTCTCCACCACCATCTGCGGGGCGATGAGGTCCTCCTGCTGGTCATAGGTGAGCGGGTATTTTCTCTTCCACTCCGCGATCTGCTCCAACCAGGCCTCGTGCTCCTGGCGCGGGAGCAAAGGCACCAGTTCGGCGAGGACCCGCTTGACATCTCCAACAATCGGCAGATCCGCCCGGACATTTTTCCCGATCTCCGCCGGGTCGATATCGATCTGTAATATCTTGGCGTTAGGCGCAAAGGTATCCACCTTCCCGGTAACCCGGTCGTCAAAACGGGCGCCAACGGCGATAATCAGATCGGCCTCGGTCACCGCGAAGTTGGCATAGGCCGTGCCGTGCATTCCCAGCATACGCAGGGAGAGCGGGTGATCGCCGGGGAAGGCGTCAAGGGCCATCAGGGTTGTGGCCACCGGGGCCTGGATCGTCTCGGCCAGGCGCAGCAGTTCTTCTTCCGCACCGGAGATGATGACCCCGCCGCCGGCATAGATCACCGGCTTTTTCGCCTCCTGGATCAGGGCGGCGGCGGCCTTGATCTGCCTGGCGTTTCCTTCGTACACCGGCCTATAACCGGGCAAATTTACCTGTTCCGGATAGTAAAAATCCACCAGGTTTGTACTGACGTCCTTCGGGATGTCGATGAGCACCGGCCCGGGCCGGCCGGTACCGGCAATGTAAAAGGCCTCTTTGATAATGGCGGGGAGGTCCGTCACCCTTTTCACCAGGTAGTTGTGTTTGGTAATCGGCATGGTAATCCCGGTGATATCGGCCTCCTGGAAGGAGTCCCGCCCCAGCAAGCCGGTGGCCACCTGGCCGGTAAAGGCCACTATGGGCACGGAGTCCATATAGGCTGTGGCCAAACCGGTCACCAGGTTGGTGGCGCCCGGTCCGGAAGTGGCGATACAAACCCCGACCTTCCCGGTGGAGCGGGCATAACCATGGGCCGCATGGGCTGCCGCCTGTTCGTGGCGGGTTAAAATATGCCGGAATCCCGCCTGATACATAGCGTCATAAATCGGGATCACCGCACCGCCGGGATAACCGAAGATTACCTCAACGCCTTCCCGCCGTAAACTCTCTACTACAGCCTGTGCGCCTGTGATCTTCATGGCTTTCTCCTCCAAATTGCAAGAAATAAAAATCCGCCCTGCTAGGGGCGGAGATTCCGCGGTACCACCCTGCTTCTGTGCGGCCTCGCAGCCGGCACACTTGGCAAGTGTCGAACACTTCCCGGTAACGGCCAGGTCCGGCCGGCTGTACTCAAACTGGCGCGTCTTTTTCCACGCGCGCCTCCGTTTTTCCAGCCCGGCAGCTCCGGAGCGACCTTCAACCGGCACCCGGCGCCGGCTTGCACCCCCCGCCGGCTCTCTTCAGCCTTTACCGGTCTACTCCTCTCCTTCATCGCTTTTGCGCTTGGGGTATTTCTTTTTGGGTGTTTGATTATAAATCATACCTTAATTCGCGGGGGGTTGTCAAGAGGAAAATTTCCGGTTACAAAAGATTAATCTCGGTTCATAAAACTTTAATATGATAAATGTTTTCGACGGTTTCCCCCTCTCTTTCCTCGTCATCCCAGACCAGTTCCAGAGTGTATATGCCTTTTTCCATTAACAAGACGGAGATGCTCCCCAGAACCCGGGTTTTCTCGTCCGCTCCTATTTCCACGCTCCATTGGTCTTTCCAGACCAGCCGTCCACGGGGGTCGCACAAACGTGCCTTGACCTTAAGGGCCAACTTTTCCTGCTGGTGACGGTCGTTGCCCAGGCAAACCGGGACAAAAAGCAGGTCCCGCTGGCGGTAGACGGCTTTGGCAAAGAGCGCAAAGACATATA
>JAAYGG010000081.1 GCA_012727895.1 Bacillota bacterium
GCCGTCTCGTTCCTACCTCTTCAGGTTGTTGGCCACCTGTAACATCTCATCCGCCGCCCTGATGGCGTTGGAATTGATCTCATACGCCCTTTGCGCGGTGATCATATTAACCATCTCTTCAATGGTCTTGACATTGGACATCTCCAGCATTCCCTGGGCGATGGTACCAAACCCGTCCAATCCCGGGGTGCCATATTGGTGACGGCCGGCGGCGGCTGTCGCCCGGAAGAGGTTCTTACCGATACTCTCCAGGCCTGCGGGGTTAAGGAAACGGACCAATTCAATCTGGCCGATCTCCTCCCAGTGATCCTCCCCCTCGAGTCTGATGCTGACTGTGCCGTCATTTCCGAAAACAATGGAAGTGGTATTCTCCGGGATTGTGATCTCCGGTTGTAAAATAAACCCGTCGGCGGTGGTAATTCTCCCTTCCCCATCCAGTTTGAATGTGCCGTCCCGGGTATAGGCGGTTGTCCCGTCCGGCAACAGGATCTGGAAGAAGCCGTCGCCTTCAATCACCAGGTCCAGGGCGTTGTTCGTCTGGATCAGGTCGCCCTGGCTAAAAATCCGGTTGCTGGCGACCGCCCGGGCGCCGTGGCCAACCTGAAGGCCCACGGGGGTCATGGTCCCCTGAGCCGACGCGGTCCCGCCTACGCGTATCGTCTGGTATAAAAGATCCTGGAACTCCAGGCGGACCTTTTTATACCCGGTGGTATTGACGTTGGCCAGGTTGTTGGCGATAACATCAATATTCATCTGCTGGGCGTTCATCCCTGACCCGGCAGTCCATAATGCTCTAATCATCCCTATCCCCTCCTGTGAAAAATTTTACCCCGTAATTAATAAGCCACCCTTGTCATGGACAGGGGTGGCTATTCTCCCGTGCGCAAACCTCCCGCGCCGGCATGGGGCAACCCGAACGGGTAGTCCCGTATAGCCCATGCATGGCGTGTTTCGCGCCCGGTGCGCGCGCACTTACACGCGTGCCCGCGCCACGGGGGTGAGTGAAGTCATCTCAGTCGGTCGATGACTCTTTAGGGCTTCCGCGAAGCGGTCCGGCCCCTGTCCAGTAATTTTTCGATTTTCACGGGCCACGTTTCACAGCCCGTTTCCGCGCGTACCCTTCATCCTCCTAGACGCGGGCCAACTCGGTTGCTGCCCGCATCAGTTCGTCCATGACCAAAACGGCCTTCTGGTTGGTCTCGTAGGCCCTGGTCACTTCGATCATCTTCACCATTTCCTGCACGGCGTTAACATTAGCCCTTTCCAGTTGGCCTTGGAGCACCAGGGTTTCTTCTCCCGCCGGCTGCCAGCCGCCTTGTAGCCGGAACCGGTTATGCCCCACCTTTTCCAGGGCGGCAGGGTTTTCCGGCCTGACGACGAGGATCCGCTCAACCGGCAGATCATCCACGTAAACTATGCCGTCTTCAGTAATCTCCACCTTCTCCCCGTGCAGGGGGATGATCCCGTATTCACCCAGGACGTATTCGCCTTCAGCAGTCACCAGGAAACCTTCGGCGTCCCGGCTAAAACTCCCGTTCCTGGTCAAGTAGGGGCCGCCAGGCCCGTCGACCATGAAAAACCCATCCCCGGAAAGGGCCAAATCCAGTGGGTTACCGGTCACCAGGTAACTGCCGGGGCGAAGATCGGTATAGACCTCATCCACCTGTACCCCGGGGGAGGTATAGCCGATCGGCACAACCCCTTGCCGGTCGAGGGCATAAAGAAGTCTTTCCCGGAAAGACATGCCGATTGCTTCGTCCCTTTTATAACCGGTGGTATCAATATTGGCCAGGTTGTTGGCGATCGCATCCTGCCGGTAAAGTTGCAAGTTCATGCCGCTGGCTGCGGTATACAGGCCTCGGTACAAATTCTCACCTCCTTTCGGAAAAGAAAAAAGCCGGCGACGACCCGGCTTTTCTGTGTTTTCTCAAAAAGCGCCTTTTTATAGAGACCGGCTGCCCACAATCAGGCTGCTCTTTAGCCCGTCTGCACTTTCCAGAACTTTCCCGGCGCCCAATACAACACAGGATAAAGGGTCCTCTGCTAAATGTATCGGTATGCCGGTCTCTTCACTTAATAGTTTTGTGAAAC
The DNA here is from genome assembly GCA_012727895.1 of Bacillota bacterium. Classification (GTDB taxonomy): domain Bacteria; phylum Bacillota; class UBA4882; order UBA10575; family UBA10575; genus JAAYGG01. The sequence goes on from JAAYGG010000081.1 coordinate 2,092, forward strand.
CATCCAGTAAAGATCCGCCCCCGGTTAAGACGATTCCCTTCTCCACAATGTCGGAGGCCAGCTCCGGAGGGGTACGCTCCAAAACCGATTTGATCCCGTCGATGATGGCGGTGATCGGTTCGGAGAGGGCCTGGAAAGAATCGGCCGAGGTGAAGGTGATGGTCCGCGGCAGCCCGGTAACCAAGTCCCTTCCCCGGACTTCCATGGCTTTCCCCTCTCCCTCGGGATAAGCCGAGCCAATCTCCAATTTCAGTTCTTCTGCGGTCCTCTCGCCAATCATCAGGTTGTACATTTTCTTTATGTATTTAATAATCGCCTCATCGAACTTGTCCCCGCCGACCCTGAGCGATTCGCTGACCACAATGCCGCCCAGGGAGATGATGGCGATCCCGGTGGTTCCCCCGCCCACATCCACAATCATATTGCCGCTGGGTTCAAAGACATTGATCCCCGCCCCGAGGGCGGCGGCCATTGTCTCTTCAATTAAATAAGTATGTTTTGCCCCCGCCTGCATCGACGCTTCCAGGACTGCCCGTTTTTCCACGCTGGTTACTCCGGAAGGAATGGAGACAACCACCTGAGGCCGGAAGAAGCGGGGTTTGGGACTGACTTTCTCAATGAAGTACCTGAGCATGTCCTCGGTAATGTCATAATCCGCTATGACCCCGTCTTTCAACGGGCGGACCGCAATGATATTCCCGGGTGTGCGGCCAATCATCTTCCGCGCTTCCTCGCCCACAGTCAGAATCTTGCCGGTCTCCTTATCCTGTGCCACTACGGAAGGTTCCCTGATCAGTATCCCTCTGCCGCGCACGTAAACTAGGGTGCTGGTTGTTCCCAAGTCAATTCCAATGTCTGTACTTAAATTTAGCATAACCCTCTTTTACCTCCCCTTCCGGAGTGAAACAGTAATTATTAAATTGAGAATTCTACGTTTTAATGGAATATCCTCCTTTTTTTACGCGTCCTTCTTGTTTCGCCTGGTATTTTCGTCTTGTCGCCTCTCCCCCCCGGATATGCCTCTCCGCCTTGTTAATCTCTAAAACCCTTTTGACCTCTTTGGCCAGGACTTTATTGATCCCCGGCAATCTTTCGGTCACGTCTTTATGAACTGTGCTCTTGCTAACCCCAAAATAGCCGGCGGCCTGTCGCACGGTGGCGTTTTTCTCTGTGATATAGTGACTGAGGTCCAAAACCCTCTTTTGAATATAATCCTTCATCTTCCCCACCCTTTGCGCTTTTTCAGTAAATTATATGGGCTGGGCAGGGGCAATATACCTTTTCCAAAAACTCGCCTTTCCGGCCGGTTTTTTCCGGTGTTCGCCGGTGAACTGTCTCTCCCGTTACCAGGCGGGCTGCCCAAAAAGAAACGCAACTTCCCCTTGCCGCCGGGTTTTTCCCCGGGCCGCCGGTCAATCGGCAAGGCTGGGAATGACGGAAAGCGGATCCACCGGATTCCCGTGGTGGTAGAGGCTGAAATGGATCCCCGGTTCCGACCCGCAGGTACTGGCGGAGCTTTTCCCCAGCACCGTCCCTTTTTGTACCTGGAAACCGGGGGTGACCATCACCTCGCTCAGGTGGCCGTAAAGACTGCTCCACCCGCCGTTGTGGTCAATCGTCACCACCCAGCCGAGTAAAGGGTCGTTCCGGATCTCCCGCACCCTGCCGGCGGCAGCCGCCATCACATTGCGCCCGGCCGGGAGGGAAAGGTCAACCCCGGTATGGTAACGCCACTCATTCCCGTACCTGTGCCAGCCAGTGCTGCGTAACAGCCGGCCTTGCACCGGCCGGCCAAAAGCCGGGACAGCCGACTCTTCCCAAGCGCCCTTCTCCTTTTCCCCCGCCAATTCCTGGACCCGGTGCTTAAGTTCGGTAATCTCCTCCTGCATCCGGGAGAGATTAACCGCGTTGGGCATAGGTTCTTCTCCAGCCAATTCCCCGGGTGTGCGGACGCTCCCCGGCGCGAGTGCTTGCTCACGCCCGCTTTCGTTTTCAGGTACGTGTGCGCGTCCGGAACCGCTTCCTGCGATCTGTGCGTCCCCGGGAAGAGGACCTTCGCTGTAAAAATCTTCTTCCAAACTGAGGGGGACCGGTTTATCAACGGTTACCCGGCGGGTAAAACCCCAAACCAGCGCTGACAGAAAAAGCACCCCGGCGAGGAAAAAAAGGGCCAACCGGCGAAACGGCAAGGGGTTGTCCCGGATCTTTTCCCCAGTGCGCACGGCAGCAAGCATCCATTTTCGTAAGACGAGGCGGAAAGATCGCCAAAAATGGCGGAGATACCTCCAGTCCATAATGAACACCTCCGGAAGATAGTCTTCCCAAAGGCGCCATTATTATCCACGAATCTGCAACCGGACAATCTCCGCCCCCCGGTAATAATATTTTAGAATCGAACGGAAATCCCAGCCCTTCCTGGCCAAGCCGTCCGCCCCGTACTGGCAGAGCCCGACCCCATGCCCGTAACCGGTGGTTTGGAAGAGGATACCACCGGCTGACAGGCGCCAGGAGAAACAGGAGGAGTTAAGCCCCAACAGACGGCGGAAAACTTCCCCGTGCATTTTGCGGCCGTTGACCGTGAGGGTTTTTACCCGCCCGCCGGCGGTGTATTCCAGGATACGCAGGTCGGGGGGGGCGCTTGCCGGTTCCATCCCCAGCTTCGTCCAGAACTCCGCATAAGAAAAGGCTTTTTCCCCTTTGTATTTTGGTGAATGCTCTCCAAAGGAGCAGGTCACACTCTGCAGGTAGGGCAGGTCCTTACCCCAGATCTCCCCGGCGTTCTCCGTCCGCGGGCCGCTGGTGGAATGGTAGACCGCATCGATCAATTCCCCTTTATAGGTTAAAACCAGCCCTGCTGTGCTTTTCACCGCCTCCGTAATCCGGGCCCGGTTCCGCAAATATTCCCGGAAACCCCATTTTTTCAGCATATCCCTCCGGGAAAGCCAAGCCTGGCTCTCACCGGGGTCGTCGCTGAGATCGGCCTGGGGGTGGGAGGAAGACCCCCGGCCACCAAAGGCCCGCATCCGCTTGACCGTTACGGTACGGGCCGCCACCGCCTGGGCTTTCAGGGCCTCCAGGCCGAAAGAAGCCGGCATTTCACCGGCCACCACCCCGATCAGGTATTCTTCCAACTCCAAACGGCGTAACTGGCCGCGTTCGGTCAAGAAAAGGTGGACGGTGAGTTTCTCAGCGGGCGGCCGCGGCGGCCGGGTGAGCAAATAGGGGATGAGAATTAGAAAAACCACCAAAAAAAGAAAAAGACCGCTGAGGGCCTGTTTCATCTTTTCCCTCCATCGCCGCGCAGAGAATGATCAATCTACCTTATGCGACGGGGGAAAATATTATGCTTTATTAAATTAATGTTTCATTAGGTATTGCTATATGAGTAATAACGGGCTACGCCTGCCGCCGGGCCAGGTATTTTTCTAACCGGTTGAACCAAACAGAGGGAAGCTCAGCGTCAAGGACCACCCCGTCCGGGAGGTACTCCTCTTTGATAACCCGGCCTTTTCCATGGACCAGCGCCAGCAGGTCCCCTTCCCTGTACGGCAGGAAAAACCTCCCCCGCTTAACCCTGCCGCTCAAAAGGTCAACGATCTTCGCCAGCAACTGGGGGATGCCTTCGCCGGTCAGGGCGGAGATTGCCACTGCTTCCGGATAAACCCGTTCCAACCGGGCGATGGTAAACTCGTTACTGATTAAATCCTTTTTGTTGAGAACCGTTATCCGCGGTTTATCCTCAATACCCAACTGGCGCAGGACCTCAATGACTGCGTTAAACTCCTCGTCGACATTGGGGGCGGCCAGGTTAACCACGTGCAGGAGGAGATCGGCATGGGAGGTCTCTTCCAGGGTCGCCCGGAAGGCCTCCACCAACTGGTGGGGGAGTCTTCTGATAAAACCGACGGTATCGACGAGGAAAACCTCCTGCCGGTTGGGGAGAACCACCCGGCGGAGGGCCGGGTCAAGGGTGGCAAAGAGCCGTTCCGAAACTTCCACTTCGGTACCGGTGATCGCCCGAAAAAGCGTGGACTTCCCGGCACTCGTGTATCCGACCAAAGCCAACACCGGCCAGGCCTTTTTTTCCCTGGGGGCCCGCTGCAAGTGGCGTTGGGCGCGGACCTTCTTTAACCTGCTGTTGACCACGGCCATCCTGCGCCGGAGCTTGCGCCGGTCGGTTTCGAGCTTTGTCTCGCCCGGGCCCCGGGTGCCAATTCCCCCGCCCAGACGGGAAAGGATCTCCCCTTTTCCGGAGAGGCGGGGGAGGAGGTATTCCAATTGGGCCTTTTCCACCTGGAGTTTAGCCTCCCTGGTCTGCGCCCGCTGGGCGAAGATGTCCAGGATTAAACCGGTCCGGTCAACAATTTTGGTCTCCAGGACCTCTTCCAAGTTTCCGGCCTGGGCGGGGGTCAGTTCGTCATCAAAAATCACCAGATCGGCCCGGTGCACCCGGACCAACTGCCGTAACTCTTCAATTTTGCCGGGGCCAAGGAAAAAGGCGGGATCCGGCCGTTGGTTGCGGCGTGAAAGAACCGCGGCCACCAGTGCGCCCGCCGAGACCGCCAACTCTTTAATCTCCTCCAGCGCGGCGCCGGCCATCTCTTCCCGCCCGTCGCCGGCTGTGACGACCAGGACGGCGGTTTCGCCGTGCCCGGTTTCATTGGCCATTAACCTATTCCTCCTTGGCGTTAAGGTGATAAATGAATCTCAATCCTTCCAGGGTCAAAACGGGGTTTACAATCTGGATCATCTGCGACTCCTCAGCTATTATCCGGCAATAGCCGCCGGTGGCCACCACCTGCGGTTGCCCGGCGCCCATCTCCCCAATCATGCGGCGGATCAACCCGTCCACCAGATCCGCATAACCGTAGATCAACCCCGATTGGATACTGGTTACGGGGTTTTTCCCGATCACTTGCGGCGGCTTTTTCAGTTCCACCCGGGGGAGCTTGGCGGCATAATGAAAAAGGGCCTCTGCGGAGATCCCAATTCCGGGGACGATTATTCCCCCCAGGTATTCCGCTTCCGCGTTGACGGCGCAGAGTGTTGTCGCAGTACCGAAATCAACAATGATCACCGGTGTTCCGTAAAGGCGTACCGCCGCCACGGCATTGGCCACCCGGTCCGCTCCTACCTCCCGGGGGTTTTCATAACGGATGGAGAGGCCGGTACGAATCCCCGGTCCCACTACCAACGGTTCACAGTGGAAATATACCCGGGCCATTTCGATCATGGCAGAGGTGAGCGGCGGGACAACACTGGCCAGGACCACCGCTTCGACCTTCCCGGCGGCAAGACCTCTGTTGGCCAGGAAATCCATTAAAAACAGGCCGTACTCATCGGCCGTCCTTTGCCGTTCTGTTGTCAGCCGGCAGTTGGCAAGGAGTTTTTCCCCCTCATAGACCCCCAGGAAAATCTGGGTATTTCCCGCATCCATTACAAGAATCACTGTTAATCCTCCCTTTCTGCTGCCAACTCTCCCAAACCCGGGTAAACAAAACCGATGGAATAATCGGCAGTATAAAGATGGGGAAAGAATTCCACTTGACAATCGAAGGCCTTTAAGCGGTTTTGTAAAAGATAAGCCAGGTGTTTCATCCCCGGCTTAGCCATCAGGCTGTGGCCCAAATCAATCAGGCTTACGCCATGACGGGCAAAATAATTTATACTGTAACGGCTCAATTCCGAAGAGAGAATCAAATTACACCCAGCGGCCAGCCACTCATCCCAGGCCTCCCTATAAACAGGGAAAAACCCCGGGCCGGGAACTATTGCCACCCTGGTGATCCGGGCGTTCAAATCCCCGCTGTACGGGATGACGTTTACCTCCAGGATCCGTTGGCAACAGGTGAGCAGTTCTTTTAAACTCAAATCCGTCATCCCAAAAACCACATCACCCGCTGTCTCCAGATCCGAAAGGTTCAAAAGCCGGGCAAGGGTAATATTATTCCCTTCCGGCGCCCTGTTCCAGGCACTGTGCAGTTTATAGAGGCCCATCCCCTTTGCCGCCAGTTCCCCCGCTGCCTCTCCTTGCCAGGGATGGTGGGAAATCAGGAGTTCCACACCCTTTTGGGCGGCAGCGAGAATATTGCGTTCCGTGGGGTCAACGCAGACCCCGATCTTTTCCACCTTCTCCCGTCCTTCGGGCTTTACTTGATAACCCGGGAGGTCGTAGGGGTCGGCGTTTTTTGCCGGGGCCAATTCTTCCAAAATAGAATCAAGTCTTCCCAGTTCAATCATGGGATCACCCTCTTTGCCTTCCACGCGCGCCTGGCCCGCGCGCAGGCCCCAAAAGCAGCCGGTCTTTTCCTTTTTATATTCTCATTCTTCTGCCGGTTCTCCTGCCGCCGCCCTATATTATACTCCTCCTTCCCTGACGCCGGTGAAAAAGAAAGCCCTCCGGAAGGAGTTATTATCCTGCCGGAGAGTTAATTATGCTACCGGCGGGCCTATTCTCCTCCCGGAGGGCCGGATTATTCCATTGTTTATTGCAAACAAAGGAACTCGCTGCCTGTCACGGGCTGCACCGGACTTGCCGGAATAATCTCTTACTGTTCAAGCTCAACCAGAATCACCTCGCCGAATTCTTCCAGCTTCTTGTCGAACATGGGCGCGTAACCCACCACCACAATGACTACCTCCTCCGGGCGCAGGTAATCAAAGGCGTAAAACAAAAGATTCCCCGGTGTTAGAACCTGAATTTTCTCCAGTTGTTTTTCAAAAAAGCCAGGGTCAATATCTAACAGATCGTCAACCGCATTTCTGCCCGCAATCGCAGAAGCCGAGGTGTGCCTGAAGACAGCCCGGTTTACGGCGCCATCCCGTACGCGATTAGCGTGCCCGGTAGTAATCTGAACTTCACGGATTTTTTCCATCTCCGCCAAGATCAGTTCGATCACCTGTCCGGTGGCGTCCGCGCGGGTTATGGCGTAAGCATAGAGAATACCGGGAATTCGATAGCCGTCGCTCAAACCGCTGCCAACCGCGTATGCCAGCCCGCGACGGGTCCGAATCTCATTATACAGGTTGCCCTCAAAAATCTCGCTCAGGACCCCTATGACCGGATAGTCCGGGTTGTCAAAGGTCAGGGTTGGATGGCCTAGAAAAATAACGCTCTGGGTGAGCGGGCGTTCCACATAATAGACTTTGGGCTCCGGTTGCCGGTCAAAAGGAGGCAGTTCCGGCGGTTCCACCCCTTTTCCCTCCCACCGGCCGATGGTCTTTTCCAGGAGCGCAATCATCTCTTCGGTATTAAAATCCCCGCTCACGGCCATGGTCGCATTCTCCGGGAAGTAGTAAGCCGCGTGAAAAGCCAAAACATCAGCGCGGGTAATGGCATTAACCGACGCAATGGTTGGATAGAGGCTCACCGGGTGCCCTTCGTATACTCTCCTGTTAAACTCGCGGACGGCGACCTGAACCGGGTCATCGTATTGCCGGCGGATGGTTTCAAGCATACGGTTGCGTTCCGTTGCCAAAAGGTCTTCGGCAAATACGGGCGCCGCGAGAATATCAGCCACAAGGTCCAAGGTCTCTGCGGCATACTCGCTCAAACACGAAAACTCTGCCGTTGCATAAAGAACATACCCGTTCACCGTCACCAAGGCCGCCAAATAATCCAACCTCTCATCCACCTCGGCGGCGGTCCGGGCGCCGGCCCCGCCGGCCCGGGTCAACCGGGCGGTCAGTCCTGCCAAACCCTTTTGCTCCGGGGGATCGTAGATCGACCCGGCTTTGATATAAACTGTACCTTGCAGTAGAGGGAGATCCCTATCCTCCAACAGGTAAACGGTCAGCCCGTTGCTGAGAACATGACGTACCGGCTCTATACTGGTGAATTCCAGGGGAGGGAATTCCATCTCATCTGGATAAGGCCATTCAATGGAAGGCTTCTCTGTGAATGCCGACCCCGGGCAGGCCGCCAAGAACAGAGCGGCCAGCATAACTGCTAAGCGCATGGGTACGCCAGTCTTGCTCATTTGCATCACTCTACCTCCCTTAAGCAAAATAATCTATCTTAATTCTACTCGGCCGCTTTTTCCGGTCCGGGCGCCAAAATGGCAACAGTTCTTCGTTCCGGCCGTAAATACTTCCGGGCCGCCTCCCTGATCTCCTCAGCCGTAACCGACTGGATTAATCCGGGATAAGCCAGTAGATTCTCCCATCCGCCGCGGAATAGCTCATAATAGGCCATGTTTTGGGCGAGTCCTGAGTTGGAGGCGAGGACGGAGAAGAAAGAAGCCCGGGCCCGGTTATGTATTTTCACCAATTCATCTGCACTGACCAGTTCATTCTGCAAACGCTCGATTTCTTCATAAATGGCAGCTTCAAGTTCTTCTGTGGTATGGGGATACCGCGGCTGGGCATAAAAAACGAACAACGATGGATACCGGGCGCCGGGAACCTCGGTGGCCCCTGATACCGACAACGCCGTCTGTTCTTCAACGACCAGGCGTTTATACAACCGTGAACTCCGGCCGCTGACAAGTAAATCCTTA
>JAAYGG010000082.1 GCA_012727895.1 Bacillota bacterium
AATGTATGGTTGCGACCGGCATACACATGCACTTCCTAATAATTGAATGCCTGTTTATATTACCCATAAGGACTCATTTCTAATAAATGAAATATTGTGAATAAGTGAGAATTTAGGAGAAAAATGAAGATCATAGAGGGAGAGTGTTATTATGATCGATGATACCAACCACCATTCCCGGGATGTTTTTATCTTCAGCAAAAGAAGCGATGATCTGTTCATAAGGTAAATGGCGGGTATCATCACCGGTTAGCATCACCACTGGCGGCTTTTCCTGCCAACCGATACTAAAACGCAGAGAAGCTATAATAAAGACTGCCAATAATAAATCGGCAACTCCCCTTATTCTGGTGAGTATTACTCTTTTGCGAGAAGGTTCCGTAAAGTTTACGTGCTTCTTTTTTTGGAACTTTCTTTTGGCCATCTCGACCGGGCGCCAGATCTTGTTTATCCCGCTGAATATCGATAAAACAGCCCCGGCAAAAAGGAAGAGATCAAGTATAAAGTAACCCATTATTTCCCTCCGGCCATTATTGGCTGCATTTTTTGCGGGTCGCCGTACTTTTTGTTGATATAATATTATCATACAAGGGGATTACATGGAATGATGAATACTATCTCTTCATTTGAGCATGAATTGGAACGTGTGAAGAAGGTCCACAGGCCATTTTAGCTTGTTATCTCGCCTTTGCTTGAATCGCACGCGATGCGCGATACCGGCAGGCGAAGGGGATTCCGTGCTTCCACAGGGAACTAAATAAAAAAGACGCGGGAGTAATTAATATGTATTCTTTATTGTTAGCCCTGATCTATCTAGCCTTTATCAGCCTGGGCCTGCCGGATGCCCTTCTCGGTTCCGCTTGGCCTCACATGTATTCCTTGCTGAAGGTGCCCGTTTCTTATGCCGGCGTGCTGTCGATGATTATTGCCGGGGGGACGATCATCTCGAGCCTGAATACCAGCCGGGCAGTGGGCAGGTTCGGCACAGGTCTTGTTACCGCCGTAAGCGTTTTGCTGACCGCCGTGGCGCTCTTTGGGTTCTCTACGGCCGGCGCCTTCTGGGTGCTTTGTCTTTGGGCGGTTCCCTATGGTTTTGGGGCCGGGGCAGTGGATGCGGCCCTTAACAATTTCGTGGCGCTTCATTATACCTCGAAATACATGAGCTGGCTCCATTGTTTCTGGGGCGTGGGCGTATCCATCGGCCCCTATATCATGAGTTACAGCCTGACCATGCGGAACAGTTGGGAAAGGGGTTATGCGACCGTCGGTCTTCTCCAGATTGCCTTGACCGTGATTCTTTTTCTCAGCCTACCGCTCTGGAAAAAGCAGGCGCAATTAAGGCGGGAAGGGACAGCGGGGACGCACAGGCATCTAAAAATCCGTGAGTCATTGCGGATAAAAGGGGTTAAGCAGGTGCTGGTGGCTTTTTTCAGTTATTGTGGTCTCGAATCCACCACGGGCCTCTGGGCCAGCAGCTATTTGGTGTTGCAGCGGGGGATTGCGGTTGAGGAGGCGGCGCGATGGGCCTCCCTGTTTTACATGGGGATTACGCTTGGGCGCTTTTTGAACGGCTTTGTCACCGACCGGTTGGGTAACCGCAATATGATCCGGATCGGGCTGGCCGTCATTGCCGTGGGGTTATTCGCCGTGCTCTTGCCGGTCCCCGCCGGTTTCCTGCCCCTGGCGGGTCTGGTCTTGATTGGTCTGGGCTGCGCGCCCGTTTACCCCTGCATCATCCATGAGACGCCAAGGAATTTTGGGGCCGAAAACTCCCAGGCCATCATTGGCCTGCAAATGGCCGGCGCTTATGTGGGTTCCACCTTTATGCCGCCGGTTTTCGGCCTGCTTGTCAATTACGTGACAATTGCCCTATACCCGGTTTATCTTTGCTTCTTTCTGGTTTTGATGTTTGTCATGACAGAAAAGCTCAATCGTATTGTAGCAGGCAGAGAAAAACGGTTATGAAATGCGGGAAAAAAAAGACCCTTGAAAAAGATTCAAGGGTCTTTTTAATATCAAAATGGCGGGCGATCATTTTATTGCCGGTCATTGCCGCTCAGTATCGTTCATTCCTTACCCACATAATAACTCTCCGGCGGTCCCAGATAGCTCTCCGCCGGTTCCTTGCCCGCGGGGTAGATGACCAGCTTCTCCAGGACGAAGGCGGGGCTGACCGCATAGATCCTCAGTTTATTCAAGCCGGCGTTGCAGGTTACCTCATTGGCGTGACGCCTGATGTTATCCAGTACTCCGGCGCCCCAGTTATAGCTGTGATCGCCTACATTCTGCCCTGCGGAGATGGTATTGCAGACATTGATCTTACCGTCATTTACCTGTATCCCGTAGTAGATGGTGTTCTCCGGGGAGACCGGGTTACTGGGCTGCGTATATAATTCCACCATATAGGTCCCGGGTTCATCGACAACAAAGAGGTATTCCAGGGACGGCCCCTGGCCGGGGGTGAAATACCTGGTGGTTGGAAATACCTTTACGCCC
>JAAYGG010000083.1 GCA_012727895.1 Bacillota bacterium
TTCTTTTTTACTCGGTTGCAATAATTTACGGTATAAAGTAATATATAAGTAGCGCGTACCGGGGAAAGCAGCGAAGAAATGGCAGAACGGTGGTGAGAAGGTGAAGAGGATTACCAGAGTGGTTATGTTGGCGGTAATTCTCCTTTTGCCCGTTATTCTCTTTGGCTGCCACAAAGAGGAGGAAACGGAAGTAGCCGCCTTTACATACCGGGGAATTCTCTTTGAAGGCTTTAACCCGGAGAAACACAAACCCACTCCGGAACTGGCCCGGGGCGTTGAAATGGAGCGGGTCATGATTACCCCTGCCGAAATGAAGGCTTTGATGGGTATCGTTGATATGCTGGAAAAGAAGGACCTGCTTTACCTTATGGAAATCCCCGTACGGTTTGTCCTGGTGAGCGGCCCGTATTCCTTCGCCGACAAACCCCAAATGACAGTTTATATTGACCGGGAGAAGATTAAGATGGATTACACCGTAGCCGATGACTGGCGGTATAAATTATCCAAGTTTACTCCCGGTTTGGACCTTTCGGAAGAGCGCGTTTATTTCCAGGGTCTCCCCAAACTCCCCAACTTGTTGCGGATTATCATTCATGAAGTGGGGCATCTGGTCGAGTACAAGGTTTTGGGGTTCAGTTGGCAAGGGCAATTTATCGCCAACAACTTGAACCGGGATTTTGTCGCGATCTCCTGGGATGAGTGGAACAACTGGCGGGACCGGGAAAAGATCCTCTCGCGGCTCCAGGCAATCAAGAAAGGTGAAGAGTTGGCGGAGTTTTTAACCTGGTTTAGCCAGAACTCGTCTTTTTTCAGTGTCTACAGCAGCACGGGAATGACCGAGGATTTTGCGGAAAGTTTTGTTTTTTACTATTTGAGAAACCATTTTGATTATACCTTGCAGTTTTTTTACGGCGGCCACCTGCGCCTTGCCGATCTGACCGCGCCAACCAAGGGAAGAAAGAAGAAGATCGCTTTTATCGACGGCGTGATGCAGGATCCGGAGTTCTTCGATCTGATAAAAAAGGGGAGATGATATAGTGCGTTTTAAATTTCTCCCGGTTATTCTTGTGATTTTTCTCCTGGCCAATTTTATGGTATCTGCCCGCGACCCCTTAACCCTGCGGGTGGCCACTGCGGAGAACCAGGGGTCGCCGGCAGTGGAGGGACTCTACAGGTTTAAAGAGTTTGTGGAGAGAAGGACCAGCGGGAGGATAAAGGTCCAGTTGTATATAGCCGGTACCCGCGGGCAGGAGGAGGAGTTGCTTGAAGGGTTACGCCGCGGGGCGGTGGATGCGGTTTTGGTCTCTTCCTCCAAGTACAAGGTGTTGGTACCGGAGATGGAGTTGTTAAGCCTGCCATTGCTCTTTGCCACCGAGGAACACTGGCAGGAGGCGCTAAACGGCCGCCCCGGCCAACGGTTGGGGGATTTCGCCTTCCAGCGCCGGCGGGAAATGGTCATGGGTTATATGACCACCGGATCCCAGAATATTTTTACCCGGCGGGACCTGGTTAGCCTCGGCGGGTTGCGCGGGATGAAGATCAGCGCCGGGTCGTCTTCGTTGACCCTGGAAGCCTGGCGGGCCCTGGGTCTGGAGCCGGTGGTGGTTGCCGATTCGGAACTCACGGTCGCCCTGCAAAGCGGCTGGGTGGATGCGGTGGGGAGTGATTTCTTCGATTACAACCGGCTGAAACTATATGAGGCCGCCAAATGCATGGTCCGGACTTGTCACATAATCAGGACCTACCCGTTTATTTTAAGCGGGAGGGCCTGGGACCAGATCCCGCAAAATCTCCGGCGGGTGGTGATCTCCTGCGGGCAAGAGGCCTGCCTGTGGCAGGCGCGGCATGCCTTTACCAGGAACAAGCAGATAAATGAGGAATTGTCGCGGAAGTACTGGGTGCGCCCGTTGAACCCGACACCGGAAGAGAGGGCGGCCTGGGAAAAGCAGATCCTTCCCCTGCAAGACCGGGTGGCCGCGCAATTGGGAGTGGAAGATATTCTCCGGGAGATCCGGGCATTGGCGCCGGAACCCGAGATAACAAAAGAGAAAGGGAGAGGGAAGGAAGAAAGGGAGTAAAAAAGGAAGAAAGGAAATAAAAATAGAAGAAAGGAAATAAAAACGGGCATGCGCCCTGCATAACTGCAAAACCACAAAGCCGGGGTTGCCCCCGGCTTTTTTTGTGTCTATTCGTCCCCGTCCACCGCTATTCCCAGGCGTTTCAGGATTGCCGGGTCGGGGGTAATGGTTAAGGTCTGGAAGTTCTTGTAAAGGACAAAACCGGGCCGGGCGCCGGCGGGTTTCCGCACATGACGCCTTTCGGTATAGTCCACCGGCACCTTGGTGGAATGACGGGCTTTACTGAAATAGACGGCCAGGTTGGCCGCTTCCAAGAGGGCCTCCTCGCCGGCTTCCTTTCCCCCGCAGCGGATGAGTACATGGCTGCCGGGGATTTTTTGTGTATGGAACCAGAGATCGCGGGGGGAAGAGAGCTTGAAAGTCAACTCATCGTTCTGCCGGTTGTTCTTCCCCACCAGGATCTCCCACCCTTCGCTGGAGCGGAAGAGGGCCGGGCGCCCGCCGGGTGACCGCCGGGAACGGCCCGGGTCACGGCGGCCTTTGGCCAAGCCGGCCTCTTGCATCTCTTCTTCCACAGCCAGTAGTTCCTCAAGGTCCAAATCATTCTGGATGCTGCTTTCCAGAGATTCCAGGTAGGCCAGTTCCTCTCTGGTCTTTTCCAGTTCCGCGGCGATCCGGGTCTGCCCTTTCTTGGCCTTGGCATATTTTTTAAAGTAATTCTGCGCGTTCTGATTCGCCGGGAGCGCCGGGTCCAGGGGGATGGTTACCGTCTTCCCCTCCGGGTCATAGTAATTGACCAGTTCCACCTGGCTTGCGCCCCGGGGAACCTGGCGCCCGTAGGCGGTGAGGAGTTCCCCGTAGATCCGCCAGAGGCCGGCATCTTCCGCTTGCGCCAGTTCTTCCCGTTGCTTTTCCGCTTTTTTCTCCGCCTTTTTCTTCGCCCGGGTGATGATCTTGAGAAGCTTGCGCCGGTGTGAGGCCAACTCCTCCTGGTGCTCCTGGCGGTCGAGGGTCATTGCCACCGCCTGGCTCATACCGGCGGCAGGGGTCAGCGCGGACTCGGGCAGGGAAAGAGGGCGAAAGGGAAAGAAATCTGCCGGTTGGCCGTTTTTTTCGTAGCAATAGGGATGGATCTGTCCCGCCTGGATCTGCCGGTGGAGCTCGTCCAGGATGGAGTGGATTTTTCCCGCATGGGCCGGCGTCTCTTCCGGGGAAATAGCGCCCGCCGTGGTTTTGGGATCGAGGCCGGCCCGGTGCAAGACTTCTGCAGCCAGGAACGGGGAGACGCCCAGGATCTCTTCGACCAGGATTTGGCGGAGGGGCCGTTCGGAGGGAGAACGGTCGATGACCAACTGGAGATCCTGGACGGAGAGGGTCTCCAGGTGGCGCCCGGCCGGAGACGGCGGCGGGGTGTAGGCAGCCCCCGGCAGGACCGGCCGGGACTGGCCATCCCTTTCCGGGAGGCGTTTTAAAGCATCGAGGATCCGGCCTTCCCCGTCGACCAGCACCAGATTGGCAAAGCGGCCGGTGGCTTCAAAGATCAGGGTAAAGACGGTCAAGCCTTCTTCAGCGTTGTAATTTTCAATTTTGAAATGGAGAATCCGTTCGGAGGGCGGCTGGCTTACTTCTAAAAACCTCCCTCCCTGCAGGTATTTACGGAGTAGCATGCAAAAGGCCGGCGGTTCCTGAGGGGAAGCCGGCTTCTTCTCGATCAGGTGGCTCCGGTAAAAGCGGGGATGAACAGAAAAAAGCAACCAGAGATCCCGCCGGGGAAAAGGATGAAAGACCGAGAGGACCACTTTTTCCCGGCCGGGCTGGAAGATCCGGTCGATTCTGCCGTTGACCAAAATTTGCTGGTATTCTTGACACAGAGCAGCGACAGCCAAAGCATCAAAAGGCATGGTTATCCCCCATTTCTTAAACAGTATAACACTCCTGGAAGCGGTTTGGCAACCCTCACCAGGGAAGCATTTTTCACCGGGCCCGGCATAGAATTAGGACGAGATAACGAGGATAATCCGCATGACCCGGCTGCGAGAGTAGAGGGGGGTTGACAGGCTTGTCGAAAAGCTGGTGGATGATATCGCCGGAAGAGACCGCAAAAGAGTTGGGAGTTCCTTTGGCCGGCCCCTACGCACGCGCTGCCGGCCTTACGCCCCGGGAAGCCGCCAGGAGACTCATGGTTTTCGGGGAGAACCGCCTGGAGAAAAAGGAGAGGCTTTCCCCACTGCGCCTGTTTTTCTCCGAGTTTACCGATTTTATGGTCCTGGTGCTGCTGGGAGCGGTAATCATCTCCGGCGCGCTGGGGGAATGGCATGACGCCATTACGATCCTGGCCATTGTTTTTCTCAACGCAATTCTCGGTTTTGTCCAGGAATACCGGGCGGAACGCTCGCTGCAGGCCTTGAAAGAACTGTCGGCCCCGCAGGCCCGCGTGCTCAGGGGGGGAGAGTTGCAAGTAATCCCCGCAGTGCAGGTGGTCCCCGGGGACTTGCTGGTCCTTGAGACCGGGGACCGGGTGCCCGCCGATGTGCGTTTGGTGGAAGCCGAGGGCCTGGAGGTGGATGAATCGCCGTTGACCGGCGAGTCTTTACCCGTGGCCAAGGAGACGGCGGCGATGAAAGAGAAGAACCCGGGGTTGGGGGAACGGCGGAATATGGTCCAGGCCGGGACGACGATCACACGCGGGCGGGCCAAGGGCCTGGTGGTGGCGACCGGGATGGAAACGGAATTGGGGAAGATCGCCGGGCTTTTGGAGGCTTCCGCCGGCGGCCCCACGCCGCTACAGAAACGCCTGGACCAACTGGGCAAAGTCCTGGTAGCCTTCTGTATTGTTGTCTGTGTCTGCGTTGGCCTGCTCGGCCTTTACCGGGGGGAGAGCTTCCGGAGTATGTTTCTTGCCGCCGTCAGCCTGGCGGTGGCCGCCATCCCCGAAGGGCTGCCGGCGATCGTCACTATCTCCCTGGCTTTAGGGGTCCAACGGATGATTAAGCGCCAGGTGATCATCAGGCAACTGCCGGCTGTGGAGACCTTGGGTTGCGCTTCAGTCATCTGCTCGGATAAGACCGGGACCCTCACCCGCAACCAGATGATGGTAACGGCGGTTTTTCTGAACGGGGAAGAACTTTCCGTCACCGGCAACGGTTTTGCCCCTTACGGGCGCTTGTACTGGCGGCGAAGACCCCTGGCCCCTTTGGAACCTCCGGCCCCCGGCGCGGCCCGGCCGGCGCTGGTGGCAGGGAAAACCGGGGAAGGGGGCGGCGGGGAAACAGTGAACTACCCGGACGGGGAAGGGCTGCGGCTTTTGCTCAAGGCCGGCCTGCTTTGTAATAACGCGGTCCTGACCGGCGGCGGGGACGGGGACGGCCCGGGCTGGAAGGTGACCGGCGATCCTACGGAGGGCGCATTGATCGCTTTGGCGCGCAAGGCGGGCCTCACCGGCGCAAAAGGCCGCCGGCGGCAGGAGATCCCCTTCACCCCGGAAAGGAAGAGAATGAGCGTGGTAGTGGAGGAGGACGGGAAAACCATCCTCTATACCAAAGGTGCGGCCGACCTGCTCTTGAACCTCTCGGACCGCATCCGCTGGCAGGGGCGGGAGGTACCGTTGCAGCGGATGCACCGGCGGTTGGTCCTGAGGGCAGTGGAGAGTATGGCCGCCCGGGCCCTGCGGGTGCTGGCCCTGGCCTACCGCCCGCTGCCGGCTATGGAAAAGGCGGGGGAGGATGATGAGAAGGACCTGGTCTTTCTCGGGCTGGTGGGGATGATTGATCCGCCACGCCCGGAGGTGAAAGCGGCCATCCGCACCTGCAAGCAGGCGGGGATCAGGACCGTGATGATTACCGGGGATTTCCCTGGAACCGCCCGGGCGATCGGCGAAGAACTGGGGTTATTGCGCCCGGACGGGCTGATCCTCACCGGGGCCCAGCTGGACCGTTTATCCGAAGATAAACTGGCCCGGGTGATTGACCGGGTCGACATTTTCGCCCGGGTCAACCCCTACCACAAGCTCCAGGTGGTACGGGCCTTTAAGAAACAGGGGAAAGTGGTGGCCATGACCGGCGACGGGGTCAATGACGCCCCGGCGGTGAAAGAGGCGCAAATCGGGGTGGCAATGGGGATCTCCGGTACGGATGTGACAAAAGAGGCCTCGGATATGGTGATCGCCGATGATAATTTTGCCACCATTGTGGCTGCGGTGGAAGAGGGTCGGGGGATCTACAGCAACATCAAGAAATTCCTCCGTTACCTCCTAGGCTGCAATACCGGGGAGATCATCACCATGTTCCTGGCGGGCGCGGCCGGGGTCCCCTTCCCACTGGTACCCATCCAGATCCTCTGGATTAACCTGGTGACTGACGGCTTGCCGGCGGTAGCCCTCAGTATGGAACCGGCGGCAAAAGAGTTGATGCAGATACCCCCGCGGGCGCCGGAAGAGAGCATCTTCAGCCACGGCATGGGCTGGCAGATTCTCTGGCAAGGGGCGGTGATCGGCCTTTCCACAGTCTTACTCTTCCTTTTCACCTTGCTCCAAGGCGCCACCCTGGCCAAAGCGCGCACCGTCGCCTTTTCCGTCCTGGTCTTTTCCCAGTTGAGCTACGCCTTTGTCTGCCGCAGTGAGAGCGGGTCGCTCCGGACGGGTAAAGCACAGAAAACCCCCCCGCTGGTGGCGGCGGTGCTTTTTTCCGCCCTTATGCAATTGTCCGTGGTTTATCTCCCTTTTTTGCAGAAGATTTTCCGCACCGCCCCCCTGGGCCTGGGCGACTGGGTGCTGGTGGCGGGCGCCGCTGTCCTTTCCTTCCTGGCAACGCCTCTGGCAAAGGCCGCCTTCGCCCGTGCTCCCGGGAAAAGGCACCGGGCGACCGTACATCCGTCTTGCCTTGGCGCGGGCGGCGAGTGGTGAGTGGGCGGATGACGATGGCTTTTTGCCGGATTGCCGGCAGACGCGGCGTTACTAGCGTCGCATGGCTGCGTTGCTCGGTGCGGGCGGTGCTCGATATACATCGAGTATTATCTGCGCTCCGTCCTCCCTCGCGCCTAGCCCTGCTTGCTGCTGACGCCGCTGGTGGGGACTGCGGGCTGGCCTGCCGGCAATCCGGCAAGGGCACACCCCGGCGCGCTGGGGTCGGGCGCCGGGCCCGGGTCTGGTTTTGGGTATGGGCGAGGGTTATGGCTCAAGTACCGGGGGACAGGTGGTAAACTGTTAACAACCAATAGTGAGCACGGATACTACTGAGCACGAGCAACGAGTGATGAGTGTGAGTGGGCGAGTGGTGATGGCTCTTTGCCGGATTGCCGGCAGACGCGGCGTAATTAGTCGCGCGCTGCGCGCGTGCACATGGCTGCGTTGCCCGGTCCGGGCGATACTCTAAACTGGCGGGGGCTCCAAAAAAACGGAGCCTGGGAAGACGGCCCTGGGCGTGCTTGGCGAGGGGGGAAGAAAAACCGGGGCAAGCCGCAGGAGGCGGCGCGGTGGCTTCGGGACATGGAGGTCCCCGTAAGCCACGTACCCGGTTTTCCTTCCCACCGAGCCTTAGCAGCCCGGCCGGATTCCTTGGTTCCGGTTTTTTGGAGCCCCCGCCAGGCGGTAGAATTTAGGCGGGGACTGGGGGTTGGCCTGCCGGCAATCCGGCGATGGACATAAGAAACGCCCGGATGTGCATACAACCGGGCGAAAAGTCTTGAACAATGAGTCCTGGGTATCGAAGGTTGAACACAGGTGACGAGCGACGAGTGACGAGCGACGAGTGACGAACGACGAGTGACGAACGACGAGTGACGAACGACGAGTGACGAACCGACGAGTAACGAACGGCGAGTTCCAGGCCTACCACCGTATGGCTGCGCCGGCCCAGCTGAGGCCGCCGCCGAACCCGACGAGCAGGACCAGGTCGCCTTTTTTGAAGCGTCCTTCCTTTACTGCTTCGTCCAGGGCCAACCCGATGGAGGCGGAAGAGGTGTTGCCGTAACGTTCGATATTGTAGATAAAACGGTCCAACGGGATATTGATGTTGTTGGCGGCCGATTCCAGGATCCTGTAGTTGGCCTGGTGGGGAATGACATAAAAGTCATCGTTTTTACTGGCCCCGCTTTCGCTGAGGAGGCGTTCAATCACTTCACCCATGATCGTCACGGCGAATTTAAAAACCTTCCGGCCGTCCTGGCGGAAGTAATAGTCTTCGCGGCCGCCCATGATCACGTAGTCGCTGCCGCTGGCGTCAAGCCCCAATTCTGTGGCGAGGATCTCATGTTCCGGCTGTTCCGAGCTGAGCATGAGCGCGGCGGCGCCGTCGCCAAAAAGCACACAACTGGCCCGGTCGGTATAATCGGTAAGCATGGACATTTTTTCACTGGCGGTAATCAGGACGTTCCGGTAGGGCCCGGCCTGGATCATGCTTTTCGCCACTGTCATGCTGTAGACCAGGCCGGAGCAGACCGCGTTCAGGTCGAAGGCGCCCAGGTTGGTCAGGTTAAGACGGTTCGCGACAATGCTGGCCTGGAAGGGACAGGCTCTCTCGGCAGTAGCCGTGGAGGAAATTAAGAGGTCGGGACGGAGATCGGTTTTTCCCAGGCAGTCCCGGGCGGCTGCGACCGCCATATCCGAGGCATGCTCATTGTCAGCGGCAATCCTCCGTTCTTTAATCCCTGTCCGTGTGGTAATCCATTCGTCGGTGGTGTCAACCATCTTTTCCAGGTCGCTGTTGGTCAGTCTCCTTTCCGGCGCATAGCTTCCGGTGACCACTAAACCCACTTTTTTCATGCTTTTTCCCCCTCATTCTCTGATAACTCTCTTCTGTTGATCTTGAGACGTGAGGCGAACCTGGCGTCCAGGCAGAGGATGGTAAATTCGCCTCTGAAGACCACCTTTTCCCTGGTTTTCATGATAACTTCCACTTCTTTTCTCCGGCCTTTTGTCTTTGTCACCCGGGCTTTGGCCAGGACCCTTTCACCGGCGCGGACCGGGGCCAGGAATTTAATATGGCACTCCCTGGTTAAGGCCAGGTCCGCGTCGACAATAGCGTTGGCCAGGGTGTTTGCTTGGGCAAACAGGATATGCCCCCTGACAATCCCGGATTTGCGGATCGCCATTTGTTCGACGGTATCAAGTAAGGAAAGGCCTTCCCGGTTCAGTTCGACTTCCAGGAGGTCGCCGGTGATCTCTTGGGCGCTAAGCGTCTTGGTTTGGCCGAACAAGAAGCGGGCTACGTCCTTTGTTCTCTCCCGGACCTCCGGGATGCCGGTTTTTTTCCGGTCGGCCCTGATCGTGTGGATACTGACGTTGCAAAGAGAAGCTAGTTCTTCGTCGGTAATAAAGGGATTCCGTTCGATCTCCGCGATTATACGGGCTTGTCTCTTGCGCATATCCATGGTTTTTTTACCCACGATCTCACCACCCGATATTACCTCCTGATATTATCTGGTAGTATTATACTTTATCTGTGGTGAAGGGTCAACCGTTATTTTTTCGTAAAGGGGAAATTGCTATTTCCCTTCCCGCCTCTTTCGTTTATAATTAATTGTATTGATATAATAATTATCGGGATTCCATAATTATGCAGCGCCACTGCGCGGGAATGCCGGAAACCCCGGGCGGTGGGGGAAGAATAATATGCGCGTGCAGAACTCAAGTAAGGAAGTGGGGGTCAACAGTGCAAAAAAATAACGTCAGCCGTGTTTATGTGGAGAGGAAGCAGGAGTTTGCCGGCGAGGCCGCCCGGCTGTGCCAGGAACTCCGGGATAATTTAGGGTTGGAAGGGTTGACGGGGGTCAGGATTCTTACCCGTTACGATATTGAAGGCCTGCCGGAAAGCGTTTACCGGGAGGCGGGCCGGGTTGTGCTGGCCGAACCGGCGGTGGACCTGGTTTATGAGGAAGAGGATTTTGCGCGCGAGATCGCCCGCTCCGAAATGGCGGGTAGCGAAGAACGGGTGCTGGCCATCGAGTACCAACCGGGCCAGTATGACCAGCGGGGCGATTACACCGCCCAGTGCCTGCAGGTCTTAACCGGGGGCGAAAGGCCAACGGTGCGTGTGGCCAAAGTGTTGGTTTTGACCGGAAAAATCAACGGGGAAGAGATGGAGAAGATCAAAAAATATCTGATTAACCCGTTGGAGTCGCGGGAAGCCCCCCTGGAAAAACCGGCGACCCTGGCGGAAGAGTTTCCGGCAGCAGAGGAGGTTGCGGTTGTCACCGGCTTTATTGACGCCGGTCCGGAAGACCTGGAAAGAATCAGGGGCGAGATGGATCTGGCGATGTCCCGGGAGAGCCTGGAATTTTGCCAGCAGTACTTCCGGGATACCGCCCGCCGGGACCCGACCCTTACTGAACTGCGGATTTTGGATACTTACTGGTCCGACCACTGCCGGCACCTGACGTTTTTAACCGGGATCAAAGAGGTGGAATTTGAAGAAGGGGAATATACCGGGTTTTTCCGCCGGGTTTACCAGCGGTTTCTGGAAAACCGCCGGGCTTCCGGCAAGGGCGACGGGGATCTCACCTTAATGGAACTGGCAACGGCCGTGGGGAAAGAGATGAAGGAAAAAGGGCTTTTGGAGGATTTGGAGGTTTCCGAGGAGATCAATGCCAGCAGCATTAAGGTGGATGTGACGGTGGATGGCAAGACCGAGGAATGGCTGGTGATGTTTAAAAACGAGACCCATAACCACCCCACGGAGATCGAACCCGACGGCGGCGCCGCCACTTGCCTGGGCGGAGGGATCCGGGATCCCCTCTCCGGCCGGGCCTATGTTTACCAGGCGATGCGGGTTACCGGGAGCGGCGATCCGCGGCAGCCGGTGGAGAAGACTATCCCGGGCAAACTGCCGCAGCGAAAGATTACGACCACCGCGGCGGCGGGTTATAGTTCTTACGGTAACCAGATCGGGGTGGCTTCCGGGCTGGTGGCGGAGGTCTATGATGAAGGGTTTGTCGCCAAACGGATGGAGATGGGAGCGGTGATCGGTGCGGCGCCCCGGGCCCATGTGGTCAGGGAACGGCCGGTGCCGGGGGACGTCGTGATTTTGCTGGGCGGCCGGACCGGCCGCGACGGGTGCGGGGGGGCCACCGGTTCCTCGCGGGCCCATACGGAGGAATCCCTTTATACCTGCGGGGCTGAGGTGCAAAAGGGCGATCCCCTCCTGGAACGGAGGATCCAGCGGCTCTTCCGCCGGCCGGAAGTGACCCGCTTGATTAAAAGATGTAATGACTTTGGGGCCGGCGGGGTCTCGGTGGCCGTCGGCGAGTTGGCGGACGGGCTGGAGATCAACTTGGACGCCGTGCCTGCGAAATATGCGGGCCTGGACGGGACGGAACTTGCCATCTCCGAGTCCCAGGAGCGGATGGCGGTGGTGGTGGCAAAAGACCAGGCGGAGGCCTTTATCCGGGCGGCCCGGGAGGAAAACCTGGAAGCCACGGTGATCGCGGAGGTGACCGCCGGCCGGAGGATGCGGATGTCCTGGCGGGGAAAGACCATTGTCGATTTGGACCGGGACTTCCTGGACAGCGGCGGGGTACGCCCCACAACCCGGGTTGTGGTTAAGGCCCCGCAGCCGGAGAGTTACTTCCGGCAACTCCCGCCGGAAGTGGACGGCGCCGGCGACCTGGCTACTGCGTGGCTTCGCAACCTGCAGCGTCTTAATGTCTGCAGCCGGCGGGGGCTGGTGGAGATCTTCGACAGCACCATCGGGGCGGGAACGGTCCTGGTGCCGCTGGGCGGGGCTTACCAGTTGACCCCGGCGGAGAGCATGGCGGCGAAGATCCCGGTTTTAGGAGGGGAAACCACCACCGCTACGTTGATGAGTTACGGGTATAACCCGGCCATTGGGAGATGGAGCCCGTTCCATGGCGCCCTTTACGCCATTGTCGAGGCGGTGGCGCGGATCGCGGCTGCCGGCGGCGACTACCGGCGGATCCGCCTTTCCCTGCAGGAGTATTTTGAACGGCTGGGAGAAGACCCGGCTAAGTGGGGGAAACCCTTTGCCGCCCTTTTGGGGGCGTATTATGTCCAGACCGAACTGGGGATCCCGGCGGTTGGGGGAAAGGACAGCATGTCCGGGAGTTTTGAAGATCTGCATGTCCCGCCGACCGTGGTGGCAGTGGCCGTCTGCCCGGCGGACGCCCGGCGGATCCTCTCCCCGGAATTCAAGGCCGCCGGCAGCCGGGTTATCTACCTCCCGTTGGGCCGGAAAGAAGGGGAGTTGCCGGATCTCCGGCAACTGGCCGCCAATTACGGGCGCCTTTACGAACTGGCCGGCGCCGGCAAGGTCACTGCCGCGCAGACGGTCCGGGAGGGCGGGCTGGCTGCGGCCCTCAGCAAAATGGCCTTCGGGAACATGATTGGCCTGGAGTTTACAGGGGAAACCGGCCTTGAACAACTCTTTACCCCCGCATACGGCTCTTTGGTCCTGGAGATCCCCGCCGGGGAAGACCCGGCGGCCCTCTTGGCGGGACTGGAGTATAAAGAGTTGGGGGTGACCATCGCCGAACCGGTGATCCGGGTGAACGGGACGGAGATCCCCCTGGCGGCGGCAGTGGAGAAGTGGGAGGAGCCCCTGGCCGGGGTCTTCCCGCCCCTCGGACCCGGCAAGGCCGGTGCGCCGGTGTTGGCGCCGCCGGTTCCGGCCGGCGGCGGGGAACAGGCCAAGGCCACGGTCCGCCTGGCAAAACCGCGGGTCTTCATCCCGGTATTTCCCGGGACCAACGGCGAATATGATGCCGCCGCCGCTTTTGAGAGGGCCGGCGGCCTCGTCGAGACCCTGGTCATAAAGAACCTTTCCTCCCAAGAGATCGACGAGAGCCTCCGTCAGGTGGCAAAGATGATCGGGCAGGCACAGATCCTGGTTTTACCCGGCGGTTTCAGCCCAGGAAACGGGACGGCCGGTTCCGCCCGGTTCATGGCGGCGTTTCTCCGGAATACCCTTGTCAAAGAGGCGTTGAATGAATTCCTGGATAAAGGGGACGGCCTGATCCTGGGGATCGGCGCCGGTTTTCAGGCCCTGCTCAAGCTGGGGCTCCTTCCCTACGGTGAGTTCCGGGAGGCCGGCGAGGATTCGCCCGCGCTCACCCTTAACGTATCCGGGCGCCATGTCTCCCGTTTTGTCCAAGTGAAAGTCGTGGCCAATAATTCGCCCTGGCTGCGCCGGGCAAACCCGGGGGAGGTTTATTCCCTTCCCGTTTCCCACAACGAAGGACGGTTCATTGCCCGCCCGGCTGAT
Organism: Bacillota bacterium; assembly: GCA_012727895.1. Lineage (GTDB taxonomy): Bacteria > Bacillota > UBA4882 > UBA10575 > UBA10575 > JAAYGG01. Next base: position 13,289 of record JAAYGG010000083.1, read on the forward strand.
CTGGACCGGTTCTTTGCCAACGCCCAAATTGCCACGGTCTATGTGGATCCGGAGGGAAATCCCGCCCTGCATCCACCGTATAACCCCAACGGTTCGGCCGGGGCGGTGGAAGGGCTGACCAGCCCCGACGGGCGGATTTTTGGCCGGATGGCCCATGCGGAACGGGTCGGGCCCTATGTGGCCAAGAATATCCCCGGGGAAAAGGACGGGCGGATCTTCCTCGCCGGCGTGGAGTATTTCCTATAAGGCAAACCTGGGCGCCGGTACGGCTTGCCGGGCCTTTGGCGATATGCTAGAATAACGGTTAATAAAGTAATATATTTTATTATGGATAGGGAGGAGAAAAATGGCAAGGTATAATATTGCGGTCGTACCCGGGGACGGGACCGGGCCGGAAGTGGTGGCCGAAGGGGTTAAGGTTTTACAAACCGCAGCCAAGAAATTCGGCTTTGAACTGGATCTGGAATATTTTGATCTCGGCGGGGACCGGTACTTGAAAACCGGCGAGATCCTTTCCGACGACGAGGTTGAACGGTTAAAAGCAAAAGACGCGATTTATCTGGGGGCAATCGGCCATCCGGACGTAAAACCGGGAATCCTGGAAAAAGGGATCCTTTTGCGGCTCCGCTTTGAACTGGATCAATACATCAACCTGCGCCCGGTAAAACTCTACCCGGGGGTGGAGACGCCGTTGAAGGATAAGGGGCCGGAAGACATTGACTTTGTCGTTGTCCGGGAAAACACTGAGGGGTTGTATACGGGCAGCGGCGGGTTTTTGAAGAAGGGGACCCCCGACGAGACCGCAATCCAGGTATCGATTAACACCCGGAAAGGGGTGGAGCGTTGCATACGCTTTGCCTTTGAATACTGCCGGAAGCGGAATAAAAAGAAACGCCTCACCCTTTGCGGGAAAACCAATGTTCTTACTTATGCTTTTGACCTTTGGGAGCGCACCTTCTACGAGGTGGCGAAGGAGTACCCGGATATCACCACCGATTATGCGCATGTGGACGCCACCACCATGTGGATGGTGAAAAACCCGGAATATTTTGATGTTATTGTCACCGACAACATGTTTGGCGATATCATAACCGACCTGGGAGCGGTCCTCCAGGGCGGGATGGGGATTGCCGCCGGCGCGAACCTCAACCCGGAAGGGGTCTCCATGTTCGAGCCGATCGGCGGTTCCGCCCCCAAGTACACCGGGAAGAATATGATTAACCCGCTGGCTGCGATTGCCGCCGGCCAGATGATGCTGGAGCAATTAGGGGAAGAAGAGGCGGCCGCGGCGGTGGAAGCCGCTATTATGAAGGTGGTGGCCAACGACTTGAAGTCGCTTTCCGCCGGGAAAATGGGTTACACCACCACTGAGGTGGGAGACCTGGTTGCCGGTTATATCTAAGGTTTGCCCGGGCTTGCCTGCGCACGGGACGGGCGGCGCCGGCCTGGAGGTATAATGAAGCGGACCGTCACCGCCTCTAAGGGGAAACTGCCGAGGGTGAAGGAAATGGGTATTTCACTGGAAGAACAAAAAGGCCGGTTGGAAAGGTTCCGGGAGTTACTGGCCGCAGAAGAACTGGACGGGTTTATTGTCGTCTCCCCGGAGAACCGCCGCTATCTGAGTGGTTTCACCGGGAGTTCCGGGGTTCTCCTGGTAGCGCAGGAATGGGCGGTTCTTTTGACCGATTTCCGCTACCTGGAACAGGCGGCGGCGGAAACAGCCGGGACCGGTATTGACCTGCAGAAACAGGGAAAGAAGCTCTGGGAGAGTGTTGCCCAGCTTTTGCTGGACCGGGGCGGCCCCCTGGCCCACTGGGGCTTTGAATCCGACCACCTGGTGGAGAGGGATTACCGGTTCTTGGCCGGGCAGGTGGGGGCTGGGCGGCTGGTACCCAAGGAAGGCTTCCCCGGCCGCCTGCGGGCGGTGAAGTCCCCGGCGGAGGTTGAGTTGATCGCCAAGGCCGTCGCCATCACCGACCGGGCCTGGGAGCGTTTGTTGCCCGAGATTAAACCCGGCCGCCGCGAGGAAGAACTCGCCGCCCTCTTCGAGTTTTTCCAGAGAGAGGAGGGGGCGTCCGCCGCTTCCTTCCCGACGCTGGTGGCCTCCGGGCCGCGGAGCGCCATGCCGCACGGGGCGGCCGGCAGCCGGGTCTTGTGCCCGGGGGATCTGGTGGTGGTGGACGGCGGTGCGGTTTATGCGGGGTACTGCAGTGATTTTACCCGCACGGTGGTGGTGGGGAAAAAGCCCGGCGCGGAGCAGGAGCGGGTTTACCGCCTGGTCCTGGAGGCCCAGGAACGGGCCTTGGCCGGGCTTAAACCGGGGATGACCGCAGCGGAGGCTGACGCTTTGGCCAGAGAAGTGCTGGAAAAGGCCGGTTATGGCCCGAATTTCGGCCACGGGCTCGGCCACGGCCTGGGCTTGGCTGTTCATGAAGCCCCCCGTTTATCTCCGGGTCAGGAGACGGTCCTGGAACCGGGGATGGTCGTCACCGTTGAACCCGGGATCTACCTGCCGGATTGGGGAGGGATCAGGATCGAGGATGTGGCGGTCATCACCGGAGAGGGTTGCCAGGTTTTGACCAGGAGTCCGAAGACCCCGTACCCGGATATCCCTTGACGCGGCCCGTACGCCGCGTTTTTTCTGGTAGAGGTGGGAGAGGGTTACGTTCCGCGGGAGGAGTTTGCGAGGATGTCCTTTGACTGGGAGAGGTTTTGGGAGATTAACCGGGAATGCCTGGATTTGCGCAGGGAGATCCCGCGGGTGCCGGTGAGTCTCCGCTTCGACGGGGACTGGATCTGCCACCTATTGCAATTGGATCCCGCCCGCTATTACACGGACTTCACCTACCAGCAGGAGAGCAGGTTGCGGTGCAGCGAAATTACCCGGAAAGAGCTGGGCTATACCCTTGAACCGGCGGTGGATTTCGGGGTGGTCCTGGATGCTTCCGTTTACGGTGGGGAAGTAAATTACCATAAAAGCTCCGCTCCTATTTTGGCGCCGGTGATCACCGAACCGGGACAGATTAAGGGTTTCGTCGCCAAAATGGCAAAACAGGACCCCCTGACCGCGGGGCTGGTCCCCAAGTACCTGGAATGGCGGGAGAAGATCAAGGCAAGTTACGGGATGGAGCTTGCCGCCGGGGAAGGGATGAAGGGCTGCGCCGCGGTTCTGGGGCAGTTATGCGGGATTACCAACCTCTTGACCTGGCTCCATACCAACCCGGAGGAGATCCGTGCCCTGGTTGAATGCTGGTTCGAAACTTCCGTCCGCTACCTCCGGGGGCTGCGGGAGGCCACGGGTGTCAAAGGCGGGCTTTCCCTGGCCAGCGACCTGACGGGAATGCTCTCCCCCCGGCTTTACCGGGAGTTTTTCTTTGCGGCGGAAAAGGACCTCTTTAGCCTTTTTGCCCCGGGGGAAGATGACCGCCGCTATTACCATGCGGATTACCACATGAGCCACCATTTTGACTCCCTGCGGGAGCTTGGGGTTAATCAGGTCAATATCGACCCGTACATAACGGCCGCCGAGATCCTGGAGCACCTGCCCGGAGTGATTGTCCACGGGCAGATCCCCCCGGCTACCGTTCTTTTGCATGGGTCGCCGGCGGATGTCGAGGCCTGCGTGCGGCGGGATATTTCCCAGGCCGGGCCGGGCAAGAGGTTAATCCTGACCACCATCGGCGGGATCAACCCCGGGACATCCTTTGAGAATTTACGGGCGCTCTGTTATGCTGTGGAGAAATACGGTTATATTTACGGGTAGGGGCCGGTATCCCCGGAACCCCCGGGCAACAGGAAAAATCCTCGACACCCCCGGCTGGATTGTGGTAAAATAATCAAGAAAGCGTTTTTGCGCTAAGACGCGGAGGAGGTTATGTCATGATTTCAGTTAATGATTTCCGGACAGGCCTGACCATCGAGTTGGACGGCGAACTCTACACAGTGGTGGATTTTCTCCACGTCAAACCGGGGAAAGGATCGGCTTTTGTCCGGAGCAAGCTGAAGAATATTCGCACCGGTTATGTAATAGAAAAAACATTCAACGCCGGGGAAAAGGTGAGTTTGGCCCGGATTGAAACCAGAGAGATGCAGTATCTCTATAAAAGCGATGCCGATTATGTCTTCATGGATATGGAGACCTATGAGCAGGTGAGCCTGAATGAAGAGTTGCTGGGGGACGGGATTAAATACCTCAAAGAGAATATGGAGGTAATGGTCCAGTTCTACGAGGGGAACCCGATTGGCGTGACCCTCCCCAATACTGTCGAGCTTGAGGTGGTGGAGACCGCGCCGGGGTTCAAGGGCGACACCGCCGCCGGCGGTACCAAACCCGCAAAACTGGAGACGGGAGTCACCGTGAACGTCCCGTTCTTTATCAACGAGGGCGATATTATTCAAGTGGACACCCGGACCGGCGAGTACTTACGGAGAAGCAGCAAGTAGCGGGGAGGGGTAAAAGAAATATTTCCGGGCAACGGTTAAACCGGTTAAAATGGGCGCGTACGTGTAAAACCGCGGTTTTCCGGGCAGGATAAACCTGATAATACCCGGGTATTCTGGAAAAAAAGAGCAGAAGAGGCGGTGACGTACGTGCCTGATCCCGGGAGAACAGGGCTAAGACCTTCAGGCCGGCAGGCGGGGATCTTCACCGCTTGCCTGGCCCTTTTTTTTGTTGCCCCCGTCTTTGCCGGGGTGGAGCCGGCCGCCGGGGAGCCTTCACGCCCGTGCGAAAAAGCGATCGTTCTTTTTTTGGGCGGTCTTTCCCTTGCCGACTGGCAGGCGGCGGAGACACCGCACTTTAGAGCCCTGGCGGAGCGGGGGGCGGTGGGGCTGATGAATGTCCGGACTGCCGGGTCTTTCAGCCCGGAGAACGCCTATGCCACCTTCAATGCAGGAGAACGGGCCCTGGGATCCCCGGAGGCCGGGACGGTCCTGCAAACCGGGGAGACGTACGAAACTGGTACCGCCGGCGAGGTCTTTCTCCGGCGGACGGGGATTGCGCCCCCGTCCGGGGCTTTGCTGGTCATGGACTGGCCGCGTCTTCTCAAGAATAATGCCGCCCTCCCCATGGTTTTGGGCCTTGGCACCTTCGGCGAAACCATGGCGCAGGGCGGGGTAAGAGTGGCTGTCCTCGGCAATGCCAAGACACCGGCGGGCCCGGGGCGGGAGATAGCGCTGGCAGCGATGAACAGCGCCGGGATTATTCCCCGCGGGGAGGTGGGTCCCGGGCTCTCCCGCGCCAACCCCCTGCGGCCATGGGGGATGGAAACCGATTACCGGCGGCTCCATACGGCACTGCTGCGGTTATTGGCGGAGGCCGACTGCATTCTTGTGGAATTGGGGGATTCTTCCCGGGTAGAAAAGTACCGGGAATACCTCTTGCCCGGCTTGCGGCAAGCATACCGGCTCCAGGCCTTGGCAGCGGCGGACAGTTTTTTAGGGGCGCTTCTGGCCACGATTGATCTGGAGCGGACGGTGCTTTTTATCGTTACTCCCTATCCCTCCCGGGATGCGGTGGACCAGGGCGATACACTGACCCCGGTCCTGGCCGCCGGGCCGGGTTTTCAGCGGGGACTGCTTTATTCGCCCAGTACCCGGCAGCCCGGGATTATTGCCTTTCCCGACCTGGCGGCGACTCTCTTTGCCGCCTTTGAGATCAAGCCCCCCTCCGGTTTCCCGGGCCGCCCCCTCTCCTGGGCGCCTGCGGATTTCCCCCTTCAAACCCTGGCGGAGAAGAATCACCGGGTGGTCCAGGTTAATAATGCCAGGGGACCGGTGCTGAAAGGTTTTGTCTTCATCCAGATCGCCCTTTTCCTCCTGGTTCTCCTCTTTATCCTGCACCCGCGCTTCCGCAGCCCCCGCTTTTTCTCTCTCTTGCAAGTTCTCCTCGCCGGAATTACCAGCATACCGCTGGGGCTTTTGGTTTTGCCATGGTTCGGGACCCCGGGCGTACCCGGGATTACCCTTTACCTCTTGGCTGTGGCCCTGGGCGCCGGTTGGGCCGGGACTGGGAGAATTTTTCGCAGGCAGGGGAGGCGCGCAGCTGTCCCCGCCTTCCTCGGCCTGGTGACCTCCCTAGCCATCCTCGGGGATATCTTCCGGGGTTCGCCGTTAATGAGCGGTTCCTTGCTGGGGTTCAGTCCTGTAGGCGGGGCGCGGTATTATGGGATCGGCAATGAATACCTGGGGGTTCTCCTCGGGGGATCAGTCACAGGTATTACTTTTCTCTGGGACCAAGCCGGGGGCAGATCCGCGGTTGCCCGCCGTCCCTGGATAATGCCGGTTATCACCGGTCTCCTTTTTATTCTCTGGCTTTATGCGGTGGCCGCGCCGTGGCACGGCGCCAACCTGGGGGGAGCAATCGCCCTGGCCGTCGCCTATCTGGTCACCGGTTTTTCCTTTTCCGGGCGGCCTTTCTCCGCCAGGCAGAGGCTTCTCTTGGTTTTGGGCGGGGTGGCCGCGTTGCTTTTCCTTTTGGGCGTGACCGATCTCCTCCGGGCTCCTGGAGTCCAATCCCACATGGGGCGGCTGGTCGTTTTGCTCCGGGCGGAGGGACCGGCCGCCGCTGTCCCGGTGATCTGGCGGAAGTTAAAGATGAACCTTACGCTGATTGAGTATACGGTTTGGAGCAGGATTTTCCTTACCTTCCTTATTGTCCTGGCAGTCCTTTTCTTGCGGCCCGGGAGAAAAACCGCCGGTCTTGACCGCCGGTTTCCGGCGTTGGCCAAAGGAGTCCGGGGCGCCCTGGCGGGAAGCATTACCGCGCTGGCGGTGAATGATTCGGGGATTGTTGCCGCCGCCACCGGCCTGCTTTTTCCCGTGGTCATACTGACAATGATTATTTTGGAAGACTATGCCTGTGGTCAAGATCATGCCTAAAGTGGTTTTTTCATAAAGGCAGTCCACCGGGTCACCCGGCGGGACGGCCGCCGGGGATAGATAATCTTTTTCCCGGGGAGCAATAATAAAGATCAGCCGCGCTTGTACAGAAAAACAAAGGGAGGTAAGGCTCTTGAAGGAGGATTTAACCGAGCAAGTTGCCTATCTACGGGGATTGGTCGAAGGACGCGATTTGACCACAGGCGAGAACACAAAGATCCTGTGGAAACAGGTGGTACAAACCCTTGATTTGGCCGCCGGTGAGATGAGGCGGCTCGGTAAAGAACAGGAACAGCTTAGAGAGTATATCGAAGCCATCGACGAGGACCTGGGTTATTTGGAGGACCAATATTATCCCGCGGAAGATCTGGGGGAGGAAGAAACGGAGTTGCAAATCAGCGGGACCCCGGTTGGTGATACCGGCGATACCCGGACCACCGCCCCGGAGGGTGAAGAGACTCCCCACTGAGAACGGGGGCGGGCAGGATCTTTCCTTTCCGGGCTGTAAGAGAAGACTTCTCTTACAGCCCGTTTTTTTGTAACCTGCAGTTTTCCCGGCCGCCGGGTTATAATTTTGCCACTATGTCCATATTTATAACATGGTTATGAGATGTTCCGGGCGTGTTCCGGGCGGTTACGCCCTGCCATAGGCCGTGGTATGTTCTGCGGATACACACGGAAGGAGCGGAAGAACAACGGTGGCGGGTATCCGGGAGGTATTGACGTATTTGGCTCCCCGCCTCCGGCGGACGCTGGAAAAGATGGGCGGAGCATTACAAGAGCTGGAAGAGGTCCGGTTGCGCGCCGGCCGGCCCCTTCAGGTCGAGACCGGTTTGGTTTCCACGCTGGTGACACCGGAAGGGCTTTTTACCGACCGGAAGGAGCGGGCTTTCCGGGTCACGGAAGAAGATATCCTGCGCTCATTGCAACTAATGGGGGAAAACTCCCTTTATACGTTGGAAGAAGAGTTAAAAGAGGGTTTTCTCACCCTCCCCGGCGGGCACCGGGTGGGCCTAGCCGGCGAATGCCTGGCGGAAAACGGCCGCCTGGTCCGGGTAAAAAGGGTTACCGCTTTAAACCTGCGGATCGCCAGGGAAACGATTGGCAGCAGCCGGCCGGTCCTCCCCTTTTTGGTTGCAGAAAAGCGTCCCTTAAGGATAATGATCATCTCACCGCCGCAGGCGGGAAAGACCACCCTCCTGCGGGATATTGTCCGCAGTTTCAGCAATGGGGAAGGGGTACCGGCCCCGGTTAAGGTCGGCCTGGTGGATGAGAGAGGGGAGATCGCCGGGTGTTTCCGGGGGGTACCCCAGTTGGATGTGGGGATCCGCACCGATGTCCTCACCGGCTGCCCGAAACGGGACGGGATCTTTCTTCTCCTCCGTTCCATGAGCCCCCAGGTGATTGCCACCGACGAGATTGGCCGCCCTGCGGATCTGCAAGTCATTGAAGAGGTCCTCAATGCCGGCGTCGGTTTCATTGTCACCGCCCACGCCTGGGATACGCAGGATCTTGCCTTGCGCCCGGTTCTACGGGAGATCTGGTTGCAAGGGCTGGTGGAAAAGGTGATTATCCTCAGCCGGCGTTACGGGTCGGGAACCCTGGAGGGGATCTGGGACGGCAAGACCAAAAAAGCCTTGCCGGTGAAACCGGTACGTCTGGGGGTGGGGAATTGAAGCTGGCCGGTGCCTTGTTGATAATTTCGGCTTCGACCGCCGCCGGGTGGCTGTACGGGTCTATGCTGCGGAAACGCCGCAAGAACCTGGCAGACCTGCGCCGGCTTTTGCAATGGCTGGAGACGGAGATTGGTTATAACCTTATCCCTTTGCGGGAGGCCTTCTTCCGGATCAGCCAAAGGCTACAGGGGGAGGTTTCCCTCTTGGCCACGGTTTTTATCCGGTATCTGGATGACCCCGGGGGCCTGACCGCCGGTGAAGCCTGGCAAAAAACCATTCAGAACTGCCGTGAGAAACTGGTTTTGGCCGGTCCGGACTGGATGATCCTGGAGGATTTAGGGTGCAACCTGGGGACCACCGACCGGGAGCACCAGCTAAAGGCGGTCCGGGAAGGGATTGAAAGGATAAAAATCCAGGAAACAGCCGTGGAAGAACAGGCGGTAAAGAATGAAAAACTCTACCGGTACCTGGGGATGGCCGCCGGTACCCTGGCCGTCTTATTATTCTACTGACCGCCGGATAGCAGCGGGCATGCCCGTGCAGGCAATGAAGAGAAGGAGGGCTTACCAGTGCCTGATATCAATCTCATCTTCAAAATCGCCGGGGTTGGGATTCTGATCTCCATCTTGAATATGGTTTTAAAACAGGCGGATAAGGAGGAACAGGCACAGATGTTAACACTGGTCGGGGTGGTGGTCGTTTTGTTACTGGTTATCCAGTTGATCCAACGTTTATTCCATGATGTACGGGCGGTTTTCGGGCTTTAATGTTTTAAAGGGGAGAAAACCGTGGATTTCGGTGTTTTTTTTGGTATTGTCCTTTTGGCTGTAGCCTTCCTTTCTTTGTTACGGCAGACCCGCCCGGAACTGGCCGTCCTCCTTTCCGTGGCGGCGGGGGTAATTATCTTCCTGCGGCTCATCGGGCCTTTGCAGGAATTGGTCAGGACCTTTGAGTTCCTGGCGGCGCAGGCCCAGATCAACCTGGTTTACCTGCAGATCGTTTTCCGGGTCATGGGTGTGGCTTACCTGACCGGGTTTACCGCCCAAATCTGCAGGGATGCCGGGGAAGGGGCCTTGGCGCTTAAATTGGAGATGGCGGGGAAAGTCATCATCCTTCTCCTGGCTGTCCCGGTACTCGTGGCCATCCTCGAAACGGTCCTGCGGATGCTCTGAAGGGGATAAAGATGAAAGAACAGAAATGTCCGGTTTTGACAGGGGCTCTGTTGATAGTGATCTTCAGCGCCGGGGTGGCGGGGACGGCTGGGGTGACGGGGGCAGCCTGGGCTGTACCGGAGGCAGCCGGGACGATAGGCGCCGCCTGGACGGTAGTGGAAGCGACAGGAGCGGCCGGGATGGCCGGGGCGGGCTGGGAGACAGGGACAGCCGGGATCGACGCCGTGGTGGAAGAGGAATTGAACCATCTGGATCTGGCGGGTCCCTATTCATTGCTCAGGGGGATGGACCGGGAGATCCGGGAACTCCTTCCGGAATGGGACCCGGCGGCCTGGGCCAGAGAAGGGCTGCAGTTGGACCTTTCCGGTATGGCCGGGCGGTTGCTCCGGCTCCTCTGGGGGGAAGTGGTGGCCAGCTTCAACCTCCTGGGGAAGCTGCTTGTCCTGGCGGTGATTGCCGCGGTTTTATCCCGGTTCCAACAGGCCTGGAACCGGGAGAGCGTGGGCCGGCTGGCGGAGAACGTCATCTATCTGGTCCTGATGGGACTGGTCATCCAGAGCTTCCATTTCATCCTTAACCTGGCCCGCGGCAGCCTTGACCGGGCAACGGAGTTTGTTTATGCTTTGCTCCCGGGGTTCTTTACCCTGCTGACCGCGGCGGGCGGGTTGACCCTGACGAGTATCTGCCATCCGGTGGTTTGGACCGGGATCGGCCTGGTGGTCGGGGCAATTAAAGACCTGATCTTCCCTATGATTTATTTTGCCGGCATTACCGGGCTTGTCTCGCTGCTGGCGGAGGGCTTTACCTTGAGCAAACTGGCGGGACTCGCCCGGAAGCTGGCCATCGGGCTTCTGGGGCTCCTGGTCGCCCTTTTCCTGGGGGTCGTTACCGTCCAGGGGATTTCCGTGGCGGTGGCCGAGGGAGTGGGCTTACGGGCGGCCAAATTTGTCACCGGCACCTTTGTCCCCCTGGTCGGGAGCGCACTGGCGGACAGTATGGAATTGGCGGCCGGATGTTCGCTGTTGATCAAAAACGGGCTCGGTCTTTTTGGCGCAGTTGCCGCCGTCCTGATCTGCCTGCACCCGGCCTTAAAAGTTTTGGCGGTGGCCCTTATTTACTACCTGGCTTCCGCTTTGGTCCAGCCCGCGGGGGAGGAACGGCTGGCCGCGGCTTTGCATGAAGTAGGAAGTATTTTTCTCATGGTCTTTGCCGCCCTGGCCATCACCGGGCTCATGTTCTTCTTCTCCCTCGCCATCTTGACCGGGCTGGGGAATATGACGGCAATGATCCGTTAAGAGACGATATAAACCGTTAGGGGATGTAATAAACGGTTAGGGGAGAGATTGTTGAAGGACGCGCTCCGGTCTTTATTGGCGCTGGTGCTTTTGGGGGGTTTTTTGGAATTGCTGCTCCCAGCGGATGAGATGCGGAGGTATTCCCGGATGGTCGTAGGCCTCTTGGTCCTTTTCTCCCTGATGCGCCTGGTGATTACCGGCATTGACGACCTTGGTGCGGAAGGGATCTTCCGGGGTCTTGAGAGGGAAGGGCCGGCCCTCTCCAGCCGGTTTTTGCTGGAGGAGTTGGTGGAGGAGGGGGAACGGGTCCGCCGGGCCGGGGTGAAAAAGGCCGGCGAACTGATCACCCCTTTGCTGACGGAGAGGATAAAAAAGCTGCTGCAGGAGGCAACCGGGGATGAAGGCCTCCAGTTGCAACTGGCGGTTACGGAAGGGGAGCGGATCACCGGGGCAAAAATTGTTTTGCAGAAGGACCCCGCCTGGCCCGACGGAACTTTAGAGCGTTTGGCCGGGGAGATTTTGGGGATTGATCCGGAGAGAGTGGAGGTGGAGAAGGCCTTTGCCCGGAAGTCAAGAGAGGAGATTTGATCTGGCTGCCCTTCTCCGGGACTGGTTCGGCCGGCAGGGTATCCCGGCGGGGGAAAGGAGAAGAATACTCACCCTGGCTTTCCTCTTTTCCCTGGGGGTGCTGCTGATGCTTTGGGCGGGGAGACCCGGCCCGCCCGCAGAGCGGAGCCCCGCCGAGCCCGTCCTTGGTGGCCTGGTACGGGGAGAAGGGGAATTTATGGGAAGAGCCCAACTGGAGATGGAGTTGGCGGCGGTTTTATCCAGGATCCGGGGGGTGGGACGGGTGAAGGTGACGCTGATCCCGGCGGCAACCGCTAAAGAGCACTGGCTGTATAAAGAGACTACGGAAGAACGGACGAACCGCCAGGAGAACGGGGCGGTGATCAGCAGGGAAATACGGACGCAGAAGGAACCGGTCTTCCACCGGGGAAGCGGGGGTGTTGAGGAACCGGTAAGGATTTGGGCGGAAGCACCGGCGCTTGCCGGGGTCTTGGTGGTGGCCGAGGGGGCGGAGGAGGTGCTCACCTGCCGGCGGTTATGGGAGGCCACCGCCACGGTTTTGGGGGTCCCGATGCACCGGGTAATGGTCTTACCCTGGGGAGAATAAGGAGGGTTGGCAATGAAAGAAGGAACTCTTTCCCGGCCGGGGCTATTGGTGACGGCGGTGATCGCGGCGGGGTTTACCGCCGGGTTCTTGATCGCCGGTTACCAGGAAAACCGGGTTCCCGATGAACGCCCGGCCCTGGTCGTTACCGCACCCCCCGTTGAAATGGACCTGAGTTTGGAACGGGAAAGGGAAAGAAGCCGTTTAAAAGAGGAACTCGAGAGGATGCTGGTAACGGCCGGCGATGATCTGGGGGAAAAGATTAAGAATGAATTATGGGAATTGACACTCCGGGCGGCGATGGAGAAGGAGGTGGAAACGCTCCTGGCCGCCAGGGGTTACCTGGGGAATACCGTGGTGATCCAGCCGCGGGCGGTCACGGTCGTCATAAAAGGGGCCAATTTGTCGCCGTCCGAGGCGGCGGCCATCGGGCAAATGACCGCGGAGATCACCGGCTTTCCCCTGGAGCAGATCCGGATCATTGAGTAGCCGGGGCAACCGGTCCGGCCTCCAAAAAGGTGGGGCAGAGCAGGAATTGGAATAGGAGGAAACAGAAAAGAAAGAATAAAAAGGAGGAAAAAAATACTTCCCGGTGAATCTATATTATTTGTACCAATCAACTCTACTCTGTCTTATCCTTTGAAGGAGGCCTACGATGAGTATCAAGTTCAATGAAATAAAGGAATTGATAGAGTTTGTAGAAAAAACCGGTATTACCGAGTTCAGGCTGGAAACCTCCGGGACAAAGGTGGTTATTAAGAAAGAAGGGCCGGTTATGGCCGCTTCGGCCGCCATGCCCGTTCCGGTTCAGGCTGCAGAAATCCAGGAAACGCCGGTGGCTGCGGAAGCCACAACCGCCCAGGAAGGGGATAAACTCCCGGAAAACCAGGTGACGATTAACTCGCCCATGGTCGGCACTTTTTACCGGGCGCCGAGCCCGGAGGCGGAGGCGTTTGTCCAGGAGGGGCAGATCGTTGAACCCGGGCAGGAATTGTGTATCATCGAAGCGATGAAGCTGATGAACACGATAGAGAGCGACATCCGCGGGCGGATTTTAAAGATCATGGTTGAAAACGCACAACCGGTCGAGTACGGACAACCTTTGTTCTTAATAGAAAAGCTCTAATGTTTTTCTAGCGGAGGTGCTGTAAAAAAATTGTTCCGGAAGATATTAGTTGCCAATAGGGGCGAAATTGCCCTGCGGGTTATTCATGCTTGTAAAGAGATGGGCATTCAAACGGTAGCCGTTTACTCCGAAGCCGACCGGGATTCCCTCCATATCCGCTATGCCGATGAGGCCTATTGTGTGGGCCCGGCGCCTTCGGGCAAGAGCTACTTGAACATACCGAATATCATCAGTGCCGCCACCATTGCCGGGGTGGACGCCATTCATCCCGGGTACGGTTTTTTGGCGGAAAATGCCCGTTTTGTTGAGATCTGTGAGACCCATAACATAAAATTTATCGGCCCGTCAGCGGAGGCCATCGCCAAGATGGGTGATAAAGCCCAGGCCAAAAGGATGATGGAAAAGGCCGGGGTCCCGGTTATTCCCGGTTCGGAAGGACCGGTTTCCGACCAGACGGAAGCCTTAAAAATGGCGGCGGAGATCGGATATCCGGTGATGATTAAAGCCTCTGCCGGGGGCGGCGGGCGGGGGATGCGGATCGCCCATAACGAAAAGGATCTGATTAAGTCCTTCCAGACCGCGCAGGCGGAGGCGGAGGCCTCCTTTAATAACCCCGAGGTTTATCTGGAAAAATTCATCCCCAATCCCCGCCATATCGAAGTCCAGATCCTCTGCGACGAGCACGGGAACGGGGTATACCTGGGCGAGCGGGACTGCTCTTTGCAACGGCGGCACCAGAAGGTCCTGGAGGAAGCACCGTCACCCGCGGTCACCCCGGAGATGCGGAAGCTCTTGGGGGAAACGGCTTTGCGGGGCGCCCAGGCGGTCGGGTATACGAGCGCCGGGACGATCGAATTTTTAATGGACGAAAAGGGCAATTTTTATTTCATGGAGATGAACACCAGAATCCAGGTGGAACACCCGGTAACCGAGATGGTGACCGGGATCGATCTGGTGAAAAAGCAGATTGAGATTGCGGCCGGGGCGCCTCTGGGCTTGAAGCAAGAGGATGTGAAGATCGACGGCCATGCCATTGAATGCCGGATCAATGCGGAGGATCCCTATAAAAACTTCCTCCCCTCCCCGGGGGAGATCCAGTTTTATCATGCGCCCGGCGGGCCGGGGGTACGGGTGGACAGTTGCGCCTATACGGGTTATACCATTCCCCCGTATTATGACTCACTCATTGCCAAACTGGTGACCTGGGGAAAGGACCGGGAAGAAGCCATCAACAGGATGGCAAGGGCCCTTGATGAATTCGAGATTTACGGCATCGCCTCGACCATCCTCTTTCACCTTGAGGTCATCCACCACCCGCTTTTCCGGAGCGGCGATGTAACCACCAACTTTATCCGGGATTATATCCGGTTGGTACCAACAGAGTAAAAATACCTCCAGAGTAAAAACACCGCCGGAGTAAAAACACCATCGGGCACCGGAGCAAAGAGGCCTCCGGAGTAAAGATCTTGTTAAAATCCGGGCAAAAAGAGGAGTCTTGCCCTGAACAACAAATCTTATTAATTACTTTATTTTGATAAGACAGGAGGGGTAAAATGGCGCATGGAATAGTCCAGCCCCAGTGGAGTGAGAAAAACGGGACTGTACGTATAGCCAATGAAGTGGTGGGAATCATTGCCGGCCTGGCTGCCAGTGAAGTCAGGGGCGTAGCCGGGATGAGCGGCGGTGTTGTCGACGGCATTTCCGAGCTGTTAAAGAAGAAAAGCCTTTCCAAAGGCGTCCGGGTTGAGGTCGGCGAGAAAGAGGCGGCCGTCGATCTTTATGTGGTAATAGAATACGGGGCCCGTATTCCGGATGTGGCCATTGAAATACAGGAGAATGTAAAACGGGCGATTGAAGGAATGACCGGGTTAAAAGTGGTGGAAGTAAACGTGCATATCCAGGGGGTCCAATTCGAGCAGGAAGAGGCTCCCCCTGAGGAAGAAGAAGGCAGAGTAACGTGATTTAACAGACGTATGCATGGGAAGGAGAGATCCTTATGCGGACATCTTACCGGTTGGTGCTCATTATCGGTTCCCTGGTGATGCTGGCTTTGGCCATGTTTTTCCTGAGTTTGCTTATGGGCCGGGATCCTGTAGGCCTTACTGAAGTCATAACCGGCGGCGAAGAAATGAACCTTTATCGACTGATTGGATTTGGTCTTTTCGTACTCCTTTTCCTCTTATTGTTCCTGACCGGTTTGAGCGGGGAAACAAGCCCCCGCACGGTTATTCATGAGACGGAAATGGGGGAAGTGCGGATCGCCTTTTCGGCAGTGGAAAGCCTGGCCTTGCGGGCAATCGATAAGATCCGCGGCGTGAAAGAGGCCACAGTGTCCGTGGAGGCCGAGAGCGACGGGCTCCGGTTTGCGGTGGAAATTGTCAGCAGCCCGGATCTGAACCTTCCCCAGTTGACCAGTGAAATCAGGAGCAAACTGGCGGATTATATCCATGAAACGGTGGGGATTCCCGTTACCGGTTCGACTGTTACCGTGACAAGGGTCACCACCGAATCCCGGGCCAGAGTGGAGTAAGCGCGCACGCGCGCCGAAAAAAAGGAGGTTCAGGTAATGGAGGACCGTTGGGCCCGGCTTTACGATGCGGTCTGGGCAAACAAGGGGAAGATCTTTGGTATTTTATTGGGAATGATCACCGGAGCGCTGGTAATTAAATACGGATGGCTAAAGGCCTTTTATTTCATACTCTGTGTTGGCGCCGGCTATTATCTGGGGAAACGGGTGGACAATAAAGAGAGCCTGGCTGAACTTGTGCAGAGAATATTTCCGGTGGCCAAGGAGAAGTGAGGACCAGCGGCCATGAGCAGGCGGTTGGCAAGGGAATTAACTTTCAAAATTCTCTTTCAAATTGATCTTGGACGAATTCCCTGGCAGGAGGCGGTTGAATACATCCTCTCCGAATATGGGCAGGATTTACCGGCAAAAGAGCGCTCTTTTGTCAGCG
This sequence comes from Bacillota bacterium, assembly GCA_012727895.1. Lineage (GTDB taxonomy): Bacteria > Bacillota > UBA4882 > UBA10575 > UBA10575 > JAAYGG01. Next base: position 29,565 of record JAAYGG010000083.1, read on the forward strand.
GTTTGGTGCAGGGGGTGACCGGCTCCTGCCGCGAACTGGATGACCTGCTTTCCCGGTTTTCCAGTGAGTGGACGCTTAACCGGATGGCGGCTACGGACAGGAGTATTTTACGGCTCGCCCTTTATGAACTCTTATACCGGGAGGACATTCCGGTGGAAGTCTCGGTGAATGAAGCCGTGGAACTTGCCAAGAAATACGGCGAGGAGGATTCGGGCCGCTTTGTTAATGGTATTTTAGGCGCTGTCGTTAAAGAGCTTAAACATACAGGGGCGCTGAAAAAAGCGGACCACCCCGCGGGCGGAGAGGAACCGGTGGCCGGGGAAGGGACGAAGGGACGGGATTGCTGAAAGGTGGGGTCTGGGGTGCAAGAGAAAATAGTAATTGTTGACGGACACAGCCTGGCACACCGGGCTTTTTTTGCTTTGCCCCCCCTGACCACCAGCCGGGGGGAACCGACCAACGCCATTTACGGCGTGGCCACGATGACCCTGCGGCTTTTGGAGGAAGAAGCCCCCGATTATTTTTTTGTCGCCATTGATGTCGGCCGGACCTTCCGGCACGATGCTTATGATGGATATAAAAAAACGCGGCGTCCCCCCGACCCGGATTTCTTGGCGCAACTCCCCGGGGTGAAAGAGTTCTTTAATGTCCTGGGCGCCCCGGTGGCGGGTGTTGAGGGCTACGAGGCCGATGATGTGATCGGCGCCATGAGCGCCGTTGCCCGCCAAGCCGGCCTGGAAGTGGTGGTCGTCAGCGGGGACAGGGACCTTTTTCAACTGCTGGACGAGGGGATCACCATCCTTTACACCAGGAAAGGCATTTCCGAGGTGGAAAGGGTGACAGTCGACTGGGTCCGGGAAAAATACGGCCTGGCGCCGGCACAACTGATTGATCTGAAAGCCCTCACCGGCGACCAGTCGGACAATGTGCCGGGGATCCCCGGGATCGGCGAGAAGACCGCCCTCCGGTTGCTCCAGGAGTTCGGGGGGTTAGAGAACCTCCTGGCCCGTGTGGAAGAGGTGAAAAGCCCGCGCCAGCGGGAGCTTTTGGCAACCCATGCGGAACAGGCGCGGTTAAGCAAGAAACTCGTTACCATCGTGCGCGACTTGCCCCTCCCGGTTTCCCTTCAAGAGTGCCGGCGGCCGGAAATGGACCCGGAGGCCCTGGCCGGGTTTTTCCGGCGGATGGAATTCAGGAGCCTGTTAAAGAGGATGGCGGCCAAGGCCGCGACGGCCAAAACCGGTGAGACCGTTGAGGCCGGGGTTGTTTCTGCCGGGGCTATGCCGGCGGAAACGGATAAGGATGCGGCAGTTGGAGCCGGTGCGGTCATTTCCCGGTTGGCGGTCCCGGAATTCCAGCGCTTAACCCCGGAAGAGTTGCCGGAATTCCTGGACGGAGCTGGAGAGGAGCCGGTGGCCGTTCAATTTTTAGCTGCCGCAACCGGCCGCGAAGGGGACCGTGCGCCTGTAGCTTTAGGGGTGGCCCTGGCGGCCGGCGGCGGGGATTCCCGGAGGTATGCCTTTCTCCCCCTGGGTCCGGGGGATTTTCCCGGACCGCTCAAAGAATGGCTGGCCGGTGCGGAAACGCCGAAGATCGCCCATAACGCAAAATCCCAGATGACCCTGGCCTGGCATTACGGGGCAGTTTGGGAAGGGTTGGTATTTGATACGGAGATCGCCGCCTACCTGCTGAACGGGGGGAGAGGTGAACCGGATCTGGAAGGGCTTTATGCCGATCTCATCGACGGGCCGGAGCTGCCGGTCCTTATCGATAAAAAAGGGAAAGACCTGGATCTCCTGGCCCTGCCGGCAGAGTTTACCGCGGAGTCCGGCGAGGCCGCGGCGGTGGCGGTCACCAGGGCCATGGCCCTTAAGGAACTGGAGCCGGTCTGCAGGGAAAGGTTACGCCAGGATAATATGGAAAAGCTCTTTTTTGAAGTGGAGATGCCCTTGTTGCCGGTCCTCTTCCGGATGGAAAGGAAGGGGATCCGGATTTGCCCGCAGCGCCTCAAGGGCTATGGGGAGAAACTGGCGGAGAAGATCGGGCTTCTTGAGAAGAAAATCTACACCCTGGCCGGAGAGGAGTTTAATATCTCCTCCCCCAAGCAGTTGGGGGTAATCCTCTTTGAACGTTTGCAACTGCCGAAGGGGAGGAAGACCAAAACCGGTTATTCAACGGACGCCGAGGTCCTGGAGGAACTGGCCGTCAGGCACCCCGTGCCCCGGCTCGTCCTGGAATACCGGGGGCTGGTCAAGCTGAAAAACACCTATGTGGAGGCATTGTTGGCTTTGGCCGACCCGGAGACCGGCCGGGTGCATACCACTTTCCACCAGACACTGACTGCTACCGGCCGGTTGAGCAGCGCCGATCCGAACCTCCAGAATATCCCGGTCAGGACTGAGGAAGGCCGGGAGATCCGTTGTTCCTTCTTACCCGGTGCGGAGGGGGAGGTCTTTGTCTCCGCCGATTACTCCCAGATTGAGCTGAGAATCCTGGCCCACTTGGCCGGGGACGAGCGATTGGCCGCCATCTTTCATGAGGGTGGTGATATCCACAGCCGTACGGCGGCGGAGATCTTTGGCCTTGCCCCGGAGGAAGTTACGCCCGTCTGGCGGGACCGGGCGAAAGCCGTTAACTTCGGGATTATCTATGGGATCAGCCCCTTTGGCCTCGCCCGGCAGACCGGGGTTTCCCAGCGGGAGGCCGAGGAGTATATTACCGGGTATTTCCAGCGTTACCAGGGGGTCAAGGCCTTTTTCGACAATTTGCTCGAGGAGGCCCGGGAGAAGGGTTATGTTACCACCCTCTTCCAACGCCGCAGGTATCTCCCGGAATTGCGGAGTAAAAATTTCCAACGGCGCTCTTTTGCCGAGCGGATGGCAAGAAATACGCCGATTCAAGGCTCGGCCGCCGACCTGATCAAAGTGGCCATGGTCCGGGTGGATGAACGGCTGCGCCGGGAGAAAATCCCCGCCGCCCTTTTGCTCCAGGTCCATGACGAGCTTCTGGTCGAGACGAAACGGGAGTACCAGGAAGCGGTGGCAGCGGTTCTCCGGGAAGAGATGGAATCCGTTTACCCGCTGAGCGTCCCGCTTCTGGTCGAAGTCAGCGCCGGGCCCAATTGGGGGGAGATGGCGCCGGTTCACCGCGGGTAAACAAGAGAGAATAAGCAAGAGAGAAAGTAGTGAATCGAGCCATGCCGGAACTGCCGGAAGTAGAAACGATCCGAAGGACCCTCGCACCGTACCTGCCGGGGAAAGTGATTACCAGGGTGGAACCGCGCCTGGCCAAGGCCTTCCGGCCGGACCCGGAGACCTTTCTCCGGGAAGTAACCGGGCGCAAGATCACAAGCCTGGCAAGGCGGGGGAAGTACCTCCTTCTTTCCCTTGACAACGGGAAAAAGATCGCAATCCACCTGCGGATGAGCGGGCGGTTGCTCTATTCCGAAAATCCTTCCCCTCCGCCCAAGCATACCACGTTAATCCTCCATTTTGAAGGCGGAGCGGAATTATTGATGGAGGACCCCCGTAAATTCGGGACGGTCCACCTTTTTGCCGGGAAGGACGCCCCGCCGGGCTTGACGGCCCTGGGGCCCGAGCCCGAAAAGAAAAAAGAGGTCCTGGCCAATTTGCGGGCGGCCGGGGAGAGACGGAAGGTATCAGTCAAGGCGGTCCTCCTCGACCAGAGGGTTCTCGCGGGTTTGGGGAATATCTATACTGATGAGGCCTTATTCCTGGCGGGAATTGACCCGTCCCGCCCGGTGAACCGGATTACCCCGGAAGAGTGGGAAAAGCTTTATACCGCCATTTGCCAGGTTTTGGAGGAGGGCTTATCCCACCGGGGGACAAGCCGCCGCGATTATGTGGACGGCAAGGGGGAACCTGGAACCCACCAGGATTATTTGCGGGTTTACGGGCGGCGGGACCAGCCTTGCCCGGCCTGCGGGGAGCCGGTCGCATACAAACGGGTGGCCGGCCGCGGTACCCATTATTGCCGTATTTGCCAGCAGTAATGGCGCCTCTTGAAGGGCAGATCCCTTCCGGAGTAGTCGCCTCCCGGGGTAGGCGCCACCGGGGGCAACAACTCCGGAGTAGTTGTAACCGGGTAGTCTCTGTCACCTCCTGAAACCGGCGGTAGTAATATAATCAAGTAGACCGGGGACAGGAGGGACATGGATGAACTTCTTCTTTCTGCTGCTGCTGGCGACAGCGATCAGCCTGGACGGCCTGGGGGTCGGTGTGACCTACGGCCTTAAAGGAACAATCATCCCCTGGCAGGCCCGGCTCTTGGTGGCGCTGGTCTCCGCCATCACGGTGACACTGGCCTTTTTCTTCGGCGGCAGCCTGCACTGGCTTTTCCCGCCGGGGGTCGCCGTCGCCCTGGGCCGGATTATCCTGGTCCTTGCCGGGATCTGGCTCTTCTTCCAGGGCTGGCTGGCCGGGAAGAACAACGCCGATCCGGACGGTGAGAATCTCCAATTGGCCTCTTTACCCTTGAAAAGCCTGGGTATTGTCATTTTGATCATACGCCGGCCGGCTTCGGCCGATTTGGACCGTTCCGGGAGGATCAGCGCGGGGGAGGCATTACTGCTTGGCCTGGCCCTGGCCACCGATGCCTTTGGGGCGGGCGCCGGTGCGGGCGCCCTCAGGGAATGGCCCTTTTACACCCCCCTCCTGGTGGGGCTCGGTAAATTTCTCTTTCTCAGTGCCGGGTGGGCCCTGGGCCGGATCTGGGCAAAAAACCTCTTGTTGCCCTGGATAAACTACCTGCCCGGTTTATTATTGATTTTTTTGGGGTTGACCGGTTTTTAACCGCGGAAAAGGAGGAGATGGCCCTGGTTATCGGGGTGACTGGCGGCAGCGGCGCCGGAAAGACAACGGTGGTTTCGATCTTGAGCCAACTGGGGATGGAACGGCTGGATGTCGACCGGGTCGCCCATAAGTTCCTCCTCCCCGGCAGCCCGGTTTTTGAGAAAATTGTTGCCACTTTTGGCGAGGAATACCGGCAGGAGGAGGGGATTGACCGGAAACGCCTGGGCCGGCTGGTTTTTTCCTCCCCTGCCCACCGGCGGAAGCTGGAGGCGCTGGTCCACCCCTTGCTCAAAAAAGAGGTGGCCGCCCTTGTCCGGGCCGCGCGGAGAGCCGGCCGGGACCTGGTCCTTGACCATCCCTTGCTTTTTGAGATGGAAATGGAGGGGCTGGTGGACGAGGTGTGGGTCGTCACCGTCCCCAGGGAACTGCAGGTGGCGCGGATTATGAACCGGGACAAGCTTACCCGGGAGGAGGCGGAGGGCAGGATAGCAGCCCAGTTGCCGCCGGAGGAAAAAGCCGCCCGGGCTGCGGTGGTGATTGAAAACACCGGCTCCCTGGCGGAACTGACGGCAACCGTCAAAAAGCTGTGGGAGGAAAGGATAAAAAAACCCAATACCGGCAGGGCGTGACTTTCCGAATATTCCGCACGGGAAAGCATAAAATGATTCTTGGCATATGCGGTTTGTCCATAGAACCTGAGATATTGGGGGGCGAAGATGTTCTGTTTATTGCTCAGCCGCCGGTTGGCAAGAAGAACCCTGATGATCCTGCTTTTGCTGGCCCTCTTTTTTACCTACAAAGATCTGGGGCGCTTTTTTTTCCCCTTCCCTTACCGGGAGATCATTGAGGAAAAAGCGGGAAATACCGGGGTTGATCCACGGCTGGTGGCGGCCTTGATTTATGTGGAAAGCAAATTCAACCACTTGGCGGTCTCGAGAAAAGGGGCGGCCGGGTTGATGCAGTTACTGCCGGAAACCGGGGAGTGGGTTGCCAGGCAGCAGGGGATGGATTTTTCCCGGGATCATCTCTTTGAACCGAGGAAAAATTTGGAACTGGGCATCTGGTACCTGGCCTATCTCCACCAGATCTTTGAGGGCGAGACCGTTTTGGCGCTGGCCGCCTATAACGCCGGCTGGCCCAAGGTCAAGCAATGGCTGGATTCCGGCAGGTGGCAGGGGAGTTATGGCGATCTGCACAATATCCCCTATCCGGAGACCCGGCAGTACGTGACAAGGGTTCTTCGTATTTACTACTGCTACCGGCATCTTTACCCGCCCGCTTCCCCGCAGGAGCTTGCAGGTTTACCCATTAACCGGGATTAGGCGTACTAGAGGCCGCAGGAGGTGAAGACCATGCTGAAAATTGGCTGGGTTGCGTTGGGCTGCCCTAAGAACCGGGTGGATACGGAGTTTTTAATCGGGCTGATGAAAGCGGCGGGTTATGGGTATACAACCCGGCCGGAAGAAGCGGATATACTGGCTATTAATACTTGCTGTTTTATCCAGCCGGCCACCGAGGAATCCCTCGACCGGATCGTGGAGTATGCCCGCTATAAAAAGAAAAACTGCCGCCTCCTTGTGGTCCTGGGGTGCCTGCCCCAGCGGTACGGCGAGCAACTGCCAAGCCTCCTGCCGGAGGTGGATCTCTGGTTGGGGACCGGCGGTTATTCGCGCCTGCCGGAACTGGTCGCCGCCGCCCTTGACCGCGACCGGGAAGAGGGGAAAAACCCCGGCTTTTTCCACCAGGAAGGCCCAGGGTGGCTGCCGGAACCCGGATTGGAACGGATCCTTTCCACCGCGCCCTACATGGCGTATGTGAAGATCGCCGAGGGCTGTGAGAACCGTTGCCGGTATTGCGTCATCCCCAGGATCCGCGGGCCTTACCGCAGCCGGCCGCCGGAGGAGATCGAAAGGGAAGTGCGGGAACTTGTCGAGGGCGGGGTAAAAGAGGTGATCCTGGTGGCGCAAGATACCACCGCCTACGGTATTGACCGGGAGGGCCGGTCCACCCTCCCGCAACTCCTCTCCAGGCTGGACCGGATTGACGGCGATTTCTGGATCCGGGTTTTGTACGCCTATCCCGACCGGGTTTCCGATGAATTACTGGCCGTTTTTCGCGGGAGAGAACACCTCTGTCCCTACCTGGATCTGCCGCTCCAGCATATAAGCGGGAAGGTCCTGAAGGCCATGGGCCGGCGTTCCACCCCCGAGGGCATCTTCCGTTTGCTTGAGCGGATCCGGGAGACTGTGCCAGAAATGGCCCTGCGCACCACTTTCATTTTGGGATACCCCGGGGAGACGGAAGAGGATTTTGCCGGGCTGCTCAGTTTTTTGGATGTGGCCCGCTTTGACTGGGTGGGGGCTTTTTCCTACTACCGGGAGGAGGGGACCCCGGCGGCCGCCATGAAACCCCAGGTGCCCACGGCAGTACGGGAAAGGCGCCGGCAGGAGCTCCTGGCGAAACAGGAAGCAATTTCGGCTGAAAAGAACCGGGCCCTCCTCGGAAAGCGCCTTAAGGTCCTGGTGGAAAAGGAGACGAGCGACGGGTGGGTGGGCCGTTCCTACCGGGAGGCGCCGGAGATTGACGGCCTGGTGCGTATAGCCCCGTCCGGTTTACTTGCGCGCGCACGTGCGATTAAACCCGGGGATTTTCTCACCGTTGAGGTGACCGGCGCGGAAGCCTACGAGGTATATGGGCGTGTACCGGCGGCGGAAAAAGCTGAGGACTAAAGGCGGAAAAGTGGCCGGAAAAGAAATTAAAAGGAAAGGAGAGGAGAACCCGGGCGGAGTGTCGAAGTAGTCCTGGGAGCAAATATCTTTAGCCGGGTGATGAAATGAACTTAGCAAACTTCTTTACGTGGTTAAGGATTCTCTTAACACCGGTTACAGTCGGTTTTCTTTTTTTGTCAATCCCGTATAAGCAGTACTTCGCCGCCGGCGTTTTTATCCTGGCCTGCCTCACCGACGGTCTGGACGGGTATTTTGCCCGCACACGCCGGGAGGTCACAACGTTCGGGAAATTCCTTGATCCCCTGGCGGACAAGATTTTAATTGGCGCCGCTTTAATCAGCCTTTGGCATTTGGATAAAGTCAGCGGCTGGGTGGTCTTGTTGATCCTGGGCCGCGAGGTCTTAATCACGATCTTGCGGGTTTTCGCCTCCAGGCGTGGAATCTCTGTGGCTGCCAGCATTTGGGGGAAGGTGAAAACAGTTACCCAGATCCCGGCGGTCCTCTGGCTCATCCTGGACTGGCCGGGGGCCACAATCCTTCTGGGGGCGGCGGTCTTCTTCACTATATACTCGGCCCTTGATTACATTATTAAATGGCGGCGGGTTTTGGCCGGGGAGAAACGGGCCCGGGTGCGGCAGGCCCCGCCCACCTGAACCCGCCCGCCTGCGCTTAGAGGAAAAAACTCTCCAGGTGCCGGTCAAGCCGGGCCTGGTAATCCCCGCCCGGAGGCAGGTATTCCCCGGTTACCGGATTTAAACGGTAACTCTTTTTGATCTTCCCCTCCTCTTCCCGGAGAAAGAACAAGGCGGCAACCAGCCGGTCCACTTCTTCCCTGGTATTGTAGAAACCAAAACTGACCCGGACCATACCTGGAAGATCCTCTTTCTTCCCGGCGGCGATCCGCTCCTCGTAGGCGGCGACCGCTCCCGGGGAGAGGCGCAACAGGTGGTGGACATAAGGCCGGGCGCAAAAACAGCCGTGACGGACGCCGACGCCCGCCTCATAGGCCAGGGCGGCGGCGACGAGGCCATGGGGTATTCCTTCCAAGTTAAAGGCGATCACCCCCACCCTGGGCGTGAGCGTGGGCGGGGGGCCGTAAAGGCGGATCCCCGGCACAGTGGCCAGGCGTTGATAAGCATATTTTGTCAACTCTTCTTCATAGGCGGCCAGGGCCGGGAAATCATGGTCGTCGAGCCATTTTAAGGCCCTGGCCACGGCGAAAGCACCGATTAAATTGGGCGTCCCCGCCTCTTCCCGCTCTGGCGGCGGGGCAAAAAGAACCCGGGTTTTGGAGACGGCCGTTACCGTCCCGCCACCGATCATCTCGGGAATACCCTTGCTGAAGGCTTCTACCGGACCCAGGAGGACACCGGCGCCGAAAGGGGCGTATAATTTATGGCCGGAAAAGGCGAGAAAATCCGGGACCTCACCGGAACCCAAGTGCAGTGGCCGGTGGGGTACAAGCTGCGCCGCATCGACCAGGAAGGCGGCGCCGTAATAGTGGGCCATCTCCGCGATGGTCTGCAGGGGGTTAATGATCCCGGTGACATTGGAGGCGCCGCAGAGCGTGACCAGGGCCACCCGGTTCTTTTTTAATTTCTCTTCCAGGTCGCCCAGGTCCAGCCGGCCATCGGGGGTCAATCCGGCAAAGAGGGTTTTTCGTTTCAGCCGCCAGGGAAGGTCGTTGGAATGGTGTTCCATGCGGGAGGCCAAAATTACCTGGTCCTCCCGGGTGCTTAAACGGTAGGAGAGCTTGTTCAGGGCCTCGGTGGCATTCTTAACAAAAATTGTTAAATTCTTCCCTGGATCGGCCCCAAAAAAACGGGTAATATACTCACGGGCGCGGTTATAGACACCGGTGGAAAGTTGGGATTTGTAACCAAAACCCCGGTGAACACTGGAATACCAAGGAAGAAAAGAGTTGATCGCGGCAACGACCGCCTTTAGCGGTGGAGTAGTGGCGGCATTATCAAAATTTACATAGACCCGCCGGCGCCCGTCTTTAAGGGGGACTTCTTCATCAAGGCCTAAGAATTCAGAACGCAAGAGCCTGACGTTGGCCGGCATCTTTTCCTCCCCTGCCTGCGTGCGTTTTCCCGTAGGTATTATCTTATGCGGTTTTATCATTGGGGTTACCAGGAAGCCTCAATGGAACAAACGGTAGTCTGCTCCGGAGTTTCCAGGGATTCAACGGATTATCCCCCCCTTTAGCTGGACAAATTAAGGGTAGACCACAGAGAAAGGGGGGTCAAATAATGGCAGCCGGTCAGAAGAGGAATACCCTTGTCTATGCCCAGGCCAAAAAGGCTCTCGACCAGATGAAGTACGAGATCTCCAGGGAACTGAATATTGATACTTCGCCGATTCAAGGGGACTACTGGGGTTACATGACCGCCCGGGACTGCGGGGCCATCGGCGGGCATATGGTGAAAAGGATGATTGAAGCCGCCGAACGGACCTTGGCCCAGCAGACGGCCCAGAATGTACAGGCCGGGTTCCGGGCCGGGTTGGCCGGGCAGAACCAGCAGCAAACCCAGCCCAATCCGAACCTTAACCTATCCAATCTGGACCAGCAATACTAGGCCGTATCTTTAGTCCAACGGTAATTTGGAGGGCAGCCCCAAAGCGGGGTTGCCCTTTATTTTCTCCGTTGGTCCGCGGGTTGCCTTGCCAAGAGGGAAGGAAAGCTATAAAATAGCTATAAAAAAGGGGACAAGAGGCAAGCGACTAAATCAACCCGTATTTCCTGCCTACTCTCTCTAAAACAGCCAGGGTGTCGTCGAGGTCTTCCTGGGTGTGGGTGGCCATCAGCGAGAGTCGCAGGCGGCAGAGTTTCTTTGGAACCGCCGGGTAGTAAACGGAATTGACGAAGATCCCCGCTTCGTGGATCTCCTTGCTCATGAGTTTGAGGGTTTTTTCGTCCCCGATGATAATGGGGATGATGGCGGTCTGGGCGTTGCCCAAATTGAAACCCATTTTTTTCAGGTTGCCGATCATATAATCGATATTCTGCCAGAGTTTCCGGCGGAGTTCCGGTTCGGTCTGGATCACGTCGAGGGCGGCGATTAGCCCGCCGGTAACCGCCGGGGGTAAAGCGGTGGAGAACATATAGGACCGGGCATAAAAACGCAGGTAATTTACGACTTCACGGGAAGAGGCAACAAAACCGCCCACCCCGGCCAGGGCTTTACTGAGCGTCCCGGCGACCACATCGATCTGGCCTTCCATCTGGAAATGCTCGGGGGTGCCGCGCCCGTTCTCGCCGATGACCCCCGTGGCATGGGCCTCGTCAATCATGATTTTGGCGCCGTATTTATCCGCCAGTTTTTTGATTTCCGGGAGAGGCGAAATATCCCCGTCCATGCTGAAGACCCCGTCGACAATGATCAGCTTGCCCTGGAACTCCCGGTCACAACTGGCCAGGACTTTTTCCAGGCTTTCCATGTCGTTGTGGCAAAAGGCACGCAGGGTTCCCCCGGAAAGCCGGCAGCCGTCGATGAGGCTGGCGTGGTTAAGCCGGTCGTTGATGGCCACATCGCCCTTGCGCACCAGGGCGGAGACGCACCCGACATTGGAGGAATAACCGGAGGTAAAGATGATCGCGTCTTCGCACCCTTTCATCTCCGCCAGTTTCTGCTCCAACTCCCTGTGGAGATCGAGGGTACCGCCGAGCAAAGGGACGCTGCCTGCACCGATGCCGAATTTCTCCAGCGCGCGGCGGGCCGCCTCCTTCACCCGCGGGTGGGTGGTCAGGCCGAGATAGTTGTTGGAGGCCATCATTACCATTTCCCGTTCGGTATTGGTGTAGCGGTCCAGAATCTTCACCCGGCGCTCCGAGGGGCTGGTGAGGATCCGGTGCCAGTGGTGAAATCCCTGGGAGAACAGGGTTTCTGTGAATTCATAGAACGGGCGGGTCTTGGCCAGGATATCCCGGTCCGGAAGTTCAAGAAAGTCCGAGAGGTTTTTATCTCCTATGTTTGTTGTGCTTATGTTTATTGTGCTCTCCCCCTTTTCCTTATTATTCTGGCCCATATTTTTGATTGTAACCCATATTTTCCATTCCGGTCAAGGATCTCGTCATGGTTTTCGCAGCGAATAGGTAAATTACCGGTAAAAGCTGAATCCAGCAGGAATCTTTTAAAGAAAAAAAGATTTATTTTTCCGGTGTCTTTTGGTATAATCATCTGGATATGACAACTTTATTATTAGCGCTCAGCGCGCGTGCGACTGAACAAGGAGGATGAAACGGATGTTACCTTCGCTACCTACACCCCGAAAATTCACCCTGCTGGCAGGTGCCGCGGAAGGAGGTACAAAGCTCAACGCCTTTGACAATGCACTGCTGGCAGCCGGGATTGGCAACTTGAACTTGGTGAAAGTCAGCAGCATCCTTCCTCCTGAGGCGGAATACGTTGAAAAACTGGATATTCCCCCAGGTTCGTTGACACCCACAGCCTATGGTTCCTGCGCCAGCGACCGGCCGGGGGAAGTGATCGCCGCAGCGGTGGGGATCGGTTTTTCCACCAATTCTTTTGGCGTAATCATGGAGTATTCCGGATGTTGCGAACAGAAAGAGGCGGAAGAAAAGATCCAGTTTATGCTGGAGAACGCCTTCCGGCAACGGGGGATTAAGTTGGAAAAAACCATGATCAAGGGGATCCAGTGGAAAGTGGAGAAAATTGGCGCTGTCTTTGCCGGCGTTGCCCTTTGGTATTAAGAAAATAAGAAGAGGTGATTGCAGTGGACTTATGGTTTACGGAGAAGCAAACGCCCGGCCTTGCCATTTCCTGCCTGGTCAGGAGCACCCTGCACCGGGAGAAAACCAAATACCAGGACCTGGCGGTCCTGGATACGGTGGAGTACGGGCGGATGCTAGTCCTGGACGGGATCATCATGACCACCGAAAAGGATGAGTTCTTCTACCATGAGATGATCACCCATGTCCCCCTGCATGCCCATCCCCGCCCGGAACAGGTATTGGTGGTGGGAGGCGGTGACGGCGGCACGGTCCGGGAGGTACTGAAACACCCGACTGTCTCCCGGGTGGTCCTGGCGGAGATTGACGAGGGCGTGGTTAACGCTGCCCGTAAATACTTCCCCGCTTTAGCGGTGGGCCTTTCCGACCCGCGGGTGGAGATTGAGATCACCGACGCCATCCTCTATGTCCGGAAACACCGGAACGAATTCGATGTGGTGATTGTGGACTCCACGGATCCGATCGGGCCGGGAGTGGGCCTTTTCACCAAAGAGTTTTACCAGGACGTCTACAAAGCCTTGAAAGACGGGGGGTTAATGGTAGCCCAGACCGAATCGCCGGTGAATAATAAGGAATTGGTGCAAAAGATCCACCGTACCCTGCAGGAGGTCTTCCCCCTGGTCCGCTTGTATTTGGGTCCGGTTCCGACCTATCCCAGCGGCCTTTGGAGCTATACCCTGGCCTCGAAGGGTCCGGATCCGGTGGCCGTGCCCGACGAGCGGTTTTTGGCCCTGGAGACCAAATATTACACGCCGGAGGTTCACCGGGCGGCTCTTGCCCTGCCCCCGTTTATCCGGGAGTGGCTGGGCTGAACCTTCTGACCATATGTGCCGCGGGTTGCCCCAGGTGGCCGTGGGTTAGCCTATGGCAAGCCATAGGCTAGATGAAAAGCTGCAGGCGGGAGTTTTCCGCGGCGCTTAGAAAATCTTCGGCGTTCCCGGTTTGCAGGTGTTCGTAGGCGAGCAATTCTTCCGGCCGGAGCCCGAGGATTTTCAGGGAGGCCTCACAGGCGATGAAATTGACCCCCCGCTCCATGGCCAGCGCCATAAGGTCCTTGAGGGTCTGGGCCCGGCGCTGTGCCAGGAGGCGGCGGAAGAGGAGACTGCCTAGGCCGGCAAAGTTCATCCGGGAGAGGCGTGGTTTGGTCGGCCCTACCGGGAGCAGCGTTTTAAAGGCCCTTTCCAGCAGGCTGTTGCCACCGTTACGGCTGCGCCGGAGGAGGGCCGCACCCCAGAAAGTAAAGAACATATGGACCCGGTAACCCTGGCCGGCGGCAGCGCAGGCCAGGGTGAAGGCGGCCATCGCCTTGTCCATATCCCCGCTGAAAAGGATGATGCTGAATTGTTTCTCTTCTAGAGCCGACATGGGCGGGCAGTCCTTTCTTCAGGGGGGGTTCTTCTTTTATTTTATTCCCTTTGCTAGTTTAACCCGTTTCTCCCGGATTATTGTTTGTTGCGGCGGCTGGGGGAAGGAGAAACCCTTCCGGCTGCAGAAGGATAAAACAATTGGAGGAATAGGGAATTGCTTACGGAGATTAAAAGGAGCAAAAAGACCCCGTTTTTAGCTGCGGGTGACGAGGACCGGGCCGAACTGGTCCTGCTTGGCGTGCCCCTGGATCATACCACCTCCTTCCGGCCTGGCACCCGTTTTGGCCCGGAGGCAGTACGTGCAGTCTCGGAGAGCCTGGAAGAGTATAGTTATTACCAGGATGCAGACCTCAGGGAGATGAGCTTTGCCGACCTGGGCGACCTGCTGCTGCCGCCGGGGAATGTTTCCCGGGCTCTGGCAGTGATCGAAGAGGCGGCGCGGGTGATTTTCCGCGCCGGGAAGGTCCCTTTCTTCCTTGGCGGCGAACACCTGCTCAGCTACGTGACGGTCCGGGCGGCAACGGAGGTATTTCCCGATCTTGTCGTGGTTTGCCTGGACGCCCATACCGACCTGCGCCCGGCCTATTTGGGGGAAGAACTCTCCCATGCCTCCGCCTCTTACCTGATGAACCGCTGCTTGCAGCCGGGGTCCCTCTACCAGTTTGGCGTCCGTTCCGGGCCCCGGGAAGATTTTTTGTATGGCCGGGAGCACGCCAAAATCTTCCCGGAGCAGGTTTTGGAGCCCTTACACCGGGTTTTGCCGGAACTCAAAAGAAAACCCGTCTACTTCACCCTTGATATCGACGTCCTGGACCCGGCCTTTGCGCCGGGAACCGGGGCCCCGGAACCGGGCGGCCCGGACTTCCGGGAGGTCCTCTCCGCCGTACTGCTCCTTTCCGAATTACGGGTGGTCGGGCTGGACTTGGTGGAAGTGGCGCCCGCCTATGATCCGGCGGGCATTACCAGCCTGGCCGCAGCCAAGCTGATCCGGGAGGCAATCATTTCCACCTTGAAAGCCCGGCAATATTGACAGTTCGCTGATAAAGGTATATAATTTTGGTCTGAACTTTGACGGGTCTTCGGGTACGTCCACCCGGGTGTAATTGCGATTTAGCTCCCGAAAAACAGCCCGGTCCGGATTCCATTCCATAATGAAAGGTAATCTTTGATGAAAAAAAGCACTAAAAAAGCATCCTCCGGAGTACGGCTTCTTGCTTATTTAAAACCCTACTGGAAACGGTTGGCCGTGGGCGTCGCGGCCATGCTTGCCGTCACATTGATCAACCTCTCCTACCCCTATATTGTCGGGGTGGGCATCTTCGACCAGGTACTGACGATAAGGAAAAGCCAGGCCCTGTTGAACCTGGCGGTCCTGGTGGCCTTGGTTATTATTGTCAGTAAACAGTTTTTTACTTTTCTCCAGAACTACTCCCTCCAGTATGTCGGACAACGGATCGTGGCCGATCTCCGTTTCAAGCTTTTCCAGCACTTGCAGAACATGTCCATCGGCTTCCATGAAACGCGGCGGACCGGGGAGATGGTCTCCCGGGTGATCAATGATATCACCCTCATCCAAAGCAGCCTTTCGGTGGGTTTGTTTCAAACCGTCTTTTACAGTGCCGAGTTGGTCGGGATTGTGGTCATCACTTTTTACCTCCATTGGCGCCTGGCCTTCCTGGCTTTTATCGTTTTTCCCCTGGCGGTTCTGGTGGCGTCACGGGTCGGGAGGCTGATCAGAACAATGAGCCGCCTGGCCCAGGAAAAAACGGCAGACTTGGCCGCCATTCTCCAGGAAACGCTTGCCGGGATCCGGATTATCAAGGCCTTTACCATGGAAGAACAGGAAGAAGACCGGTTCCGGCAGAAAAATGAAGCCAATTTCCAGGCCAATCTCCGCTCGGTCAAGGCCTCGGCCTTGCTCACCCCGCTGGTGGAGTTCTTTTTCCTCTTGGCCATTGTTGTGGTGCTCTGGTACGGGGGAAGGGAAGTTATCCTGGGGAAGCTGACCGTAGGGGAGCTAATCGCCTTCTTTGGTTATATCGCCATGACCACTTCGCCAATCAACAGAATGACGCAGCAATTCAGCCTTTTCCAGCAGTCTTTTGCCGCTGCCGACCGGGTCTTTGAGATCCTCGATCAGGAGCCGGAGATTAGAGAGGCCCCCGATGCTGTGGTACTCCCGAAAATCAGGGGCGAGGTGGTTTTTTCCGGGGTCTCCTTTGCTTATCCCAAGGGCGAGGTGGTTTTATCCGACATCAACTTGCATGTCCAGCCCGGTGAGATCGTCGCCTTAGTCGGGCCGAGCGGGGCGGGAAAGACGAGCCTGGTTAATCTGATCCCCCGTTTTTATGACCCGCTCGCCGGCTCAATCTTTATCGACGGCCATGATATCCGGAAAATCCGGCTCTCTTCGTTGCGCGAACAGATCGGCCTTGTCCCCCAGGACCCAATCCTCTTCGGGGTGAGTATCAAAGAGAATATCTCCTATGGGCGGGTCGGCGCCACCGACGAGGAGATTGTCGCCGCGGCGAAGGCGGCCAATGCCCATGAGTTCATCATGAAATTCCCCGACGGCTACGACACGGTCCTCGGCGAACGGGGGCTGACGGTCTCCGGCGGGGAGCGGCAGCGGATCGCCGTGGCCCGCGCCCTGTTACGGAACCCGTCCATTCTCATTCTTGATGAAGCAACCTCTGCTTTGGATGTGAAATCGGAACAACTGGTCCAGGAGGCCCTGGAACGGTTGATGAAGGGGCGGACCGCTTTTATCATCGCCCACCGGCTCTCCACCATCCAGTTTGCCGATAGGATTGTCGTTTTGGATCAGGGCCGGATCGTCGAAGAAGGCTCCCACAACGAGTTGCTGGCAGAAGACGGGTTATACAGCAGGCTGTATAACCGCTGGTTGAAGGATACCAGGAAAAGAGGAGATATTGGTGGCTGAAGAGAGAACCGGGAAAAGGGTTTTATTAATCAGTAACGGGCACGGCGAAGATCTGCTCGGGGCGACGCTGGCGGAAAGGCTCCGCGATATTCCCGGCCTTGAGCTGGCCGCCTTTCCTTTGGTCGGGAAAGGCAGGGCCTACACCGCCCTGGGAATACCCCTGGTCATGCCGGGGAGGGACTTCCCCAGCGGTGGTTTTCTTCGTAACAGCCTGAAAAACCTCTTCCTTGACCTGCGGAGCGGTATTCTCGGTTTTACCAGGAAACAGGTACGGGCGCTCCGGGCGAACCGGGACCGGTTCGATCTGGTGGTCTGTTTGGGGGATATGTACCCCCTGGTCCTTGCCGGGACCTGCCTGCGGGCGCCGGTATTTTTTTTGCCGACTGCCAAGTCTGATTATATCAGGGCCCATAAACCGGTGGAAGTCCGGTTAATGCGGCGTTTCGCCGCAAAGGTTTTCCCCCGTGATGCCCTAACCGCAGCCGCCCTGGCCGGGCAGGGGTTGCCAGCGGAGTATGCCGGGAATTTGATGATGGATGCCTTGCGTTTTACGGATCCTGGTTTTCCACCCCGGAAGGAAGGGGAATGGATTGTCGCCTTCCTCCCCGGAAGCCGGCAGGAAGCCTATATAAACATGGAGGACCTGGCGGCGGTGGCCGTGGCCTTCCAGGAGCTGCTCGGCAGGAAAGGGGAGCGGCGGACCGCCGGTTTTTGGGTGGCCCTCTCCGGCGGGCTTGACTTTGCGGAAGTGGCGAAACACCTTGCACCCCTGGGCTGGTTGGCGCGGCTGCCGGCCGCCGGCGAAGCGGAGGCGGGTGTTTGCGGTTCCTTGCAGTATGAGGGCGGGCGCCCGGCAAGTGGGGGCCAAAGCGGCGGGCTGCGGATGACCGTTGTCAAAGGGCGGTTTGCCGATATTCTGGCCGCCTGCGACGGGGTGGTCGGTCTGGCGGGAACAGCCAATGAGCAAGCTGCCGGCCTCGGGAAACCGGTGGTCACCTTCCCCGGGCGCGGGCCCCAGTTCACTACGGATTTTGCCCGGATGCAAAAACGGCTGCTCGGGGAGGCGGTGGCGTTTACGGAAAGGGAGCCAAACCGGGTCGCGGCCGAGCTTTATGCGGTTTTAACCGATGAAAAACGCCGGGAGGCAGTGGTCCGGGCCGGCCGGGAACGGATGGGAACCCCGGGCGGGGCGGAACGAATTGCCGGAATAATTAGGAAATACTTGAACCTGTAGTTTTGTTAATCCACCATACCCAAAGTCTGGGGAATCCAGAAAAAACCACCGGGCTTAATGGGAATAATTGCGCAGGGGTGATCATACCGGATAAAGGGGGAGATTGCCGGGAACGGGCAGGATACCAATAGTTGGCGGAAGAGGATGACCGGGGTGAAAATTTTGCTTACCGGCGCCGGGGGGCAACTGGGAAGGGCGCTTATGGCGCAGATTGGTCAAGGTGGTTCGTTGGCCGGGACCCATCTTTTGCTCCCGGTGGACCTGCCGGAATGGGATATTACCAACCGGGCGCAGGTCTTCGCCACTGTCCGGGAGTGGCAACCGGATGTGGTCATAAACTGTGCCGGCTACACCGATGTGGACCGGGCGGAAGCAGAGGAAAAAGAGGCCTTCCGCGTTAACGCCCTGGGAGCGAGGGACCTTTCCGCCGCCGCCTTTCAGGTGGGCGCCAAGATCCTCCAGATCTCCACGGATTATGTGTTTGACGGGGAAGAGACCATACCCCGGCGGGAATACCACCCGGTCAACCCCGTCAATGCCTACGGCCGGAGTAAAGCCTGGGGGGAGCGGCTGGTCCGGGAGACCAACCCCCGCCATTTTATTCTCCGCACCGCCTGGCTCTTTGGGGAGGGGCGGAATTTTGTCCGGAAGATAATTGCCTTGAGCCGGGAGAAAGAGGAGATTTCCGTGGTGGCCGACCAGTTCGGGACCCCCACCAGCGCGGCAGATTTGGCCCAGTGTATCCTGCGCCTGATCCAAACCGAGAGTTACGGGACCTACCACGCGACCAATGAAGGTGAGTCCAGTTGGTATAGTTTTGCCCGGAGAATTCTGGCCTTAACCGGCATAGAATGTAGGGTGAAACCGGTAACCAGCCGGGAACTGGCCCGGCCGGCCCCCCGTCCGCGCTATGCGGTGTTGGAAAACCACATGCTCGAAGTGAGCGGGCTCTTTAAATTCCGCCATTGGGAGGAAGCCCTCGCTGAGTACCTGCAAGTAGAGGAGACCGGAAAGCGCGTCTATCAATAGAAGAGCCGGGGCCGCCGGGGGAAATCGGGGTGGGAGGATGAAAACGGTTCTGGTAACCGGCGGCGCAGGTTTTATTGGGAGCAATTTCCTTCTTTACCTGGCGGAGAAATACCCTTCCTACCGCCTGCTGAATTTGGATAAACTGACCTATGCGGGGAACCTTGAGAACCTAAAAGCCATTGAAAAACGGGAGAATTATCGCTTTATCCGTGGTGATATTGCCGACAGCGCCGTGGTGGGCAAGGTTTTTGCCGGGGAAGAGATTGACTGGGTGGTAAATTTTGCCGCCGAGAGCCACGTCGACCGCAGTATCCTCATGCCTGCGCTTTTTGTCCGTACCAATATCGTGGGGACAGCGAACCTCTTAAACGCGGCTTTAACCCGCTGGGAAGGGGCCTGGGAAGAAAAGAGATTCCTGCAGATCTCCACCGATGAGGTCTATGGATCCCTGGGCGAAACCGGCTTTTTCACGGAGACAACACCCCTCGACCCGCATACTCCTTATGCCGCCAGCAAGGCAGGGGCGGATCTGCTCGTCAAAGCCTACCATGATACCTACGGGCTGCCGGTAATCATCTCCAGGTGCACCAATAACTACGGCCCATACCAATTCCCGGAGAAACTGATCCCCCTGGTGATCAATAATGCCTTGCACCGGAAGAAACTGCCGGTCTACGGGGATGGCCGGCAGATCCGGGACTGGCTCTATGTGGAAGACCACTGCAAAGCCCTGGATTTGATCCTGCATAAGGGGAAACCCGGTGAGGTATATAATATCGGCGGGCATAATGAACGGACCAACCTCGTGGTGGTAAAAACAATCATCGGCTATCTCCGGGAGCATGTGGATCCCGGGATCACCGAGGACCTGATCGCTTTTGTCCCGGACCGGAAAGGCCATGATTTCCGCTACGGGATTGACCCGGCAAAAATCTGCAACGAGCTTGGCTGGCGGCCGGAGACCCCGTTTGCCGAAGGGATTGTCCGCACAATCCGCTGGTACCTGGAGAACAGGGACTGGCTGGCGCGGGTGACCGCCGGGGAATACCAGGAGTATTACCGCCGGGTCTATGAGGAGAGGTAGGGCCATGGGTTTTTTCCGTTTTCGTACCTTGGCCATTCCCGGCCTTCTCCTGATCGAACCAAAGGTCTACAGCGACGAGCGGGGTTTTTTCTTTGAAGCCTATAATTACCGGGATTTTCAAGCCGCCGGGCTGGATGCCCCCTTTGTCCAGGATAACCATTCCCGGTCAAAAAAAGGCGTCCTCCGGGGGCTGCATTTTCAGGTGCAGCACCCCCAGGGGAAACTGGTGCGGGCCGTTGCCGGCGAAATCTTTGACGTCGCCGTGGATCTGCGCGCCGGTTCGCCTACCTACAAAAGATGGTATGGGGTCGTCCTTTCCAGTGAAAACAAGCGGCAGTTATATATCCCCGGAGGCTTTGCCCATGGTTTTCTTGTCCTCTCCGGGGTGGCGGAGGTTCTTTATAAATGTACGGAATACTACTATCCGGAAGATGAGGAAGGGATTATCTGGAACGATCCGGAAATAGGGATCAA
>JAAYGG010000084.1 GCA_012727895.1 Bacillota bacterium
AAAAAACACGGAAATATCCGTGTTTTTTTATTTGTCCCGAACAAACGTTTGTGCTATAATAAAGGGGAACATATGTTTGGAGGCGAGGAAATGGATCTGCGGGAGAAACTGCATATCCTGGCTTCCGCCGCCAAGTACGATGTTTCCTGCGCCTCATCGGGCAGCAAGCGGAGAAACACCCCCGGCGGGTTGGGGAACGCTGCCCGGGCGGCGATGGGGATCTGTCACAGCTGGTCTGCGGACGGGCGGTGCATTTCGCTCTTGAAGATCCTTTATACCAATTATTGCGTTCATAACTGCGCCTACTGCATCAACCGGCGGAGCAATGACCTGCCGCGGGCCGCTTTTACCCCGGAGGAGGTAAGGGAGTTAACGATCAAATTTTACCGGCGCAATTACATTGAAGGCCTGTTCTTAAGTTCCGGGGTGTTGAAGACGGCCGACTACACCATGGAGTTACTGATCAGGACCGTAAAAGACCTGCGCCAGAAGGATAACTTTAACGGGTATATCCATTTGAAAGTTATTCCCGGGGCTGACCCGCTGCTGGTACGGGAAGCCGGCTTTTATGCCGACCGGTTAAGCGTCAATATCGAACTGCCTTCGGAACGGAGTTTAAAACTCTTGGCCCCGGGGAAGGACCGGGAAGCGATATTGCAGCCCATGACCTATATAAATGAGCAGATTATTGCGAACCAGGAAGAGAAAAAGAAGTTTAAATGGGCAAAGGCTTTTTCCCCGGCCGGGCAAAGCACCCAGTTGATTGTGGGGGCCACCCCCGAATCGGACCTGCAAATTCTCAAGCTTGCCGAGGGGTTATACAAAAAAATGGGGCTGAAAAGGGTTTATTATTCCGCCTTTATCCCCGTGGCCACAAGCCCTTTATTACCGGCGGTTAAGGCGCCGCCGCTCCGGCGGGAACACCGTCTTTACCAGGCCGACTGGTTGCTGCGGTTTTACGGCTTTCGCGCGGACGAGCTCCTGGAGACGAAGACGCCGTTTCTCGATGAAGACCTGGACCCAAAGACCGTTTGGGCCTTACGCAACCTGGAATTCTTTCCGGTGGAGGTCAATAGGGCTTCATACCGTATGTTACTGCGGGTGCCGGGGATAGGGGAGCAGTCGGCCCGGAAGATCATCTCCGCCCGCCGCTGGGGAACGCTGGGCTTTTCGGAATTGGCCAAACTCGGGGTGGTCATGAAAAGGGCCCGGTTCTTTATTACCTGCCGGGGGAGTTTCCTGGAAAAACTGGATAACGAAGAGAAGATCCGCGCCCGGTTGTTGGCCGGGCTAAAGAAGAAAGAGTCCCTGGCCGGGCGGCAGTTGCCCCTGGATTTTGGCGCCGCCCTGGAGCCATACGGAGGAGGATAAGGAAATGCTGACCTACGTCTATGACGGGAGCCTGGAAGGACTCTTCACCGCCTTGTATGAGGGTTTGTTCAGCGGGGAAGAAGTGGCGGAGATTACTGAGGACCGCCGGTATACACCCACGCTTTTTTCCACTGCCAAGGTCATTGCGACCGATCCGGAAAAAGCCCGGAAACTACGGCGGTTTTTACGGAAGCGCCTTTCGCGGCAGGCCTTTCAGAACCTCGTCTACTGCTATCTCTCGGAGTCCGGGATGGAAAAAACAATCCTTTCCTATATAAAACTGCTGGTGTCGCCGGGGAGGAAGACGGGGGGCAATTCGCCCGCCCCTACCCGGGACATTATGGCGACAATTGACGCGATCACAGAAACCGCGAAGAAGGTAGCCTACGAAGTCCATCGTTTCCATGGGTTTCTCCGCTTCCGCCGGGTTTACGGCGACCTTTATTACGCGCCAATCGAGCCGGACCATAATATCATCGCCCTTTTAATCCCTCATTTCACCGCCAGGTATGCCGGGCAGAAGTGGTTCATCCATGACCGCCGGCGCAATTTAGGCGCCTATTACGACGGGCGGGAATGCCGGCTGGTGAGCGGGGTTGAGATCAACAGCCAATTGGCCGCTTCCCTCCAGGGGGAAAATACCGGTATTGAAGATGAAGAAGAAATGCTCTGCCGGGAGTTGTGGCAGGAGTATTTTACCTCTACCACCCTGGAAGAACGGAGGAATGAAAAATTACAAAGACAACATATGCCGGCCCGGTACTGGAAATACCTTACCGAATTTGAACCGGTCAACAGATAGCAAGTAAAAACAACCGCTCCCCGGGACCCGGGGAGCGGCGGAGAAAAATGTCGATTTTGCCCGTCGCTGCGACGGGCTCTTTTAAAAGCTCATTGTTGCGCCGAGCATAAATGTATTTTGCAAGTCGCCCATCAGCAAGGCGCAATCAATCTTAAGGCAGGCGTTGCCTCCCCTCATTTGCAGGTTGTCAATGGCATATCCCACACCTGCGGTCCTTTTTCCCATATATGAACCGATCCGGAGAGCAAAGTCACCAAAGGTCGGCATCATCGGCCATGGCGATAAACGCGCCCCCCATCGCCAATTGCCATGCCCCCACATAAGCCGCGGCAGGCTGTGGGAAAAGACAAATAACACCCAGGAAGAGCAGAAAAGTATAATTTCTTACCCACATCCCTCCTTATCCTTCAATGCAAGCCACATTTTACCATAACCAGCATTGTGTTATCATTCAGTACAGAATAGGGGTTATGTACGGTAATCGGGTTTCCTTTGGGCCCAGCTTATGCACTTGACACAGATAAAACTCCATGTTACAATATGGTTAGCAAAGAGAAACAGTGTTCCGCCGAGCGGAACAAAGGTGGGAAATCAGAGTCATGGCTGCAAACCAATCGCTTTTAATTGTCGAAAGAGTAGCCCGGATTTTGCAGTTGTTTACCTTTGAGAAGAATGAATGGGGAATTACGGAGATTGCCCGGGAGACCGGTCTGAGCAAGAGTGTTACTTACAGGTTATTACATAGTTTGGAAGAGCATGGCTTTATCCGGCAGAACGGGGTGACGAAAAAATACGGTTTGGGTATGAGGTTCTTTGAATTGGGCCAGATTGTCAGGGACAGCATGGATCTACGGAGTGCGGCCCGGGAAGTAATGATGGGTCTAAGCCAAAGGTGCAATCAGACGGTGGTCCTTTGTGTAGAAGACAATTTACAACAGGTCTGTATTGACAAGGTGGATGGGGGAAATCTAATCAGGATTGCCTCGAAAATAGGGGCAAGGATCCATCTTCATGCCGGGGCCTCTGCCAAGTTGCTCCTGGCCTATTTGCCCCCGGAAAAACGGGAGGAATATTACAAGGATTACGGGTTGCCCGCTTTTACTGGAAACACCACCACCGATAAGAAAAAGCTGGAAGAGGAATTACGCCGCATCCGGGAACAGGGCTACGCTTTTACCGTAGAAGAAAGGGATATAAATATAGCGGCCATCTCCGCGCCGGTCTTTGATTACCGGGGGACGGTTATTGCCAGTTTGGCCCTGATTGGTCCGAAATGGAATTTTGAACCTGAAAACGTACAAGAATACATAAAAGAAGTAAAGGCGGCTGCGGATAAGATCAGTGCAAGGATGGGCTATATGGGTGAAAAGAGAGACAAAGGAGGCAATTACTAGTGACCGCGACGAATGCAGCAAAGGAACCCATTATCAGAGTTGAAGGTTTAAGCTTTAAGTATGCGACCGCTACAGAAAAAGCCCTTAAGGAGATTAACTTCACGGTTTTCCCCGGAGAATATGTGGCGATTCTTGGGCTTTCCGGGGCTGGCAAGACCACGCTCTGTCTTTCTTTGAACGGGATTATCCCCCAGATGGTCATGGGGGAGAAGGAAGGACGTTGCCTGATCAAGGGGCAGGATACCGATGAGGTTCCCGTCAGGGAAATGGCAAAGACCGTCGGGATGGTCTTTGACAATCCCGAATACCAATTAACCCAACTCACAGTGGAAGGGGAGGTCGCCCTCGGCCTGGAGAACCTGGGAATCCCTTACGAGGAGATGCTGACCAGGATTAAAGAGGCATTAAAAGTCGTTGGCCTGGAGGGTTTGGAAGAACGTTCACCGATGCAGCTTTCCGGAGGCCAGCAACAACGATTGGCGATCGCGGCGGCAATGGCCATGTACCCGGAGATCCTTGTCCTGGACGAGCCGACCACCAATTTGGACCCCATAGGCAAAGAAGAGGTTTTTGAGGTTTTACAGCGGTTGAACCGGGAAAAAGGGATGACAATTGTCATTGCCGAGCATGAGGTGGAAGTAATCGCCGAATACGCCGACCGGGTAATCATCCTCGACCGCGGGGAATTGATTACCAACGGCCCCCCGGCGGAGGTCTTCAACGATGTGGAGACCATTTCGAGGTTAGGCCTGAGAACACCCCAGGTCACTGAATTCGGGTACCGCCTGAAAAAGAAAGGGCATAACCTGCCGGAGCAATTACCGATTACCCTTCAGGATGCTGTAAAGAAGTATTCGGGAGTTGGAGGTAAAAAATGAGCAAAAACATTATCATTAAATGCGAAGATCTGCATCACACTTATCCGTCGGGGGTCTCGGCGCTACAAGGCGTTGATCTGGCAATAGCAGAACGAGAAATTGTCGGCGTTATCGGCCAGAATGGTTCAGGCAAGACTACCCTGGTGAAGCATTTCAACGGTCTACTGAAGCCCACCAGCGGTCAGGTTTTTGTCAAGGGGATTAATACCCGGGAAGCAGAGATCAAGGAGATCTCCAGGCATGCCGGTTATGTTTTCCAAAACCCCAACCACCAGCTTTTTGCCGGTAGTGTCCGCAAGGAATTGGAGTTTGGACCGGCAAATATCGGGATGTCCGCGGAGGAGATTGAGGAACGGGTCCGGCTCGCCGCAGATTTCTTCGGCCTGGAGGAGTTTCTTGATGAAAACCCTTACCGTTTGAGTTTTCCCTTGCGCAAGACAGTGGGGATTGCCTCTATCTATGCAATGGACCCGGAGATCTTTATTCTCGACGAACCGACAACAGGCCTGGATTACACCAGGGCCCGGATGGTGGCGGCTTTGATTAAAAAACTGCAGGATGAAGGACGTACGGTCCTTATTGTCTCCCATGACATGATGTTAATCGCCGAATGTTGCACCCGGGTCATCGTACTCTGGAATTCGCGGCTGATCGGCGACGGCACTCCCCGGGAGATCTTTGGCAATCGCGAACTGTTGGAAAAGACCAACCTGGCGCCACCGCAGATCTTCCGGATGGCAGAAGAGATTGGACTCCAGCATAACGGGAAGACACCTTTATCAGTGGATGAAGCAGTAGAGGCTGTAGAAAGGGGGGAGCGCGCCGGATAAAAGGAAGGACGCCGGTTCGTGCAGGTTATCCTTTGCCAGGAGAACTTAGCTGAAAGGAGATATTTAAATGACGACAACAGAGGCAAAGCTTGTTAAGAGGCCAAGAATACCTACCACTTATATTGTTGCCCTTATACCGGTGGCGGCTGCTTTGAATATCGTCGGCAGCACGATTAATGCGGCATTAAGGTTGCCCACCTTCTTGGATATGATCGGTACGGCTGTGGTCGCCATGACGCTGGGCCCGTGGTGGGGTGCTCTCGCCGGCTTAATTACCAATATAGGAATTGCGATCATCCGCAACCCGGTCTCTCTCCCATTTGCCCTCTGTAATATGGTCGGCGCCCTGGTTTGGGGCTATGGTATCCGTTGGAAAATGGGGAAGAGCTTCGGCCGGTTGCTGATTCTCTCAATGTTTGTAGGATTCTTTGTTAGCCTGACAGCCGTCCCCATCTATGTACTGGTTTTCGGGGGGGCCACCGGGCACTTTGGAGATATGTTAACCGCCACGTTTGTGGCAATGGGCCAGCGGTTGTGGGTTTCGGTTTTCTCCAGTAACATCCTGGTTTCATTTACTGACAAGATTATCTCAACCTTCGTCGCACTGGCGATCTTAGGGGCACTGCCGAAAGAATTAACCAGCCACCTGGAACTGGTTGAGCAGAAGAATCTGAAAACCGTGATCTGGATTACTTTAGGTATAGTAGTTGGGATTGCTGCCTTGCTCTTCATAATGTTCACTAATATCGCCGGCTAGACCAGAAAAATATCGAGGTGTCAAAGATGAACAATATGCAGTTGATCGCCAATTATGTGCCGGGAAAATCATTTTTTCACCGCTTGCATCCCAGCACCAAAATAATCTGGGTCTTAGGAGCCTTGTTGACAGTATTCTTTATCAAGGATCCGTTGATCATCTTCGCATTCTTAGTCGTCGTCCTGGTCCTGATTAAGGCTTCTAATACGTTTGCAACTTACCGGGCAAGCCTGATGCTGCTTTTGCCGATTATTTTCGGGTTAATCTTCTTCCAAATCGTTGCCCCCGCCTTTCCCAAACCATGGACGCCGTTGGCGCGCTTGGGACCGTTTGTCCTTTACAACGAGGGGGTTTATAGCGCTCTTGTGCTCTCCCTGCGTATTATTTCAGTGGCCTCCTTTGCCCTGCTTTTTATCATGACAACGTACCCGGGAGACCTTTTTACGACCATGCGCATGTGGGGAGTACCATACGAAATAAGCTTCATGGTTACAACCACCATCCAGTTGATTCCAATATTACAGAAGGAAATGAATATAATCTTAAGCGCGCAACGCTCCAGGGCAATGCAGGCCAGCGGTTTCTCAGCGCTGCTTCCCAGTATTATACCGGTCTTTGCGGGGGCAATTGAAAGGGTAAGACAGATGTCGATGACCCTTGAATCCAGAGCCTTTGGTTCGAGCGGCAAAAAAACCAGTATCAGGCAGTTGAAGATGGGCACCCTTGATTATACCCTGATCATCTTAACCATCATCGCCCTCATTGGTATCTTCTACCTACTCTGGATTAATCAAGGCTTTGACCGTTCGCAGCAGATGATTTTCCCGGCACCTGCAGCAATTATCCTGTTTTTAGGTTCAATCATTGGATTCTTTGGCATATTGGTTCTCTTTGCCCGGCGAATCAAAAATTAGTGACCATTATGATGAACAGCTCCTCCGGGATTGATTCCCGGGGGAGCCCCCCTTCATTTTACCCCCGTAGTCAATCGCAGTGATTTTGGAAAAACGAATTAAAAATTCCTCGCAAATTATGCTAAAAGAAACCCGAGGGAATACTGGACGCATATTTCTGCTGCGGTCAAGAAAAGGAGGTACTAAGGAAGAGAGATG
The DNA here is from genome assembly GCA_012727895.1 of Bacillota bacterium. GTDB lineage: Bacteria > Bacillota > UBA4882 > UBA10575 > UBA10575 > JAAYGG01. The sequence goes on from JAAYGG010000084.1 coordinate 7,145, forward strand.
AGCGAACGCCAGCACCATATTAATTGTAAAGAAGGGGATGTCGGGCGTTATGTCTTTTTACCCGGGGATCCCGGCCGGGTACCGTTAATTTCCAGTTTTTTTGATGAGGCCTGGGAGGTCACGCGTAAACGGGAATACCTGGTCCATACCGGCTACATTGACGGGATAAAAGTCTCTGCCGTCTCCACCGGAATTGGGGGGCCGTCAACAGCTATTGCTGTGGAAGAATTGGCGAATATCGGCGCTGATACCTTGATCCGCTTGGGCACAGCGGGGATCTTTCAACCCCATACCAAAGCAGGGGACCTGGTGATCGTGACCGGCGCGATCAGGCACGAAGGCACCTCCACCCACTATTTGCCGATGGACTTTCCGGCCGTCGCCAACCTGGAAATCGTCAACGCCATGGTGGAAGCAGCCAAGAAACTGCCGTTTCCATATCATATAGGCATAGCCCATTCAAAAGACTCGTTCTATGGGGAGGTCGAACCGCAACGGATGCCGCTGGCCGAGGATTTACAGAGACGTTGGCAGGCCTGGACCCAAGGGAATGCCCTGGCCTCAGAGATGGAATGCGCCACCCTTTTCATTGTCTCCAGTTACCGTAAGCTCCGGGCCGGGGCCATCATGAACCTGCAGGGGAGTGCGGACGGGATGGAACGCATGATCAAACTGGGAATCGAGACGGTGAAAATCCTTGCGGCACAAGATAGGGGGAGGAAATAATGAAAAAACTTCAGCACCATATCAGATGTAAAGAAGGGGATGTGGCCAGATATGTGCTTTTGCCCGGCGACCCGGGACGGGCGCGCCTGATTGCCGAGCACTTTGATACAGCAGAGAAAGTCGCTGAGTTCAGGGAGTATGCCACCTACACCGGTACTGTGGATGGCATTGGGATCTCGGTACTCTCCACTGGCATCGGCTGCCCGTCGGCGGCAATTGCCGTGGAAGAATTGGTGAAGATCGGGGCTGACACCTTTATCCGGGTTGGCACCTCCGGCGGTATGCAGGAATGGGTGAAACCGGGCAGCCAGGTTATTGGCTGGGGAGCCATCCGTGATGAAGGGACCAGTAAACACTATATGTACCCGGAGTTCCCGGCTGTGGCCGACCTTACCGTGACTAACGCCCTGGTTGAGGCATGCAAGAAGAGGGGCGAGGATTATCATGTAGGGATTCTCCAGTCAAAGGATTCCTTCTACGGGCAGCATGAACCGGAGAGAATGCCGGTGGCCGGCCGCTTGCTGGAAAGATGGAAAGCCTGGCAGATGGGGGGAGCCCTAGCTTCGGAGATGGAGTCGGCGATCATCTTTATCCTGGCTTCCATCTACCGGGTACGCGCCGGTTCCATCTGTTTGTGCGCAGGCAACCAGCTCCTCGGCCCCTTAAGTGATGAGGAGAAGGCAAAGATCCGGATCGAGACCACTATTGAAACGGCGATTGAAGCCGTAAAAATCCTGCATGAATGGGATCAAAAAGAGCAATAAGGAGTATCGATCCAATTCGAATAATTAGACCGTCAAGAAATTAACAGTAGAGGATACGATAGAAGTTGAAGAAGAAAATCTGTGAACGAATAGCAACCGGTCAGAGTTACTGGTACAATTTCATCATCCTTTGCTTGGATAATGGCGGGTTTAATTTTTCCGTCAATATGCTCTCCCATCTTACTATTGTCCCCTATTACCTTAGTGAGTTGACCAATTCCAATCTGATTATAGGGTTGGCGCCGACCATATTTGTGATGGGGCAGATGTTGCCACAGGTCTTTATCGCCAATTACATCAATGGTCTGAAACAGCGTAAGAGTTATCTGTTGAAAATAGTCACAGCCGAAAGGGCCGGTATTCTACTGGTTTTCCTCTCTGTGTTGCTCTTCGCCGGGCACGGCGGGGCGTTGGCCATAGCGACTTTCCTTTTTTCCTATGCGGTATTCACCACCACCATGGGGTTGACTTCACCGGCCCATAGTGATCTGGTGGCGCGTTCGATCACCAGGAGAAGAGGGATGTTTTACGGGGTTTCCTTTTTCTTCGGAGGGGTCAGCGGGATCATCGGGGCGCGGCTGGCGGCCGGGTTTTTGGAGACTAGGCCGTTCCCTGAAAGTTATATCCAAATCTTTGGCCTGGCCCTGATCGTCTCTCTTATCACCCTCCTCCTTTGGTTTTTTATCATGGAACCAAAATATCAGTACAGCCCGCGCCGGCTGAAGAGCACCGAGTATCTACGGCATCTCGGTGAAATATTGAGGACCAACAAGGAATATACCAAGTTTCTTATTGTCCGGATAATACTGAATTTTTGCGAGATTGCCACCCCTTTTTACATTGTTTACGCGAAAGAGAGTTTTAAGATTTCTTCCGGGACCGTAGGCCTCTTGAGCCTGATAATGATTGTTGCGCAAACTCTCTCCCACTTAATCTGGGGGTATGTGGGAGACCGGTTTGGCTTTAAACGGGTCCTGCAAATGGTTACCCTGCTTGGACTTGCCGCGACACTAACAGCCTTGACCGCAAGTAATGCCAGTGCTTTTTTTGCCGTCTTTATTCTAGTGGGAGCAATGTACAGTTCGGTACAGGTAGCCAATGTTAACCTGGCCATCGAATTCAGCAGTCCGGACCAGACACCGACCTTTGTCGGGCTGATGAATACCGTCCAAGCGCCGGCGCTGGCCCTGGCACCGCTTATTGGCGGGTTGCTGGCTGATAATTTTGGTTACCAGGTGACAATCACCGTGGGACTTCTGTTATTTGCGTTCGCCGCTGTTTTTTGCACCTTATATATGAAAGACCCCAGAGAACTGAGGAAAGAAACAGAGGAGAGTATGAGCTAATAGACGAAAAAGTAAAAGGAGTGTGTTCAATGACGGAAATCTCAGTAATACCGGTCTCCTCATCAATCCGCCCGCCCGAAAAGATGCAGGAGCGGACCGAGAAGTTTTTGCAGGAACTCAACACCATCGAGGGGTTTGAGTTTGGTGTTCTTCAGGAAAACCAGGAGAGTGCAGAAGCGGAAATCCTCTTGATCCTGAGCGGGGGCGCGGAAATTCCGGCTGTAGAATATGCAAAAAACCGGCCGGGGCCGTTTATCCTTTTGGCCCACCCGTTGGACAACTCTTTTGCCGCCGCCCTGGAAATCCTTGCTTACCTCCAGGGGACGGGGAAAAAAGCCGTGCTGGTTCAGGCCTTTGGCGACTGGAAAAAGGAACTCCAGCGGTTGCTTGAGATCTGTGTCGCCGGCAATGACATCAGAAACAGCCGGATTGGCCGGGTGGGAGAGGAGAAATACACCAGATACCCCTTTCAGGCGCCGGTCACAGAATTAATCAAGAAAAACTGGGGCCCGGAAATAGTCGATATCTCTTTCTCCGAGGTCACCGCCAGGGTCCAACAGCTCCAGGGTGATCCCCGCGCCGCTCAGTTGGCTGAAGAGATGATCGCCGCCAGCAAGGAAGTAGTTGAACCCGGAGCCGATACGATCAAAGGCGCCGCCGTTATCTACCTCGCTTTACGGGAGATAATCGATGAATACATGGTAGACGCCATTGCCGTTAAATGCTTTGATTTGTTGCCCATCTTAAAGAATACCGCCTGTTATGCCCTGGCTAAATTGAATGAGGAAGGATTAGTAGCTGCCTGTGAGGGGGATATTATTACCGCCACCGGGATGTTGATCGCAAACAGGGTAACAGGCGAGCCCTCGTTTATGGCCAATCCCAGCGTGGTTGATCTGGAAAAGAGCTCAATCACCCTGGCCCATTGTACCATCCCAAGGACAATGGTGAGCAGCTATAAATTGCGTTCCCATTTTGAGTCGGGGATCGGCGTTGCTTACCAGGGCGCCATGTATCCCGGTGATTACACCCTCTTCAGGATTGGCGGGAAAGACCTGCAGGAATTCTATACGGCCGCGGCAACCTACCAGGAGAGCGGGGAGAGCGAGGACCTCTGCCGCACCCAGATCACATTAAAGTTTAACGACCCGGGCAAAGCAAAGCAATTCCTCACCAGGCCGTTAGGCAACCATCACCTGGTCATCCGGGGCAGGTACGAAGAGAAGCTCCGGGATTATTGCGACCTTTTTCTTCCCTAGATTGGTTTGCTTCCGGCAGGAACTTGAAGTATAATGCAGATATCTACCTTTTATTAAATTGAATATGGTAGATGATTATATCGAAGATATAAGAAGACTGGGAAGAAAGAGGACCGGACCTTCGTCGAGCATGAGGTGATCGGCATGGAGCTAAACAGAATAATCGACCATACCCTGTTGAAACCGGAGGCGACATACCAGGAGATTGAAAAACTCTGCCGGGAAGCGGAAGAATACGGTTTCGCCGCGGTTTGTGTCAACCCGGTCCATGTGCGGCAAGCCGCCAAATTACTGGCAAAGACCGGGATAGAAGTCTGTACGGTCATCGGGTTTCCTTTGGGCGCCGAGTTGCCCCTGATCAAAGCCATCCAGGTCCGGGAGGCAATTGCCAACGGTGCGACCGAAGTGGATATGGTAATGAATATCGGCGCATTGAAATCCGGCGATTATGAACTGGTCTTCCGGGACATCAAAACGGTGGTGGATGCCGCCGCCGGGCAGGCTCTGACCAAAGTGATCATTGAGACTTGCCTTTTAACGGACGAGGAGAAGGTAAAAGCCTGTTTGCTGGCGAAGGAAGCTGGCGCCGGTTTTGTCAAAACCTCCACCGGGTTTAACAAAGGCGGCGCCACAGCGGCTGATGTGGCCCTGATGCGGAAGACGGTCGGGACGGCAATGGGCGTTAAGGCTGCCGGCGGGATCCGGGACCGCCGGACCGCCGAAGAGATGGTCAGGGCCGGCGCCAACCGGCTGGGAACCAGCTCAGGCGTGGC
>JAAYGG010000085.1 GCA_012727895.1 Bacillota bacterium
ATATGGTCATGGAAATACATGTCCGCTGTTATGCTTTTTATGCCTATGTAATATGGAAATTGCTATCCAATTATGTAATGTATTGTGCTATAATTAATAGTATGTAAAATAATACGAACCACAATCAGATAAAGGTGTGTGGCTGTATTGACAAAAAAAGGGGTTGTTGCTTCACTCATCGGCGCAATCTTTTTTGCGCTGGTCTTCCCTGCCGTAGTTACCATCGCCGATTCCCTCGAAAAAGTAAAGGCCTATCAATTTGTGGTCGACGGTGAAAAATGGTTTACCGTGGCCGAGACGGAGAAAGAAGCCGTCGAAGAGATCCTCCGCGAATACCAGGGGCAATTTATGAAGAACATCGATGAAAACGCCCAGATAAAAAAGGTCGGCTTTGCCCAGCAGGTCTTCCTGGCGGAAGTGGAGGTCAAACCCGAAGAAATTGACCCATTTGAGATTGTTGAAGAAATGATCTATGCCGTTGAAGAGGAAGCCCTGGAGATCGAGGTGAAAAAAGGCGATAACTTCTGGAACCTTTCCCGGAAATATAAACTGAGCGTTAATGATTTAATAATCTTAAACCCGGATATTAACCCGGAGAAGATCTACCCCGGTGACAAGCTTCTGGTCAGGCCCATGAACCCCATTTTGGATGTGGTCATCGAGTTGGAGAATACCGTTGTCGAATCGATCCCCTTCAAGGTGAAATACAGAAGGGACAACCGGCTCTATACCCACCAGCAAAAGATTCTCCGCGCCGGGGTTGAAGGGGAAAAAGAGGTTCTTTACCATATCACTTTGCTCAACGGTTATCAGCATTCCCTGGCGGTACTGGAGGAAAAGGTCCTGAAAGAGCCCTCCGACGCCTTGGTGCAGATCGGCACAAGGAAGACTGTGTCGAGGGGCGGCCGGATCAACTATGGCGTGGTCAGTGGCACCAGGATCTCCAGTTATTACGGCTATCGCATTCATCCCATTACCGGGAAGCGGAGGTTCCACGATGGCATAGACATAGCGGCGCCCCACGGCAACACCGTCTACGCCTACACCGACGGCGTCGTGGTGGAAGCAGGCTGGAACGGCGGGTACGGCTACTGTATCTTAATTGACCATGGCGACGGCTTAAAAACTAGATACGCCCACCTTTCCCGGATCTTTGTCCGGGTCGGCCAGCGGGTCCGGGTCGAAGAAAGGATCGGCGCGGTCGGCTCCACCGGGAACAGCACCGGTCCCCACCTCCACTTTGAGGTGATTAAGAACGGCCGGACCACCAACCCCCTGAACTATCTCTAGTCCTAAAAAAAGGCGGGGTCAAACCAAGACCCCGCCTTTTGCTTTATTTACTAATACATAATGGATCTACTGCGCACCGTGGATTATTACCGCATTTACCGCAAGAAACCTGCAGTTGCTTATCCCTGCCGGCCGTGAAACGAAAGGGCTTTCCAGATCTCCCCGATGACCAACGGCGAAAGCACGAGGCCCAAAATACGCAACCAGTCGGCGGCGGTCAGGTCCACTACTCTGAAGATCTCCCGCAGGAACGGGATGAAGAGCACGGCCGCCTGTAACAAACCGGCCGCCAGGACCCCGAGAAGCAGGTGCTTATTCCCGAACAGGCCCCGTTTGAAAACGGACTCGTGCAGGGAACGGAAGTTAAAGACATGTACCAGCTGGCAGAGGCTCAGGGTGATAAAGGCCATGCTCTGCCCTTTGAGGAGCGATTCCTGCCGGCCAATACTGAAAGCGATCAGGGTGATAAAGGCGATGAAAAGGCCGTAAACCGACAATGTCCTGCCCACCCCGGAGGTGAAGATCCCTTCCTGCGGCGGCCGTGGCGGCCGGTCCATAATCCCGTCCTCCGGAGGGTCAACGCCAAGGGCCAACGCGGGAAAGCTATCGGTAACCAGGTTGACCCAGAGGATCTGGATGGGGATCAGCGGCACCGGCCAACCCAAAAGTACCGAGGCTAAAATGGTAACCACCTCTCCCAGGTTACAGGAGAGCAGGAAGTAGATGGCCTTTTTAATGTTTTCAAAGATGATCCGGCCCTCTTGTACCGCCCGGACGATGGTGGCAAAGTTGTCATCGGCCAGAACCATATCCGACGCCTGTTTGGCCACATCCGTACCGGTGCGGCCCATGGCCGTCCCGATGTCCGCCTTTTTCAGGGCGGGAGCGTCGTTCACCCCGTCCCCGGTCATGGCGACAATCTCCCCGTTGGCTTTCAAGGCCTCCAGGATCTGGACCTTATGGGCGGGCGTGACCCGGGCAAAGACAACAATCTCTCCTACTCTCGCCGCCAATTCCTCTTCACTCAGTTGGTCCATTTCTTCGCCGGTTATTACCTGGTCCTCTTCATGTCCGTGGGCAAGCAGTCCCAAATCGGCCGCAATCGCCCTGGCGGTATCCCGGTGGTCGCCGGTGATCATCTTAATTTTAATCCCCGCCTTCCGGCAAAGCTCGATGGCGGGACGGGCTTCCGGCCGCGGCGGGTCGATCATCCCCAGAAAGCCGAGGAAAATCAGGTCATTTTCCACGTCCTCCACCCCGTCGGCCTCTCCCTCCCGGAAAGGCCGGAAGGCCAGCCCCAGAACGCGCAGGGCCCTATTGGCCAGTTCCCGGTTGAGGCCGGCAAATTTCTCGGTGACCGCCGGCGTCAGTTCTTCTATGCCGTTTTCCCCCAGATAGCGGCGGCATTTTTTCAGCAGCACATCCGGCGCGCCTTTGGTGAAGACCCAAAAGCCTTCCGCCGGGAGTCCCTGTACGGGGAATGGCAGTTTTCCCCGGTGGATGGTGCTCATCCTTTTCCGTGTTGAATCAAAGGGGTATTCCCTGATCTGCGGCAATTCCGCGGCCATTTTCTCCTGGAAGAGGCCGGCTTTGGCCGCAGCCACCAGCAATGCGGTTTCGGTTGGATCCCCGATGGCTCTCCTTTCTTCTCCCTCCCCGATCAACCGGGCATCATTACATAAAAGCCCGGTCAAGAGGAGCATACCCAGGCGCGGCACGGTCAACGGGTCAACCGCCGTTTCCTCCAGGAGAAACTCACCCCGGTCCCCCAAGCTCTCCCCGGTCACAGTGTAAGTGGCGCCGTCCACTACGGCCGCCTGTACTGTCATCTGGTTCAAGGTCAAGGTCCCGGTTTTATCCGTACAGATCACGGTGGCGGCGCCCAATGCCTCCACCGCGGAGAGCCGCCGGATAATCGCATTCCGGGCGGCCATCCTTTGTACCCCCAAAGCCAGGACAATGGTGACAATCGCCGGCAAGCCTTCGGGGACTGCGGCCACCGCCAGGGTAACTGCGGTCATAAACATCCCGAAAGGATTGTTCCCCCGGAAAACCCCCAGCGCAAAGATGCCTATGCAAATCAGGATGACAAGAAGGCCCAACTGCTGCCCAAAGACCTTCAGTTTTTTCTGCAAGGGGGTCATTTCCGCCTCGGTTTCCTGGATCATCCCGGCAATCCGGCCAATCTCCGTCTCCATCCCGGTGGCGGTGACCACCGCCCGCGCCCTCCCGGCCACGGCAATGGTCCCCATGTAGACCATGTTTTTCCGCTCCGCCAGGGGTTTTGTGGTTTTGGGGAGATCGGCCGCGTCTTTCTCCACCGGCACCGATTCACCGGTCAGGGCCGACTCGTCCGTCCTGAATTCCACCGTTTCCAGGAGACGGGCGTCAGCGGGGATAAAATCCCCGGCCTCCAATAAAACTATATCCCCGGGGACCAGGTCCGCTGCGGGAACCTCGGCCACGGTCCCCTCCCGCCAGACCTTTGCCTTTGGCGCCGAAAGGGTCTTTAAAGCCTCCAGCGCCTTCTCGGCTTTGAATTCTTGTACAACCCCGAAGATGGCATTGATGAAGACGATGAGGAAAATGACGACCGCATCCGTAATTTCGCCCAGAAGAATGGAGATCAAGGCCGCACCCAGAAGCAGCAGGATCAAGAACTCCTTAAACTGTGAAAGGAACATCTCCCAAACCGTCTGCCGCTTCTTCTCCTTCAACTCGTTCCGGCCGTACTCCTCCAGCTTGGCAGCGACATGAGAAGCGGAAAGCCCTTTCTCCGGGTCTGTTCCGAGTAGCCGTAGAGTCTCTTCCGGCGTGGTTAGCGAGTAATCCTTCATTCTCTTCAGCCCTCTCTTTTCGTTTTAGTATCCAGGTTATCCCTTCTCCCGCCTATATAAAGGGATCAAACGCTTCAGCAAGTATAATAATTTAGCTTCTCCAGAAGGCCGGTTTTCCACCCGGTTGCTTGTCCACCCCGGAAACCGGGAATACGAAAAAAGACCTTTGGCACGCGAAGGATGCCAAAGGTCTTGCTGCTTGCTTCAATCGCCAGGCAAGCGGTGAACCAGGTATCGCTACCGTAATGTTGGTTCACCTGACAGGAAAAACCTGCCAGCTACTCCCCTTTGCTTTATTATACCGGAAAACCGCCCGGGCGTCAATGACTAAAAGGCAATTCCTTCCCCGTTGCGCAGCCGTTCAGTCCAGTAATCGCCCGCCGACGATCGTCGCCAAGGCCGAGAGGTCTCCGGCCAAAACCACCAGGTCCGCCGCTTTACCCGGATCCAGGCTGCCTAAGAAATGGTCCAACCGGAGGATCCGCGCGGGTGTTGCCGTCATCATCTGGAGCGCTTCCTTCAGTGGTACTCCCGCCAGTTCCACCATGTTCCGGACCAGCCGGCTCCCGGTGACAACGCCGCCGGCCAAATTATCCCCCAGCCAGGCGACGCCTTCTTTTACCCGGATCTTCTGCCCCCTCCCCTCAGCCCCCAGGTAATATTCGCCTTCCGGCATTGCCGCCGGCCGGAGGGCATCGGAGCATAAAGCGATCCGCCCGGGGCCTTTACATTTATAGACCAGCTTCAGGAGGGGCGGCGGCAGGTGTTTCCCGTCGGCAATAAGCTCCACGGTCAAATCGTCATAAAGCAGCCCGGCTTCAATCACCCCGGCACAGCGGTAACCGTTTATCTTTTTCACACCCGACATCCCCAGATACAGGTGGGTGACATGGCTGTAGCCGGCCTCGATGGCCTGGACCACCTCTTCTGCGGTGGCATCGGAATGGCCGATGGCGGCCAGGATTTTCCGCCGCCGCAATTCCCTGCCCAACTCCAGCCCGCCCGGCAGTTCAGGAGCGGCTGAGACCCGGATAATCTCCGGGTATTTATCCAGGAGTTCCCGGTACTCTCCGGGGTCAGGGTTCCTGATGTACCGCCCGTCCTGGGCGCCCCGCCGGGCGGGAGAGAAATACGGCCCTTCCAGGTGCAGGCCCAGGAGGCGGGCGCCGGTGGTGATCTCCTTTTTCACCCGGGAAAAGGCGGCCAGGACAGCGGATAAATCCTGAAGGGAACTGGTTAAAGTCGTGGGCACAATTGCCGTCGTCCCGCTTTGGGCGTGGACCCGCGCAATGCTGGCGAAGGCTTCGGCTGTTCCGTCCATTACATCCGCGCCGCCGCCGCCATGCAGGTGCAGGTCGATCAGGCCGGGAGCGATTATCGCCCCGCGCACGTCCAGGACCCCGTCGCCGTCGTGGAGTTCCACCCCGTCCATGGGAAAGACCCGGGCGATATAGCCATCCTTAATCTCTACCCCTCCCGGTGCGATCTGCCGGTAGGGGGTGAGCACCCGCCCGTTAACCAGGTAATAATGGTTCTTGTCTTTTAAACGCCGGTACTCCTTTTGCAAAAGAACCGGGAGATGCCCGTACTCTCTTGATACCGGTTGCGCCTTCCCGTTGCCAAGATCATCATGAATTCCATGGATCCCACGTCCACCACGAACGCCATGGGCATCATGAACCCTCTGCATCCGGCAGCCCGCTCCTATGGCATTAACTCGAGCGTGGCAAAGACCGAGGCGTTTTTGTAGCCGACGTTTTTATCCTTTCCGGGGATAAAAACCGACCCCATAAAACTTTCCCGGTCATAGCCGCCGTCATTGTCACAGTACGCCACGGCAAAACCCAGTCTTTTCCCGGGGAAAAGCCGTACGGGGGTATTTTCTTTTGCCGGGTTGAAGGTGTCGGCAAAGACTTTCATCGCCACCTCCCAAGTGTATACCGTTATTCCATCCTCTCCGGTCCGTGCCGTCCTTTTCACCTCCGCGTGGTCGTTCAAGAGGATCGGCTGCGGGGCGGCGCGCCTGTGTTTGGCATAGATATCGACAATATTGTAGTCTAAGGCGATATGGTAGGCGAAGGCATTGAAATTATACGTATGGTCCCCGCCGGAGTGGTCCTCGTCCAGGAAAATCTCGAGGCAGTCGTCTTTGTAGTAATTGTCGAGGGGGTCCGGATAGCGGTCAAAGAGGACGTCATCGATGATCTCCACCAAAAAGTAGATGTGGTCCTCGTCCCACAGGACCTTGAAACGGCCGCTGAAATCTTCCGGTTCCGGCTGTACGCCCAGCCACAACTGGTCAATTGGGCTCCAGGCAGCCTTTTCCCAAGCGGGCTCCTCCCCCCGGCCATCGATGTGGATGGTTTCTCCGGCCCGCGGGGCCTGGTAGTACCCATAACGGCCAGTCTCCGTCTTTGTTGTCGCGATAGCCGCGTTGGCCGCAATAATTACGGCCAGTACCACGAGGAAGAAAGGAAGGCCTCTCCTATGTACGCGTCCATGGGTGTACGGGTCTTTCACGTTAATCCCTCCATCACAATTTGTTATTCCCAGCGGCCCTGCCTCTATTTTCTATTATAGCAGGATATTTGGGAGGAGGCTAGAATAAGAGAGAATACCATTGATCTTTCCCCATCCCCAAAAATTAAAAAAGAAAGGAACAATGCCAATGACTGAGCTGGACCTTCTGATTAAGGAAAACCGGACGGCCTTGGCGACTGTCACAATCAGGAGGGAGGACAAGGCCCCGCTTGCCGGTGAAGAGGTGGTTGTCGCCCAGAAAAAACACGAATTTCTCTTTGGCGGCAGCGGCTTTTTCCTGATCCCCCTGGCCAATAATGAATGGACCGGGAAAGAGAGGGAAAAAGTGGAAGAGATCGCGGAAAAATTCTTCGCCATCTTCAATTATGTGACTTTGCCCTTTTACTGGGGGCGCTTTGAGCCAGAGCGGGGACGTCCCAATACCGAACACCTGCTGAAAGCGGCCCAGTGGTGCAAGGATCGCGGGATTGCCGTGAAAGGGCACCCCTTGTGCTGGCACACGGTGACCGCTCCCTGGCTCCTGGAACTCAGCAACGAAGAGATCCTGAAGGCGCAAGTTGAGAGGATCAAGAGGGAAGTGGCGGATTTCGCCGGGCTCATCGATATCTGGGATGTGGTCAATGAGGCCGTGATTATGCCGGTCTTTTCCAAGTACGATAACGGGATTACCCGCATTTGCAAGGAGATGGGGCGGATAAAACTCATCCGCACCATGTTCGAGGCGGCGCGGAGCGTTAACCCCAACGCGGTCTTGATTCTCAATGATTACCTCGTCTCGTTTCCCTTCGATGTTCTGGTCGAGGGTGTCCTGGAGGCCGGCGTTAAAATCGACGTCATCGGGCTCCAATCCCATATGCACCAGGGATATTGGGGGGTGGAGAAAACCCGGCAGATCCTGTCGCTCTATGAAAGATACAACCTGCCGGTCCATTTCACCGAAACCACGCTGGTCTCCGGGCGCCTGATGCCCCCGGAATTCGAAGACCTCAATGACTACCAGGTGAAAAACTGGCCGACCACGAGGAGAGGTGAAAAGCGGCAGGCCCGGGAGACCGTCCTGCATTACAAGACCCTCCTGGCCCATCCCCTAGTGACCGGGATTACCTGGTGGAGTTTTCTGGACGGGCTCTGGCTCAAGGCCCCCGGCGGCCTGTTGCGCAAGGACCTCTCCGTGAAACCGGCTTACGAAGAACTGCTGCGGTTGATTAAAGGCGAATGGTGGCTAAAGCCCACCCGGTTCGTCACGGATGAAAACGGGAAACTTACTTTCCGCGGTTTCTTGGGCGAATACGAACTCTCCTATGGTGGGAAAAAGATCCCCTTTTCCCTAACGGAAAAAGGGGAGGCCGCCGTTGAGATCCGCCTTTGACTTTCGAGCTTGTAACCCTTTCCTGTTCAGGCCGGAGGCGCCGCCAAAGTAGGGGCGGCGCCTCCGGTTTGTTCTAGAATATGTTCTCTCCGAATCAGGACTGTCGAATTCCAGCCCCGCCCATCTCTTCAAGAAGGTCTTTTTCCTCCCCTTGCTTATCCCCGGTCTTATCCTGGGAAACAAACAACCCCGCCAGTGTCAGGATAATCCCCAGCAAAGCAAGGCCGGTGATTTTTTCCCGCAAGACCACAAAGGAGGCGGCAACGGTTACTACCGGGACCATATAAATATAGACGCTGGTTTTGACGGCGCCCAGGATTTTCAGGGCCGCGTTCCATGTGGCAAAGCAGAGGGCGGAAGCGCCCAACCCCAAAAACAAAATATTAAAGAGGTTGACCGGGTCTGTAACCCGGTTGACCGCCAAGTCCAACGGGAAAAAGAATAACGCGGGGAACGACAGGACCACCCCATAAAAAAAGATCCTCCGTGTAACCAGGATGTTGTTGTAACCAAATTCGCCGATCTTTCTTATCAGGACCGAATAAACAGCCCAGAGCATAGCGGCGAAAACAGCAAAGAGATCGCCCAAGGGGTTCAGTTGAAAATTGCTGATCCCGTTCACAGAGATAAGGAAGATCCCGGTCAGGGCAACGGCAAAACCGGCAAAAAACCGCCAACGCAACTTCTCACCGCCCAGAAAGAAATGGGCAAGGATAGCCGTGAAAAACGGCGCCGTGGAAATGATCACCCCCACATTGGCGGCGAAGGAATAGATCAGGGCCATATTTTCCATCAGGTAATAAAGGCTGATCCCGCAGAAACCGGCCCCGGCAAAATACAGTTCCCGCCTTCTCTCCTCCACCCGGAGCCGGCGGGGGTAAATAAGAAGCAGAGCGAAGAAGCCGGTGATAAAGCGTAAGAACAGGATCGCCACGGGTGAAAAGGACCTTAACAGGATCTTAGTGGAGATAAAGGTCGTACCCCAGATAAAAACCGTGACAAAGGCCAGCAAATGGCCTTGGATTGCTTTGTCCCTATCCACAACGTTCCATCCTATACGTAATAATATTCCTCATAATATTCCTTCTTCACCAGCGAAAATCTTCCTTCTCAACAGAATAATCTCCCCACTTGCACATATATGCCCCTGCGTCGCGCGGCCCACGCTCCCGGCAAAAGTTATTTCCGGGCTTCTCTCTCTCGCGCGCGCGTTACCGCCGCGATAAACGCCGCTGCCCGCCGGGCAAGCTCCGCCCAGTTTTTCTCCGCCACCAGCTTCTTGTCGACCAGAGCGCCGCCCACCCCGACAAAGACCGCGCCGGCTTTGATGAATTCGCCGGTATTCTCCAGGTTCACCCCGCCGGTGGGAGTCAACTTCACCTGGGGGAGGGGACCCCGGATATCCTTGATAAAGGACGGTCCCAGTTTCGTTGCGGGGAAGATCTTCACCACGTCCGCCCCGGCTTCCCAGGCGGCCAGGATTTCAGTGGGCGTAAAGGCCCCGGGGATACAGGGAATACTATACCTGTGACAGACCTCAATGATCTCCGGCTTAAAGACCGGGCTCACGACAAACCCGGCGCCGGCCAGGATCGCCAGGCGCGCTGTCACCGCATCAAGAACACTGCCCACGCCAATGATCACCCGGTCGCCCAGTTTGGTAACGGCTTCTTCGATCGCCCCCAGGGCGCCCGGGGAGGTCATGGTGATCTCCAGGCCTTTTAACCCGCCTTCGGCCAGGGCCAGAGTCGTATCCATAAGTACGGCACGGCTGTCTACCCTAATAACGGCGACAACGCCGGTTTCCTCCAGGATCTGAAGTGTCCGCTCTTTATCCATCGAACCCCTCCATAACCTTGCTTTTTCTTTGCTTTTTTCCTTATGCCCGCCTTTATCTTTGCACCCGTCCGGAGGCGTCGCCGGCGGCCAAATTCCGGACTTCGTCCTCTGTAACAAGGTTAAAGTCGCCAAAGATCGTATGTTTCAAGCAGGAAGCGGCAACAGCAAACTCAACAGCGTCCCGGCTAGTTTCGCCTTTGAGCAGGGAGTAGATTAACCCGGCGGCAAAGGAGTCGCCGCCGCCGACCCGGTCGACGATGTGGATCTTGTAGACCCGGGAGCGGTAAAAATCCTTGCCGTCATAGAGCAGTGCCGACCAGTTGTTATCCGACGCGGATAAACTCTCCCTTAGAGATATCGCCACTTTCTCCAGGTTAAACCTCTCCGTCAACTCCCTGGCCACCGCCTGGTAACCTTCTTCACTCAATTTCCCGGCGGTGATCTCCGAATCCGCGGCCTTGATCCCAAAGACCTTCTCCGCGTCCTCCTCATTGCCGATGGCAACGTCGACGTAATTCATTAATTCGCTCATCACCCGGTTGGCCTTCTCCGGTGTCCAAAGCTTTTTCCTGTAATTTAAATCCACACTCACTTTTAGACCGAGTTTTTTTGCGGCTTTAACCGCTTCCAGGGTAACGGCGGCGGCGCCGTCGCTTAAAGCCGGCGTGATCCCGGTAAAGTGGAACCAGGCGGCGCCGGAAAAGATCTCTTCCCAGTCAAATTCCCCGGGCTGAACCTGGGAGATGGCGGAATGGCTCCGGTCGTACACGACCTTTGACGGCCGCTGGGAAGCGCCGATCTCCAAGAAATAAATGCCTAATCTTTCCCCTCCCCGTTTGATATATTCCGTCTTCACACCGTAACGGCGCAGGTGATTCAATGCGGCCTGCCCGATCTCATGGGCCGGCAGTTTGGTCACAAAATACGAGTCCAAACCGTAATTACTGAGAGAAACAGCGACATTGGCCTCTCCCCCGCCATAGACCACATTAAAGGTATCGGCTTGCACAAAGCGTTGGTACTCCGGGGGAGACAAACGCATCATAATTTCACCAAAAGTCACTACTTTCTTTCCCATTCTCACTACCCCTTTTGTAATTCATTATTAACCCCTGTTACCGGGATATCCCAGCCTTTTGGAGATGAGCTTGGCCTTCTCCGGAAATATCCATTGACTAATTATCCGCTGACCCACCGAATCCTCCCGTAGGATCCTTAAAGATTCTAAAAAAGAGCCTTCAACAATTTGTTGAAGGCTCTCTCCTCGAGAAGATATTGGCTTAAGGTATCCTTTACCAGTTTTCGGCGAGTAATTCAAAGTGGGCTTGCGGGTGGGCACAGGCCGGGCATTTTTCCGGCGCCTCCTGGCCCACGTGAAGATAACCGCAGTTGCGGCAGCGCCAGGTTACGACCTGGTCCTTCTTGAAGACCGTCCCCGCCTCCACATTGGCCAGGAGCCCCAAATACCTCTTCTCGTGCTGTTTTTCCGCAACCGCAATCGCCTCGAAAACATTGGCGATTTCATTGAAGCCTTCCTCGCGGGCTACTTTGGCAAAGGTCGGGTACATATCGGTCCATTCATAGTTCTCGCCTTTGGCCGCGGCCTTCAAATTCTCCGCGGTGGTCCCGATGACGCCGGCGGGGTAATCGGCCTGGATCTCAACGTCGCCGCCTTCCAGGAACTTAAAGAGCCTTTTGGCGTGCTCCTTTTCCTGGTTGGCGGTTTCTGCAAAGATATCGGCGATCTGGACATAACCCTCTTTCTTGGCCACACTGGCGTAGTAGTCATACCTATTCCTGGCCTGGGCCTCTCCGGCAAAAGCCGTCAACAGATTTTTTTCAGTTCTTGTCCCCTTAATGCTTGCCATTGCAAAACTCCTTTCTTTTCTCCCCTATTTTTACGCACCCATTTTTATTCAGACGTCCAAATCCATATGACGCCCGCAAATGCGCGTTATAGTTTTCATCCTTTTGTTGCCTGCACTTCTGCCAGACATTCCGGGCACAACCCGTTATACTCCAGATGAATGCCGGCTATCCGGTATCCGGTTTTCTCCCCCACCCCCTTGTCTTTCACCATGACCGCCCCTGCCGGTAAATCATCCACCCGCTGACAGCGGGTACACCTGATATGGTAGTGGTCGGCCGGATTACCGTCAAACCGCATCTGCGCACCGGCTGTCCCCAGTTTACTGATTAAACCGTCCTGGGCCAGCAAATCCAAGTTCCGGTAAACTGTGGCCAGGCTAATCCGGGGCAACTTTTTCCGGACCATGTCGTAAACCTGGTCCGCCGTAGGATGCGTCGTCACTTTCTGCAGTTCTTGCAGGATCACCCGGCGCTGGCGCGTCATGGATCGTATTTTCTCAGCCAAAGAAATCCTCTTTTCTAAAATGATAATAATTATTATTATTAATAATAATAACCCTATGCTTTCCTTTTGTCAAGGGCTTTTAACGAGGCCTTAGCCCTTGGTAAGCTATTGTCGAAACCGGCATCGATAAACATGGCTTATTTAGCGCTCTCCTTAAGAATACAGGGTTTTTTCCCGATAATAAAAAGGAGAGCAGCTAAAATGTGCAATGGGGGTAATACTATGAATCGTCGCTTTTTACCGGTATCATTGCTATTATTCCTACTGTGTTCCGTATTTACACCAGTACTCCCCCGGACCCTCGCCCACGAAGACGGGCTTTTACTCCATTGGCGCTTTGACGAGGGAAAAGGGACTTCCGCCCGGGACTACTCCGGCAATGAGCTACACGGAAAGGTCGGGGCCCGCTGGCGAAGGAAGGCCCCCTCCGGCAGTGCCCTTTTTTTTAACGGCCGTTCCGATGCGGTTGTGCAGGTGGTTTTACCTGAAGACCGGCGGTTCGGGACCGGTTCATGGACTTTCTCGGCCTGGCTCAAACCGAAGCAATTCTCAATCAACGCCGACCTGAAGCACCGGCGAATCTTTTCCTATGGCGAATATCCCGCAGCCACCCTGGTCATCAATATCTCGGAGGACGGGCGTCCCAGTTGCTATTTCTGCTACCAGGACCCGCAGGGTAAGATTATCGACACCGGCACCACCGGAGCGGCGCCTCTGCGGATCGACGAATGGGCCCACCTGGCCCTGGTGGTGGACAGGGAGAAGGGCACCATGGAGTTTTTCCTGAACGCCCTGGGCGGCGGCCCGGCCACGATCCCTCCCGGGTTTGCCGGGGACTTTTCACTCAACGGCACACTGACCGTGGGCAGTTCCTGGCAGAACTATATTGGGGAGATAGATGAAGTAAAAATCTACCGGCGGGCCCTGTCCGCCGCCGAGGTGCGGGCGGAATTCGAACGCCTGCAGGATGCTTTCGGAGTCTCCCTCCCCTGGCAGATTACGGCCAACGAAGGCCTGGAGCAGGCCGGCGCCGCTTGGGCGGCCGGTGATTTTACCGCCGTCCGGGAGATCTGCAGGGACTTGGCGGGCCGCAACGACCTCCCGGGCCATTACCGGAGCTACGCCATGTTGCGCCTGGCCCAAAGCCACATGATGGAAGAGAACCTCAATGCAGCCCTGGAGGTCTATGAAGAGATCGCCGCCAACGACGAATACCCGGCAATCCACCGCGACGAGGCCCGGGAGCTTGGCGAAGAAATCCGGAGCCGCCTTGGAGAAACCCCCGGCCGCGAAACCTCCAGTCACGGGCGGGAGGCCGGCCGCGCCGGTACCCGCAGAACCCCGGTCCCACTAATCGATTCTTTTGCCGTGGAGATCCACGTCGCCCCCGATGGCGACGACGAGCACGGCGACGGCTCGGAGGCAAACCCCTTTGCCACCCTGGCCAGGGCCCGCGACGAGGCGCGGCGGGTAAAGACCGGCGACGGTCCTGTCGGCATCCTGCTGGCCCCGGGCGAATACCCCCTCTCCACCAGCCTGGTGCTGGATGCCAGGGATTCCGGGTCCGAAGGGGCCCCGGTGGTCTTCCGGGCCAAAGAACAAGGGAAAGCCGTCCTGTACGGAGGCAGGCGCCTCTCCGGTTTTGCCCCCGTTACCGACCAGGCCGTCCTGGAACGGCTGCCGGAAGAGGCCCGCGGGAAGGTCTACCAATGCGACCTCAAGGAACTTGGGATCTATGATTATGGCCAGTTGCAGGTCCGCGGTTTTAACCAGCCACCATCACCGCCCACCTTGGAGCTGTACTGCAACGGGGAGCCGATGACCCTGGCCCGCTGGCCGAACCGGGGTTTTGTCCGCCCGCTGGAACTGGTGGACCCGGGCGCCAAGGGGCGCCCGGCGGTCCTGCGCTATGAAGACGACCGCCATGAACGCTGGGCAAACGCGCCCGACGGGTGGCTCTTCGGCTACTTCCACTACCTCTGGGCGGACTCCACCATCAAAATCGGGGCCATTGATCCGGAGAAAAAGACGCTGGCCACCGCCACCCCCTACCGGTATTCCCACGAACTCCAGTCCATGAACGACGAGCAGGGGATCATTTACTACGCCTTTAACCTGCTGGAGGAGATCGATATCCCCGGCGAATGGTATCTGGACCGCAAAAGCGGCATCCTTTACTTCTATCCCCCGGCGGACCCGGAAACGGCCGTAATTGAGATCAACATCCTCTCCGAGCCGCTGGTGCTGATGGAGAACCTTTCCCACCTGCGCTTTGAGGGGATCGTCTTTGACCTGGCCCGTTGGGACGGGATCCAGATCAACAACTGCCGGAATGTACTCCTGGCGGGTTGCGTTGTCCGGCGCATCGCCGGCAGGGGCGTGGTCATCCACGGCGGCCGTGCCAACGGTATCTTCGGTTGTGAGATCCATACCATTGGCCGCAGTGCCACCGAGATTTACGGCGGGGACCGGAAAACCCTCACCCCGGGCGGGCATTTCATTGAAAACTGTCACATCCACCACTTTGGCCGTATCGACCGGACTTATACCCCTGCCGTCCTCCTGGCGGGGGTGGGCAACCGGATCGCCTACAACCTGATGCATGACGCCCCCAGCAGTGTCATGCGGATCGAAGGCAACGACCATATCATCGAGTTCAACGAGGCCTACAACGCGGTCACTGAATCCGACGACCAGGGCGCCGTGGACATGTGGGGGAACCCGGCCTACCGCGGGAATATCTTCCGGTACAACTACTTCCATCATATCGGCAAAACCGGCGATGAACACTTTGCCTGGGGCCAGGCGGGCCTCCGCCTGGATGATACTATCAGCGGCCAGATCATCTATGGCAATATCTTCGCCCATTGCTCCCGGGGGGTTTTTGGCGGTGTGCAGATCCACGCCGGCCGGGACAATATCTTTGACAACAACATCTTTTACGCCTGTGACACCGGGGTCTCCGGCGGCTGGAGCCCTTATAACCACATCTGGCAAGGGCTTAAAGACGGGACCCACCACCTTGCCAAAAATGATTACCATAATACCGGATTGTACCTTTCCCGTTATCCGGAGATCAAACACATGCTGGATAATAACGGCCGCAACCACCTGTGGCGGAACCTCTTTTACGCCTGCGGGGAGATGCTGAGTGAACGGTCGAACCGGGAGACCTTTGACCTCATGGCCAACACCGAATTTGCCGCCAGTGAGGACCCCGGGTTTGCCGGCGGGTTGGATCTTTTCGCCGCCTCCGGTAAAGGCTTCGCTACCGGCGAGGCTACGGCCGGCGCAGAAAGCCAGCCCGGCACAGAGAGTTCTCTTCCCGCCGGACTCTTCCGGCTCCGGCCGGACGCCCCCTTGTTTACGCGCGTTGCCTTCCGCCCTCTGCCGGTGGAGGAGATCGGCCTTTATGACCATGAATTGCTGGCATGCGCATGCGCGCATGCCGCAGATACATCTTCTCCCGGCAACAGTGAGATGCAGGGAGAATAGAAAGCCCGTAGCATAGCAGGAGTAAATCAGGGAACTACCGGTTTTAAAAGCAAGCTGGTTTTGAAAGAGAATAGCGCCGGTTCCACCTAGCCGGCAAATAAAAAAACAGCCCATTTCCCAAGGGGCTGTTTTTTTACTCTTGCCTGCGGTTTACCCGAGAGCCGCATTCCGCCCGGCGATATACCCGGAGGACCAGGCCCACTGCAGGTTAAAGCCGCCGCAGTCGCCGTCGATATCTATGACCTCGCCGGCAAAGAACAGGCCTTTAACCAGTTTCGATTCCATGGTCTTTTCATCTATTTCCCGGGTGTCTATCCCGCCCGCTGTGACCTGCGCACTCGGCCAACTCCTGGTCCTCCTGATCTTAAACCGCCAATCGGTCAGGACCTGGAGGATCCGCTCCTGTTCCGCGAGGGGCAGCGATGCGGCAGGGAACTGCCAGTCCTTGGGCTTGCTGCCAAGGCCCGCCTCCATCAAGATAACCGGGATCAGCCGTTTATTAATCAGCCCGACCAGGCTGAAGTCAAGGGGTTTCTTTCCTCCGGCCTGGAAGCGCTTTTGCAGGAGTTGGCGCAGTTCTTCTCTGGTGAAGGTATCCATGATGTTTATCTTTAAATACGCCTCTTTCCCCGCATTAAGCAATTCCCCGGCCTTCCTGCTGATCTGGAGGATGGGCGGGCCGGAGACCCCGTAGTCGGCAAAGAGGATATCCCCCCGGTCCTTGGCCAAAGATTCGTTCTTATAAAGGATCTCCGCGGTTCCCACCAGTTTCACCCCGGCAATCCGGGGGAAGAAATCCCCTTCCAGCATCAGTTGGACCAGGGCGGGGAAAAGATCGGTGACGGTATGCCCCAGCTTTTTGGCGAGTAAAAAACCGTCCCCGTCTGAGCCGGTGGCCGGTGCGGCTTTCCCGCCGGTGGCAATGATGACCGCATCCCCCCGGTGGGTCTCGCCGTTCTCCAGTTCAACCCGGAATTCCCCGTTTTTCCCGTCTTTCCTGATCTCGATAACCCGGGCCTCACACCGGATATTCACGTCCAGTTCATCCAGTTCGTACCGGAAGACGTCAAGGAAACTTGAGGCCTGGTCGGACCGGGGAAAGACCTTGCCCTCCTCCTCCACCTTGTGGGCGATGCCCAGTTTCTCAAAGAACCTGAGGGTGTCGTCGACAGAAAAATCCGCCAGGGCGCTGCGGGCAAATTCCGGGTTGGCCCCGTGATAATAGGTATGGGCCCGCTCCCCTTTGATCTTGATATTGGTGAAGTTGCACCGGCCGTTCCCGGTGGCCAGAATCTTCTTCCCCACCCGCGGGTTTTTCTCCAGGATGGTGACGGCGGCGCCCAGGCGCCCGGCGGCAACAGCGGCCGTCATCCCGGCGGCGCCACCCCCCACCACAATTACGCGTTTCTTCACTCCCTACCCCCCGGCAGTTTCTAATACCTGTTTGCTGTCTTGTTCTCGAAGAACTGTCTTGTTCTCAAAGAATAGCTTACCACAGAAGCCTGCCCAAAAATAGTTTACCATAACAACCTGTCCTAATAAAGTTTTTCATAACAGCCTGCCGCAAAAAAGCGGCCCCAAGAAAATATGGGGCCTCACAATAACAAGAATTTGACCGTTTTTTTTTGATTTGCCTCAGGCCGCAGCCGGTTTGGACTTATTTCTCTTGACAATATACTGGTCAAACAAGAGAAAGGCGATGAGAACAACGCCAATCAAGTCCGTAAAAAACTTCGGGTGAATCATCAGCAAACCGGCGCCGACCGCCAAGACCCGCTCCCAAGTGGAGAGCTTTGTATTGATAAAGCCCTCCAAACCGCCGGCAATGGCAAACATCCCCACCAATGATGTAACCGAAAACTGGAGAATCTGCCCAAGCGAGGCATCGACCAAGAGCATTGCCGGGTTTAACACAAACATATAGGGGATAATGAAGACCGCAATCGCCAGTTTTGTGGCAATTACCCCCGCGCGCAACGGGTTCCCGCCGGAGATGGCCGACCCGGCGTAGGCCGCCAGCGCCACCGGCGGGGTAATATCCGCCACCACCCCGAAGTAGAACACAAAGAAGTGGGCGGCAAGCAGCGGGGTTGCCGGGATTAGCTTCAAAATGATCGGCGCCGTGATCGTCGCCATGATTACATAGTTTGCCGTTGTCGGCACGCCCATCCCCAAAATCAGGCAGGCGATCATCGTCAGGAAGAGCGCGATAAGGTCAATTCCCCCGGAGAGAAAAAGGAGGCCTTCGGCGAGCTTCAACCCTATGCCGGTAAGGGTAACAACGCCGACAATAATCCCGGCAATGGAACAGGCGGCGGCAACGCCAATGGTATTTCTCGCCCCGTTCTCCAGGGCCTCAACAAAGGCCTTCGGCGTCAACCTGGTATCCCTGTGAAACATGCTGACAACTATCGCCGCTAAAATGGCCAGGCAGGCCGCGCGGGAAGGGGTGTAGCCAACAGACATGGTGACAATCAGCACCACTATCGGCAACAAGAGATAACCTCTGGTCAAGAGCAGCTTAAAGAAATTGGGGATCGCTTCCCTGGGCAGCCCTTTAAGCCCGGTTTTCTTCGCTTCCAGGTGGACCGAGAAGAAGATACCGGCGAAATAAAGGATGGCCGGGAAAATGGCGGCTGTGGCAATAGTGAGATAGGGCGTCCCGGTCATCTCCGCCATCAAGAAAGCGGCGGCGCCCATGATCGGCGGCATGATCTGCCCGCCGGTGGAAGCGGCAGCCTCAACCGCTGCGGCAAAGTCCTTGTCATATCCGGTCTTTTTCATCATCGGGATCGTGATACTGCCCGAACCAACGGTGTTCGCCACCGAACTGCCGGAGTACATCCCCTCCAGGGCGCTGGAGATAACGGCCACTTTCGCCGGCCCGCCCGTGGTCCGGCCGGCAATGGCATTGGCGATATCAATAAAAAACGTGCCGATATTCGTCTTCTCCAGAAAAGAGGCTAAGATGATAAATAGGACAATAAACGTTGAACAGACCCCGATCGGGGTGCCGATGACGCCCTCAAGGGTGTAAAAGAGGGTGTAGATAATACGTTTCAGTGAATACCCGGCATAAAAAGCATAACCCACAAAAGCGCTGGCCACCACCAGAATGGGGAGGCCCACTACCCTTCTGCAAACCTCGGCTGTGATTAATACCCCCACAACACCCACGATCATATCCAATTGGGAAATACGGGTGGCCTTCACCGCCAGATCGGCGAAGTTCACCACATAGTAAAAGTAAGCTGCCGCCCCGGCCAGGCCCAGGAGAAGATCATACCAAGGCACATAATTCTCCCGTTTTGCCCTGCGCTTTCTGGCGGGATAGAGCATAAAAGCCATAAAAACAATCAGCCCGACAAAGGAAGCCCTCCGGATTTGCTCCGGCCAGACGCTGATCAGGTTCATATAGAAGACGTAGAAGGAGAACGCCACCAGCATGATGCGCACGGCCGCCTTGGGGAGGCCGGAAAAACGTCTTGTATTTGCTTCCCGGTCATACTCAGCCATCAAGGCATCGACATCAATTTTTTCTGTTTCGTCTGTAAGGGATGGGGGGTTTTTCTTCAGTTCAGACATAACTCCTCCTCCTTGCTGCCAAAGCAATATATCCCTTGCATAGCTGCAAAGCAATGAATATACCTGTTTCAAATCAAGAACCGGACCCCAGGGCATCCCGGAACAGGCAGGCGCAGGATACGCGCCCGGCCTGCATTTGTTTGCCTTGTTGCCGGTTCTTCATTTGGAACGGGTAAGAAAGGGAATGGGCCTTCGCCCACACCCAAACCGCACTGTTCTGTTCCTGCCACAGAGTTCCCGCAGGCTGACTACTTCCCCGCCAATCTGCAAGGTGTGATCGGAAACCGTACCAACAATATACGAAAGGTAGTTCATAGGCCGGTTAAAGCCGCTGACAATCATTGCCCCGTCCCGGCCGTACGCCAGAGACTGGCCTTCCCCGATCTCACTCTGGACACCGGCGCCAAAGGAATAGTAAACCGTGCGGATCACATAGATCCTGCCGTTTTTGATCTGGTAGACATCAGTCACCGGCGTTTGATTCACCGAATGGATGAAGGTAACGGAGAACTCTGTGCCGTCGTCAACAGGAAAAGCGGCAATCATTTCACCCGTTTTCCCGTCTTTCAGGATCAAGCAAGGCGTGGAAAGGGTGAAAAATAAAAAGACGGAGACCGTGATTGTGACCACGATCGCGGTCCCCGCCGGCAACCATTTCTTGGGCATTAGTTACAATACGCCGATCTCCTTGTAGTATTTTTCCGCACCGGGATGCATCGGTATGGAGATACTCTCCACGGAATACTCCGGATCCAGTTCAGCGCCTTTCGGATGGCCAATCGTGATCTCGTCGGCATGTTCAAAGAGGGCCCTGGTCATCTTGTACACCAGGTCTTCACTGAGATCGTCCGAGACAATGAAAGAGGCGACAACAGCCACGGTCTGGACATCCGCGTCAACGCCCTTGTAAGTTCCAGCCAGAATATGGTATTTGGTATAGAAAGGATATTTCTCGATCAATTTGGCGGCGTACTCGTCGTCGATTTCCAGGAGATTGATGGGGTTGGTGGTCGCCAGTTCGACAATGGCTGTGGTCGGGGCGCCGGCAACACAGAAGAACGCATCAATCTTATCGTCTTTGAAGGCCGCGGCGCTATCGCCAAAGCTGAGGTTGTTAACGATAATATCGTCAAAGGTCATACCATAGGCTTCCAGGATCTGACGGGCATTAAACTCCACACCGGAACCGATGTCACCAACAGAAACCCTTTTCCCCCTAAGGTCGGCGATGGAAGTAATGCCACTCTTCGCCACCACCTGGCAAACCTCGGCGTAGGCCCCGGCCATCGCGGAGAACCCGCCAATTTTCTCCCCGGCGAAAAGATCGGTGCCATTATAGGCATAATACATCACATCATTCTGGACAATGGCGATATCGGCTTCCTTATCAGCCAGCAGGTAGATGTTGGCCTTGGAAGCTCCTGTTGCCTGCAGGTCAAAGCTTAAATTGGAGATTTTCTGGCTGAGGACCTGCGACACAGTTCCGCAGTAGGCGTAATATGTACCGGTGGTACCGCCTGTAGCCATCTTCAGTGTGGTCTTTTTCCCTCCGCAACCGGCAAGAACCAGGGAGACCAGGAGCAACATGGCGAGGGCAAAAAACAATCTCCTTTTCATAAAAAAACCTCCTTCTAGCTAGTGATGATACATTCTAATGATGATACATAACCAAACCATGAATGACGCGGACAATTTCAAAATAAGGGATCATCTTCGCCAACTCTCCCCTTGACTCCTGCCGCCAACGAAAAATTCTCCCCGGTTTTTCTCTGTCTTTTCTTCCCAGGAGCTGTTTACCTGCACCGCGGTCACCCTGCCCGCACCGGGTCCCCGAGGCCGATGGGCCGCTCCCCACCCGCCGGGCACAGGCAAACCTTGACTTAATTACTGATAAGTACTAAAATGCAGATGTGCAGCTAAATCCCGGTTTTTATTGGGTATCCCCCCACAGCGGCAAAACCGGGGATTCCAGCGAGGTACAGATATTTATGGAAGTAAAGAACGACTTCTCCAAAGGCAGCATTCTCCGGAATATCATGGGCATGGCCGTGCCAATGATCTTGGCGCAATTAGTCAATGTTCTCTATAATGTTGTCGACCGGATCTACATCAGCAGAATACCGGAGAACGCCTTTCCGGCCTTAACCGGAGTCGGGGTCTGCCTCCCCATCATCTCGAT
>JAAYGG010000086.1 GCA_012727895.1 Bacillota bacterium
CAGCAGTGGCCAGTTACGGCAACCCTGCACCGGGCGATGAAAGATATAAGTAAAAAAGTTTTAATATATATAATGTAATAATGATTATGGCTTTGTCAGGATTATGGGTAATTTGTCAGGTTTATGGTGATTTGTTAGTAATTTGTTATGGCTATATGTTATTATATATTATAATAAATATGAAGTTTTTTGCAAGTGATATGTTAAATTTTAGTCTCCGTGTACGGAATGCCCGGGAGGGATGGGGGTAATCAGGTGGCAAGGATAAACAGGGGAGCGGGGGCCGTACGTGTGCAGCTCCAGCCTCCCCGAGCTGCAGAATTGCCGGTCTTTGCCGAGAAAATCTCGGGCAAGGAGAACCGGCCGGCCCACCGGCATAAAGGGTTCTTCGAATTATTGGCGGTTTTCTCCGGGGCCTGCCGGCTTGTGGTTGGCAGTGATGAGTACTTAATCAAAAAAGGTGATTTGGTAGTGGTTAAGGCCGGCCTTGAACACGGAATCGAGGACCCCTGCGAGCTGAAGGCCGCCAGTCTCCACTATAAGAAAGAGACCCTTAACGGATGGATACAAGAACTGCCGGAACCCCCCGGCTCCTGGCGGTTTTTTACCGAAGGGTCGTTTATAGGGAAAAAACCCGAATTCCGGGAGGGCTTTCACTTGTCCCCTTCCGGATTACAATACCTTGAATGGCTGGTTGACCGGATCATTGCCGAGGGTGAAGGGACGGACCGGGCCTCCCCGGCCAGACGAAAAGCCTACTTCCTGGCCCTGGCCGCCTTTGTTGCCGGGCAGGAGAAACGTCTGGATCTTAATGCGGCCGTCCGCACCCGCGCCGGCGATTTGCAACTGCGGGAAGTGGTTAAATACATAACAGAACATTACGCCGAACCGATCAAAGTAAGCCAACTGGCGGAGATGACCTACCTTTCCCCCAGGCATTTTACAAGGATCTTTAAGGAGTATTTTCAAACCACCCCGATGAACTTCATCACCAACTGCCGGCTGCAACGGGCCCGTCAGCTATTGGCGGAAAAAAACCACTCCATCACCCAGGTGGCCAATGAATGCGGCTTTTCCGACAGCAACTATTTCGCCAGGCAATTTAAGAAGGCCTTTGGGGTTTCTCCCTCGGAATACCGGACCAGGGTGGCAAAACGGCGCTAACCTGTGTATGAAGGGTGTGGAGTATTTTTCGGCCGGTAAATTATGTCGGATTCGTTATGGTTATAGGGAAGTATCTATATTATAATATTCTCTGTTGCAGAAAAGTTGCAGGTGAATAAAGAAAATGACAAAAAGAAATGACAATACGGATGGGAGGCGTGTTGGCAAATAAATGATGGTGACAACTGCTTGCCTTCCGGCTGCTCTGTTCAGGGAGAAAAGTTTAAGACCTTGAGGGGGATGAGGATGAAGAGGTTTTTACAGATATTACTGGTAGTGGTTTTCCTTTTGGTATTAATCTTCCCGTGGAGCACAAATCTGCAGTTGCAGGCGGAGGTTTCCGATTCCTCCCAGTCCGAAGATTTGGCGGAAAGATTGGAAGCCCTAGTCATCGGCAGCCGGGGAGATGATTATTATGCATACCAGGCCCAGTATGCCGGATATCCCAAACCGGCGCGGGAGATTAAAATCGACGCGGCCAATTTTGCCCGTGCCAGCCGTGACGTGGAGATCCTGGAGAATTTTGCCGGCCGTCCCGGGCGGGCGGTAAAAACCGGCGAAGAAGGTTTTATCGAGTGGAAAGTCCATGTGGATACTCCCGGGCTTTACCAGATCAAAATCGAGTATTACCCGGTGGAAGGCCGGGGCGCCAGCATTGAACGGGAGTTATGGCTCAATGGCAAACTCCCCTTCTTTGAGGCCAGCCAGTTGATTATCAAGCGGATCTGGACCGACGGCGGCCCGGTACGCCGTGACAACCGGGACAACGATATCCGGCCCAGGCAGGTGGAGTCCCCCTTCTGGCGGGAGCTTTATCTGGCCGACTATAATATGGGTTACTACCCCGAACCGTTCCACTTCTATTTTCACGCCGGGGAGAATACCATCCGC
>JAAYGG010000087.1 GCA_012727895.1 Bacillota bacterium
GCTGATTCGCGCGCACGCGCGCGAGGAGAAGGAACCCCGGCGGATTCTCCAGGTTTTAATCGGCCTTTACCACCCGCCTGCCGCCGGCGGTGCGTGCACCCAACTTTACCAGGCGCTTTTACCGGCTTCCCTGATGACCGCCGAGTAGGTGCACGCGATTTAAGAAGAGGAGGAGTATCTATGCGGAGAAAGGCTTGGGTACGCCTGCGCTTATTTTGCCAACTTTGGCTGGTTAAGCTCTTGCAAAAGACCGGCCTCTATCCAAAGGTTGTTTTCTATATCGGCGGGAGCGAAGCCCTGCCGCCCCCATTGACGTTTGAGGAAGAAAACTATCTCTTGGAAAAACTGCGGACCGGCGACCGGACAGTCAGGGGAATGCTGATCGAACGCAACCTCCGGCTGGTGGTTTATATTGCCCGGAAATTTGAGAACACCGGGATTGGGATTGAGGACCTGATTTCCATCGGCACCATCGGCTTGATTAAGGCGGTGAATACCTTTAACCCGGAGAAAAGGATTAAGCTGGCCACTTATGCTTCCCGTTGTATTGAAAATGAGATCCTGATGTACCTGCGGAGAAATAACAAAACCAGATCGGAGGTTTCCTTTGACGAACCGCTCAATGTCGACTGGGACGGGAACGAGTTGCTCCTTTCCGATGTTTTAGGCACGGAAAACGATATTACATATAAGCGGTTGGAGGAGGAAGTCGACAAGGATCTGCTGGCCGCGGCCATGTCTCTGCTTTCCGGCCGCGAAAAGATCATTGTTGAACTCCGGTTCGGTTTAAGGGACGGGGTGGAGAAGACCCAGAAAGAGGTGGCCGATTTTCTCGGGATCTCCCAGTCTTACATCTCCCGGTTGGAAAAGCGGATTATTAAAAAACTGCAAAAAGAAATACGGAAAATGGGGTGAAAGATAAAGGATTTCTCTGCCGGAAGAAGAATATTTAAAATGTTCATTAAATGTTAGAATAATGGAGGGAACTTCGATGTCCCAAGACAAGCAAGAGAAGAAGGAAAAGGCCCCCCGGCAGGAAAGGCCCTTATTAATCCTTTTCTTTCCGTGGCTTTTGGACAGGCCCATAATAGACCAGGTTATTTACCTCCTGGACCTTATTACGCTCCTTCTGTTTATCGGCGGGGTTATTCTCATAATTGCCCACGGTTCAGTGGTTTGGCCCATTATCATCTTTTTCCTGCTTTTACTGACGGTCCGGTTAATCCGTTCGTTTTTAAAGTATTCGATTACCCGGGTCTTGCAGCAACTGCAGGAGGCTGCCGTTATCTCCCAGAACAGCCTGAACAGCAATGCGGTGATTAGTGAGACTTCACAAGAGATTAACGGCATTTTAGGCCGCCTAAGGGAGAGTTTTACTGAAGCCGTTTCCACACTGGAATCTTTGAAAACCAACGGTTCTTCAGCCACCGGTGAACTGCTTGCGGAGACCATCAGCCGGATGCAGGGGATCTTTGAACAACTGGCAGATTGGAACGCCAGGATTAATGAGTCCATCCGGCAGGTCCAGGAACAAGTGCAGCAGGTTTCCGGTGAGATTAAAGGGAATTTGGAAGAGGTTGGCGCCAGTTTCAGGACAATCAAGGAGAAATCCAAGATCTTTGCGGGGATGACAGCGATGTTTGCCCGTTTGGAAGAAGAGATCAAAAAAATCGACCAGGTCTTGGAGTCAATTCTGCAGATTAACGAACAGACAAACCTGTTGGCCCTTAATGCCGCTATTGAAGCCGCGCGTGCCGGTGAACGCGGCCGGAGTTTCGGTGTTGTTGCCACCCAGGTGAGAAAACTCTCGGAAGCAAGTGGTGAAGCGGCTGACCGGATTATGGTAATTATCAACGCGATCCGCCAGGCCACCAGTGATATGCATGACAGCTTCCACACGGTGCAAGAGGAGATTGAAAACCTTCCGGAACAGGCGGAAGGGATGGAACAGCTCTTCACGAAGCTGCAAGAGCTTTATGAAAAAGTGAAGAGGAACTCAGATGTGGTGGGGCAGGCCGTCGCCCGGCAGGAGACTGGAGTGGGGCAAGCCAGCAGTGAATTGGACCAGTTGCAGCAGGCGAGGGACGAGATAAAACAAAATGTCGCAACATTGGAAGCCTTGTCCAACCAGTTGGCCCAGATTTTTAAGATAAATGAGACATTAATGGAGAATATGAGGA
>JAAYGG010000010.1 GCA_012727895.1 Bacillota bacterium
AGACAATTGTTGCCGGTTATGACCTGGTTAATGAGCCCATCGCCCGTTCGCCGGAGGACTGGGAACAGCTGGCGCGCCGGCTGGTGGCGGCCATCCGGGAGGTGGACCCCTACCACTTGATTATTGTAGAGCGTTTAAACGGGTTGAAGGGGGATTGGAGCACCTTTCACAACCTCAACTTCTTCCTGATCGAGGACCCCAATATCGCCTATACCTTTCATTTTTATCATCCCTTCTCCTATACCCACCAGAATGCCCCCTGGACTAATGTGCCGGAGGACGGCCCCTATCCCGATGAGAGCGTCCTGATTGTTCCCGCAGATACCCGGTGGTATACCGCGACCTTCAACAATCCCACACTGCCGCCGGGCAATTCGGGCTGGCGCTATTACCGGGGGCAAAAGTACCGGGCAACCGACCCCAACCTGCTCACCGGGAAGCCCGCCTTTGTCTCCAGGGATAATTCGGGGTCCGCATATTTCGGCGATTTTGTAATTGAGGAGTACGATGAGAACGGCAATTACCTCGGTAATGTCTGCGAGGGCAAAATCTCCTCCCTTGCCGGTTGGCATTTTTGGAGCGAGGACGGGAGCGGGAAGATAGAACTGGCCAAGGGCCGTCGCGGCGGGCAGGCCATTAAAATCTCGGGGACCACGGCGGATACCAACGCCGCCGGCAACGACTACCGTTTTGCCGTCACTCCCGGCCATTCCTATGCGATCAGCGGGTACATGAAGGGGAGGCGGGTAAGCGAGGATGCCATCTGTATGCTGCGGATCGACTTTGAGACCAGCCCTTCCGGGAAAAAGCTCTTCCGGAAGAACAAAGAGTACCTCCGTTATGAACTGGAGAAGTTCATCGAGTTCCGGGAGACCCACAATGTCCCTTTGTACCTGGGGGAATTCGGCCTTTACCAGGACTGCTTTACAGAGGGAAGGGGCGGGTTGAACTGGGTCCGTGACATGCTGGAACTTTTGGATGAATATGACCTGAGTTATACCTATCACACCTATCACGAATATCCCTTTGAATGTAATGTGATGGGCTTATCCAGAGTCCGGATTTTGGAGGCGATAGAATGAAAAAAGCAAAAATTCTCCTTTTGGCAGCAGCTTACCTCTTTCTTCTCTTTTTATCCGTCTGTCCAGGTACGGACACCGCCCGCACTGCGGCCCCGGCAACTCTCTCCCCAACAGAAGCAGGGGCCGACAGCGGCCGGATCCCCAAGGCTTACATCCGGGCCAAAGGCAAGCAGTTTGTGGTGGGGGAGGATGATACCCCGATCCGGCTGGAAGGGGTCTGCTTTGGCAATGAAGTCTGGGGAAACCCACTGCTTCCACCGACCAAACACCATAACGAACGGGATTTTCTCCGGGTGAAGGAGATGAAGATGAATGTCATCCGGTTCTACCTCAATTACGGTCTTTTTGAAGATGACGAGGAGCCTTACCAATATGTGGAGTACGGATGGGAGTGGCTGGACAAGAACGTCGAATGGGCCAAGAAACACGGGATCTATCTCATCTTCAACATGCATGTCCCGCAGGGCGGGTTCCAGTCCCATGGCGAGGGGATGGCCCTCTGGGACGACCCGGAGATCCAGAACCGGTTGGTTGCCC
>JAAYGG010000088.1 GCA_012727895.1 Bacillota bacterium
GCATTTCCCTTTCCCCGGCGCTCAAATCCCCTTGCCCTTTGTAACGCAGCATTCCCCAGGCCATCCAGAAAAGGAAGGCGCCCCCGAAAACGCTGATCAGCCCCTGGCTAAGTTCGGCCTTGAGCAGGCCGCCCAAACCCAAAGCCAGCCCGGTAATAAGCGCCCCCTCCAGGAGGGCATGTCCCAATATCAACTGGGGGCCGGCCCAGAACCCCCTGCGCAGCGATTCTTTGATGTTAACCGTCAGCAGCGGCCCGGGCATCATCGCACCGGAGAAAGCCACCGCCCAGGCACGAAAGAAAATCTGTATTCCGCTCAAAATAAATCACCTGCCCCATTACTCCGGCCCACGGCTTGGCGTAAGCCGGATAATCCTTCCATACTACCCCGTACCAAACTACCCGTAGCCCGCCTTAAAAGAAATACCAAAGCCCCGAGACGGCCAATACTACTGCCACCTGAACCCAAAAACCTGCCGGCCAGGCCAGTCGATTATGGGGTACCAGCCCGCTGTGGCTCGGGAAAAACCGGGGCCTATCCTTACCTGGCAAATAACGGAGGACCAACTCCAGATCGGGCAGGGCCCCTCCCAGGCCGCCCCAAGCAAAGGCGGGCGGGAAAAACCCCGGCCGCCAAAGGGCAAAAACCAGACAGCCCAGGGCTAAAAGGATGTCAAAAACCCCCAGAACGATCCTCTTATAATCATGATGGGGAACGGCGTCCAGGATAAGGTGGGAGATTACACCCCCGAAAAAAGCGGCCACAGGATGGCCCAGCCTTCCGGCGGTCATCCCGCCCGCAACAGTATGGGTCAGACAATACAACCGGTCCAGCCTCCTTCCAACGCACACGTGCAATCCGTTCGCACGCAACCGGTATTCCCGGTCGTCTTCCCCCGGTTTTACCTACTACTCTCTTCATGCTTTCCTCCTCAACACGAGTTGCCACAGGATCTCCAACTCCTCCATCCGGAATAGCTTGCTTAAAGCAAGATAAACAAGGACACCGGCGCCAATCATCCCCATGGTTTGGAGAAAGACCAGCCAAAAACCGCCGATATTAAGGAGGGCGAGGAGATTCCCCCATGGTTTCTGCAGAAAGCTGATGACTATGCCCATGCCGGCTGCAGAAAGCACGGAAAAAACCAGGGTACGCAGGAGCGAACGCCCACGGATGCTCCCGATTTTCTTCCGGAGAAGCAGGAGGGAAGCAACCATGTTAACCATCCCCATCAAGGAGAAGGAAAGCGCCAGGCCGCCGTGTTTCAACCCGGTATATTTAAGAAAGAAAAAGTTCAACAGGATCCCCAAGGCCATGGTGGCGCCGGTGATCTTTACCGGTGTAACCGTATCCTTCAAGGCATAAAAGCCCCGCGGGAGAATCTGAATCGCCCCGTGGGCAAAAAGGCCAAGACTATAAAAGAGCAGGGCATAGGCGGTCATCTCCGTATCCCGGACGGTAAATTTGTTATACTCAAAAAGCAGGCGAATAATGTCGTACCGGAGGACAACAAAACCCATGGCCGCGGGAACGGTGATGTAGAAGATCGCCCGGATCGCCAGGGCCAGGTTCTCCTGGAAATCTTTCCACCTTTTCCTGGCGGCAAACCGGGCCAGGGTGGGGAAGAAGACCGTGGAGATGGCCATGGCAAAGATCCCCAAAGGGAGAAGGATCAAACGTTGGGCAAAACGGAGCGCTGTGATACTGCCTTCCGCCAGTCCTGAAGCCATATTGATCGTGACCCAGTTGTTGAGCTGGGTGGCGGAAAGCCCAACCAGAGCCGGTACCATCAAAACCAGGATCTTCCGGAACCCCGGATGCCGGATATTCAGATAAGACGGGTCGTAACCACCGCCGGCCTTTTTGACCACATAGAAAGCTTGTGTAAGGAAGTTGGCCACGGCGCCGGCAACCACACCAACGGCCATCCCTTTGATCCCGAAGCGCCGGCCAAGATAGAAAGCCCCAAGAATAATACCGATATTATAAATGACCGGCCCCAGGGCGGGAATGAAAAAATGACGGTACGAATGGAGGATCCCACCCATTAAACCGGCCAGGGCCGTAAAGAAGACTGCCGGGAACATCATCCGGATTAATTGCACCAAAAGACGCAGTTGTTCATCGCGGAAATCGTAGGCGACCAAGGGCGCAAGCTGGCGGGCGAAGACCATCCCCAACAGGGTGAAGGCGGATAAAAAAATAACGGTTATATTCAGAAAAGTACTGGTCATCCGCCATCCTTCCTCTTCCTCGCCCTTTGCCAGGTAACTGGAGAACAAGGGGATAAAGGCCGCCGAGAGCGCGCCGCCCACCAGCAGATAATACATGAAATCGGGGATAACAAAGGCGGCGAAAAAGGCGTCGGTTTCCGCCCGGTCAAAGAAACGGCCGACAATCATCTCCCTTACCAGCCCCAGCAAGCGGCTGAGGAAGATCATCCCCGAGACCATGCCCGCGGTTTTTGCCAGTCCTCCAGGAGTGTGGTTTTCTACCTCATGCATCGGGATATTCCTTTCTCTATTAAAATAGAAACTACAAAAAGTATAAATAAAGGTTATTCACCATGGAGCGGGGAAATCCCTTCCGGAAAGATCACCCCGGCACGTACCATGGCAAAACCACCGCCGTTATCACCCTGTTCAGCGGTGGTATTTTTCGTAAACGCGTAAAATTCCGGACGCCGCCGGGAGATATCAAGGGCGGTGAAGGTGGCGTTCGCGCCTTTCGCAGGCAGAGTCTACCTGGCGGTTTCTTCACGACGAAACCTCAGCAGGGGTAATCCCTGGTCCAATAGGTTTTTCGCGGTAACGGGAGAGATTTCCCAGGAACCGGGGGTCTCTTCACCGGTTGCCGTTGTCGCCGGCACCGCCTGCGGTTCATGAAAATATTTCCATCCCAGAAAAGTAAAGAAAAAAACCAGGATGAGCAGGAGATTCAAGCTAAAAAAATTCCATGCCACCGCCGGGGGGATCCCCGGCGCCCGGTTTTTTCCTTTCATACCGCGGCCTCCAATCCCTATAAAACTATTAACTGCAGGCCGGATTTATGAATAACTCCCCTAATCCAGGTACCGGAAGACTTCTTCCGGGGTTACCCCGGGGTGAAGGGCGATATTGATCGCCCCGGCCACCACCCGGGAGAGGTCCTCGATTAAGAGGTCAATCTCCTTTGGCGTGACGATCAACTGACGGAAAAAAGGACTTAATCGCTCCTGGATATTCAGGAACTCTCTCTCCACCCCCATTCCGGCCCCGGTCAACTCCAAGGCGTCATGGATTATGGTCCGGGCATCTACCACCGTGGGTACTCCCAGGGCAATCACTGGCACCCCCAGCGTGGCGGCGGTAATCCCCAACCGGCGGTTACCGACCCCGGAACCGGGGTCAATGCCGGTATTCGCCAGTTGGACCACGGCCCCCAGCCGTTCCACATTGCGCGAAGCCAGGGCGTCGATGACCAGAATAAAATCCGGGCGGATCTTATCGACGATTCCCGCCACGATCTCCCCGGTCTCCAGGCCGGTAATACCCAGCACCCCCGGGGAGATGGCACATACCGGCCGCAAACCGCCTCTTTTTTCCGGAGGGGAGAGGGACCAGAGATGCCTGGTAACCAGGACCAGTTCCACCACTTTCGGGCCCAAGGCATCCGGAGTGGCATTCCAATTCCCCAGTCCCACCACTAACACGGAAGCATCTTCGTCAATCGCCATCCCCCGCAGGTAGTTCCGGATCTCTTCCGCGAGGATCTTGCCGACTTCTTCGAGCTGGTCCTTATCCCGCCCGCGCAGGGCGGGTGCTTCCACCGTCACATAATAGCCGGGCTGTTTTCCCAGAGCCCGGCCGGCTTCTTCTGTTTGTACTGTAACCCTGCTGATCCGCGCGGGTCCCTTCTCTTCACTCTGGCTTATTACCCCCGGAATTACCCCTCCTCTTCTTTGGGTGGCCAGCTCATGGGCTTCCATGGCCAAGTCGGTCCTAATCGCTCCCCAGTCTGCTTCCATCCGCTAAACCCCGCCCTTTCCTGCTGTTCTCCTCGGGCCGCCCGGAGCACCGGAGTGCACGGGCGCCGCACAGATCACCTCAGTTCAGTGGGGACGAAGGCATCAACTATACCGATGACCAGCGCCGCCAGCAATGCCCCCAGGACCGAGACCTCCAACGCTGGCACAATAAACTGGGCCAGGTAAATTACGGCCGCGGCAGTGAGAAAGCCCACCACACCCCGGGACTGGGGTGAGACATTCTTGCCGAAAAGGCTTTCCACTATATACCCGAGGACGGCAATGACCACTGCTGATAAAAGCGCGCCAAGAAAACCGCCGACCTTGAACCCGGGGACCAAAAAGCTGACAAAGAGCAAAACCAAGGCAGAAACCACGAACCTTATTATAGCTCCCAGCATTGGCCCGACCTCCTTTACTGCAGATTACAGATTTATGGTCCCCCGGAGAAAAGAATTTATGCCGTAAAAAAAGAAAAGTTCTCAACTGGTGCTTGCATTAACCGGCCAAAAAGAGTAAACTAGATATGTGTCGCGCACAAGGCGAAGAATTTATATAAAGCACCCATCCCACAAGGAGGTGAAGCAATGCCCAATATTAAATCGGCAGAAAAGCGTATGAAGACCTCGGCCATCCAGCGCCTGCGGAACAGAAGCCGCCGTTCGGCCCTGAAGACCGCCGTCAAGAAACTGGAAAAAGCCATGGGAACCGGGGTGGATAAAGCCGAAGAACTTCTGGCCGTTACCATGAAAGAATTGGACCAGGCCGCGGCCGCAGGAGTCATCCATAAAAACACCGCCGCCCGGAAGAAGAGCAGGCTGATGAAGAAGATCAACGCGCTTAAACAGGCGGCGGCGGAATAATGAAGAAGGAGGTTTGCACCTCCTTATTTTTTTCTAAAGAGCCGGGCCAAATCATAGAGAAGCATCTCCAATTCCAGCCGTGGCCAACTCTGCCCGGTCTTGATCCGGAGATCCGCCTGGACCAAACGGTGGTGGGCGGCCCGCAGGCGGGCGAAGGAGAGGTTTTCCACTTGCACGAGGAGTTTTTCCGCTGTGTAAAGGTGACAACCCAACTCTTTTGCCAAATCCCTGCTCTCCAGCGGCAAGCCCCGCCCCTGCCGCAGGAGGAGAGTTAACAGGAGGAGCCGGATCTGCCGGCTCAACATATAAAAGAGCTTCATCTCGGCCTCGCCCCCGGCCAGCAATTGGTCGAGGAGACGCAAGGCCTCCTTTGTTTTTCCCTCGCTTACCCGGTCCAACATGGCAAAGAGATTGGTCTCTGTTGGCTCTCCCAGCAAAACCAGCCATTCATCCCGGGTCGGCCCGGATTTCCCTTCCCCCGCGTAAAGGGCGG
Organism: Bacillota bacterium; assembly: GCA_012727895.1. GTDB lineage: Bacteria > Bacillota > UBA4882 > UBA10575 > UBA10575 > JAAYGG01. The sequence goes on from JAAYGG010000088.1 coordinate 5,363, forward strand.
CCTTCTCCAGCTCGTTCATGAGCGCCGTCAGGGAGGTCCCGCGGTACTCCACCAGCAACTCCGCAATGTCGGGAGGGATCCGCAGCCCCAACCGCCTCCCTTCCTCCGTAACCCACCTTCTTGCCTCATAAAACTTTAAAGGGCGGGCTTCAACGACTGCGGCCTTTTTCGCCAATTCTTGAAAGATCTTTCGCCGCCGGTCCGGTTTTTCAGCGGTCACCGCCAGGAAAACACCGGGAACCGGAGAAGAGAGGGCCGTGAGGAAGACGGGCTCGCAGGCGGCGTCCAGTTCCTCGATCCGGCGGAGAATTACCAGGCGGGCGGCGCCAAAAAACGCCGGCGTCCGCAGGAGATTCGCAAGGCTCTCCGCGGAGACTTCCCCGGCATTCAGATCTTCCTGGTCAAAACCGGCCTCCGCACCGGGGAACAACCGCTCGCGCAGGGCGGAAAGGCAGGTTCTTATCCAGTAGTCTTCCTCTCCAAAGAAGAAGCTGATCTGCGGCGGGTCTTCTTTTTGCAGCTTTCTTATGTACTCCGCTCCGCTCAATTCCCTGCCCTCCTTTTCATTTCCACCCGACCTTTCCTGATACTTAATTCCAACCGCCCGTCGGTGTCGGTCCGCCAGATCACCGCCCCTGCCCGCGCCAGGTTTTCCAGGACAACGGGGGCCGGGTGGCCAAAGGGGTTCCCTTTTCCGGCCGAAATTACCGCCAGATCCGGGCTGGTGACCGCCACCAGTTCCCAACTGGTGGAAGTGGCGGCGCCATGGTGGGCTACTTTGAGGATATTCGCCCGCAGGAGGTTGCCATAGGCAGCCAGCAAATCGTCTTCCGCCTCCTTCTCTAGGTCGCCGGTGAGTAAAATCCGGATATCTTCGTAATCCAGCAAGAGAACGATGGAGTTGTTATTCACGTCCGACCGGGTGCCACTCAAATGGGAAGCGGGCGGGTGCAGGACGAGCCCTCGCATTTTCCCTAAACGGAAGGAGGTTCCCCGGGCGGCGCGGGTAAACGGCAACCCCCGTTCGGCAATAATCTCCAAAAAGCGGGCATAACCCCTGGTGGTATGGGGATAGCCGCTTTCCAAAACATGGGCCACCCGGATCTCGTCCTCCTCAAGCATCCTCACCAACCCGCCCAGGTGATCATCGTGGGGGTGGGTCAAAACCAACAGGTCCAACCGGTCAATCCCGTGCTCCCGCAGGTAGGGACGGACACCCCGCCCGTAACCCTCGGAGGTTCCCCCGTCCACCATCATGTAATACCCCCCGGGAATGGCGAAAAAGATGGCGTCACCCTGGCCCACATCAAAGAGGACCATCTCGAGGGCGGGGTCGAATTGTTGCGCCAAAGCCCAACCGAGACCCGCCAAGACCAAGACGAAGAGGATGAGCAGGAGGTAAAAGAGGGGGATCCGCCGCCGCCGGTTTATAGGGTTCCTAATCAGTCCCCAGGTAAAAACCGCCGTCAGGGCATAGAAGCCGCCAACGGCCGGCCACGGTAAGGAAACCCGCAAGTAACCGCCGAACTCGGCAAAAAAGCCCAGTATCCGGTGGAAACAACCTAAAAGGATCTCATTGCCGGCGTTCAAAACCCGGGCGGCCGGGAAAAAGACCAAACCGCCCATGGCCGCCAGCAATCCCAGTTGGATACAGGCGGAACCCAGGGGAACCAGGATTAAATTGGCGAAAGGGGCCAATAGCGTCACACCCCCAAAAAACCTGGCGCATAAAGGAGCTGTTCCGGCCTGGGCGGCCAGGGAAACCAGGAGCGGCCGGAACCACCCCTTATATTTCGCCTTGAACTGATCGGCAAAAGCCTCTTCCCAGACGGGGAGGAGAAAAAGCAGGCCGCCGCAGGCGGCAAAGGAAAGCCAAAACCCCCGGGAAAAAAGGTCCAAAGGGCGCAAAAGCAGGATGACACAGGCGGCTAAGGCCAGGAGGTTTTCGCTGCGCACCGGCTGTCGCCACCGGCGCCCAAAGATGGCGGCCAGGGACATTACCCCGGCCCGTAACGCGGGCGCCCCGGCGCCGGCCAGTAATAAAAAGACCAGCACCAGCGGGAGGGAGAATACGGCCAGCCAGCGTTCGGAGAGACCCAGGAGTTTGCCGAGGCCCCAAAAGAGGCTGAGCCAAAACAGGAGGTGAAGGCCGCTGACGGATAAGAGGTGGGCGACCCCGGCCCGGCGAAAGTCCCCGGCCGTCGCTGCCGGCAGCCCTTCATGCACCCCCAATAACATGCCATGGAGCAAAGCCGCAGCCTGCGGCGAGAGAGTCCTCTCCCCGACCACCAGCAGCCGGCGGCGCGCGGCGGCGATCGCCATCCCCGCCAAGCCCGGCTGTCTTCCTGTCCGGGGCACGGGGGTCGCGGCCAGTTCCGGCGTCCCAGATGCCTCGTGGTAAGAGAGGTACCCGCCGGCGCCAACCATTAGCCCGCCGCCGATCTTCTCCCGGGTCCACCGGGTGACGCGCGCGGCGGGAACAGCCTCCCCGTCCCTTTCCCCAAAGACCCGCCCCCTGATTAGGAGGCGTTTTCCTAAAGCACCGGCGTCCAGGGCAGGCTCGCTGCCGGCCAAGAAAACCTCCCAGCGTAAACCTGCCGGGGCTTCTTCCCCGTCCACCGCCTCCAGGTCCAGGGGAAACCGGCACCCTCCCCGCCAGGGCGCCGGCAGATCCGCCACCCGTCCAAGAACAGTAACGGTCTTCCCGGCAAAGGCCCGGGTATACTCGGAAAACCTGTCGTTCTCCCGGCGTTCCCCGGCCCCCCGGGCCACCCCGGCAAGGAAAAAAAAGAGGAGTAAAAACCAGTAAAACCGTTTCCCGGCGGGAAGAAAAAAGAACAAACCGGCCCCCGGCCCTAAAAAGACGAGGAAAAGCAGGAAACCGGCGGGTCCCCCGGCGTACCACCCGGAAAGGATCCCGGCCGCCAGGACAAACGCCGCCGGTACCAGCGGGTTATGTTTCACGGGTTGCCGAACTCCAGGTATTTCTCGATTTTTTCCAGGGTCTTCACGCCGATCCCCGGAACATTCAACAAATCTTCAGGCCTGGTAAATGGGGCCACGGTCTCCCGGTACTCGATGATCCGCGCCGCCAGGACCGGCCCGATCCCCGGAATCGTCTGCAATTCACTGCTGGAAGCGGTGTTGGGATCGACTAACCGCCCCGGCCGGGCCATACTTCCTCCCGCAGCCCGTGGCTTCTCTTGCCCAGCCGGTGCTGCAGGCGTTGGCGCCGCGGGATTGGGTGCAGCGCCGGTTTTCGCCGGAGCCGCCGGCTCGCCGGAAGCGGGATACCCCGCCGGGACCCGGATCCTTTCGCCGTCCCTGACCAGGGCTGCCAGGTTCAGAAGATCGACCTGCGCCCCGGGCAAGGCGCCGCCGGCCGCCTCCAAAGCCTGATAGACCCTGGAGCCCACCGGCAAATGGTAAACCCCGGGAGCAACCACCGCACCGCTCACATGAACAATTATTTCACCCCGGAGTTCTCCCTCCGGCCACGGTTCCGTCACCGGGCTGACCGGGATAATCTCCACCGGGTCGCGTTGCAAGTGTTGATAGATTAAGGAACCTGTACCAAGCAGGATCCCGGCCAGGAGCAGGACCAGGACTTGCTTTTGCCGTTTGGAGAGTTCTTCCATGGCCAACCCCCCACGCGCGCGTGCGCGCAAAATCCAAAGAAAGCAGGGTGTTGTGCTGGAAACTATGACTTGCCCCGGCCAATGGAGGCAGCCAGGGTAAGCATTTCCCGGGCGTGTTCCCGGGTGGTGGCGGTAACTTCCGCCCCCCCGAGCATTCTGGCTAATTCGTCGATGCGGGCCTCCTGGTCCAGGGTTCGCACTTCCACCCTGGTTCTTCCCGCTGTTGTTTGTTTTTCAATATAGAAATGACGCCGGGCCATACTGGCAATCTGCGGCAGGTGGGTGACACAGATCACCTGGTGAGTCCGGGAGAGAAAGAGCAGTTTCTCCGCTACCGCCTGGGCGGTCCGCCCGCCGATGCCGGCATCAATCTCGTCAAAGACCACCGAGGGGATATTATCCTTCTCCGCCAGCACCACCTTGAGGGCGAGCATCAACCGGGAGAGTTCCCCGCCTGAGGCAATCTTGGCCAGCGGCCGCAAGCCCTCACCGGGGTTGGGCGCCACCAGAAACTCCACCCGGTCAAGGCCATGACGGGTCACCGCCAGTTTTTCCCCGGCCACCGGCAGGCCGTTCTCCTCGTCGTCCTCCCGGCTAAAATCTACTTTAAAAACGGTCTTCGCCATATTGACCTCCGCCAGGTGGGTCAGGACCGTCTTTTCCAGTTCGGCGGCGGCCTCCTTCCGGAAGGCGGAGAGGTCCTGAGCGGCTGCGGCCAACTCCTCCTCAACCCCCGCCAGTTCCCGGGTTAAAGCAGCCAACCGCTCTTCTTCACCCTCGATCATCGCCAGTTCCTCACGGATCTTCTCCGCGTACCCCAGGATCTCGGCGATATCCTTCCCGTACTTGCGCTTTAATTTATAGATCTCATTCAACCGCTCTTCAACCAGGGCCAATCTTTCCGGGTCAAATTCAATCTTCTCCCGGTAGAGGCGGAGTTCCCTGGAGGCCTCCTCGACCTGGGCGGCGGCCTCCCCCAGCATCTCCGCGAGCGGTTGCAGCCGCGGATCAATCTCCCCCGCTTTGGCCAGCAGTTGTTGGCTCTCCGCCAGCCGGTCGAAGGCGGCGCCGGGTTCATCTCCCCCGTAAAGAAGGTTATAGGCGGCGGAGGCGGCGGAAAAAAGCTCTTCCGCACTGTTCAAAAGCTCTTTCTCCCGCGCCAGTTCCTCTTCTTCCCCCGGCTGGAGCCGGGCCGCCTCGATCTCTTGCAACTGGAAGGTGAGAAACTCCATCTTCCGGGCCTTCTCTTCTTCGCTTAAAGTCACTTGCGAAAGGGCCTCGCGAACCGCTTCTCTTCGCTCATAAAGGGCGGCCACCTTTGCGGCCTTCTCTTTAAGGGCTTGTCCACCGAAATCGTCCAGCAATTCCCGTTGGCGGGCGGGGGAGAGCAATGACTGGTGCAGATGCTGACCGTGGATATCCATCAATGCACTGCCGATCTGGCTCAGGGCAAGAACCGGAACGGTCCGGCCGTTAACCCGGCAGCGGCCGCGGCCGCCGGGCCGCGCTTCCCTCTCCATCACCAGCAGGCCGTCTTCGCCCAGGGGGATCCCCCATTCCTCTAAAGCCCGGGCCAGATCGGGGTTGGCCCGGTTCTCTTCCAATTCAAAGACGGCTTGCACTTCCACTGCTTCCGCCCCTACTCTGAGGGATTCAGTGGAAAAGCGCCCGCCCAGGATCAGGTTGACGGCATCAATGATGATAGATTTCCCGGCGCCGGTCTCCCCGGTAAGGATATTCAGACCCTGGTCAAATTCGAGTTGGAGGCGGTCGATGAGGGCGAGGTTCGCCACGGTAAGCTCGCGGAGCATTCTTCTACCTCCTTAGTTTATGCAACCGGTTTAAAACGCCCTCCACCTGGTCTTTGTTTCTCACGATCACCAAAATCGAATCGTCGCCGGCAATGGTGCCAACGATCTCCTTCCAATCCAATTCGTCAAGGATCGCCGCCACTCCCTGCGCCGTGCCGCTGGTGGTTTTAATAACAATCAAATTTTCAGTGAAATCAATGGCAACCACCGTATCGCTGAACATGCGCTCCGCCCGTTTTAAGACCTCCGGCAAGAGCTTTTCCCCGGGAAGGGCATAGCGATAAGACCCTTCCGGAGTGGGGATTTTGATTAACCCCAACTCTTTAATATCCCGGGAAAGAGTGGCCTGGGTGACTTCCACACCCCACTTTTTGAGGAAATCGCTCAACTCCTCCTGGGTGCGGACGTTTTCTTCTTTAATGATCGCCAAGATTAAGGCGTGCCGCCGGGCTTTCATCTGTTCCACCCTCCCTTTTAAACATCTCGAAAACGCTCCCTCAGGAGATCGTAGAAACTGCGTTCCTGGAACCGTACCAACCGGGTTGGCTGAGGGGCGGTGTAACAGCTGATTACATCCCCTTCCTGCAGACGTATTCCTTCCTGTCCGTCGGCGGTGATCATCGCCTCGCTTGGGAGGGAAGTAAAACTGATCTCAATTTTCGCGTCCCGTCCTACCACCAAAGGACGGGCAAAAACGGAATGGGCACAAATCGGGGTGATCATCAGGACCTGGAGCCGGGGTTCAAGGACCGGCCCGCCGGCGGATAGGGAATAGGCGGTAGAACCGGTGGGCGTAGTGACGATCAGCCCGTCCGCGGCAAACCCGGCGGTTAAATGCCCGTCAATCCGGATCTCCATCCTTAACATCCGGGGAGAAGCACCTTTCCCGATAACGATATCATTCAATCCGACCAACGGCTCGCCGGCTTTTCCTCCCCGCCATACCCGGGCTTCAACCATAATCCGGTCTTCCAGATAGAACTCCCCGGCCTGCAAGCGACGGACGGCCTCCTTAATATCGTGGTCGTCAATCTCCGTTAAGAAACCCATATGCCCCAAGTTGACGCCGAAGATCGGCGTCTGCCGCTGCCGGAGTAACCGCGCGGCCCGCAGGAGGGTCCCGTCGCCGCCAAGGGCGATGCCCACTTCAATCCGGTCCAGTAACTCCTGGAGGGGATAACCCAGATCTTTCCTTCCCAGTTCCAGCGCTTTTTCTTCCTCCAGCAGCACCTCATACCCGGCACTTTCCAAAACAGCAATCAATTCCAGGGTGACGTCGGCCACCCGTGCCCGTTTGATATAGGGAAAAAGACCAACAACTCTCATTATCGACTCCTTACTTTTTCTTTGCCTGCCTATATTCTTAATATTTTGCCATAATTTTCAAAAATCCTCCCGGAAACCCGCTCCCGGGGTTAAAGCCTTAATCTACATATTCCTCAATCTCGGTAATGGGGATCTCCAGGCGTTCCTTATCGGGAAACTCCAGGACCACCGTCTCCTCTTCCTGGTTCTCTTCCACGATCACGCCCTGTCGCCCTTGGTACGTGACGGTGGCGCCCACGGAAGACTCCTTTTCCTCTTTATTTTTATACTGGTCGCACTCGAATTTCAGGCAACACATGAGGCGCCCGCAGATCCCCGAGATCTTGGTGGGGTTCAGGGAAAGGTTCTGCTCCTTCGCCATTTTAATGGAGACGGGCTCAAAGTCCCCCAAAAACGTGCTGCAACAGAGAGGCCGGCCGCACGGTCCCAACCCTCCCAGCATCTTTGCCTCATCCCGCACGCCGATCTGGCGCAACTCGATCCGGACCCGGAAAACCGATGCCAGATCCCGGACCAGTTCCCTGAAGTCCACCCGGCCGTCGGCGGTAAAGTAAAAAATGATTTTATTCCGGTCAAAGGTGTATTCAACATCAACCAATTTCATGGCCAGCTTATGCTGGCTGATCTTCTCCAGCCCGATTTCAAAGGCTTTTTTCTCTTTTTCCTTATTCTCCAAGAGTTTTTCCCGGTCTTTCTCTGTGGCGACCCGGTGCACCTTTTTTAACGGCTGGGTAATCTCCTCTTCCGGGAGTTCTTTCGGCCCCACCATTACCGTGCCGTACTCCAACCCCCGGACCGTCTCCACAATTACATCCATCCCGGGTTTCAGTTCCAGTTCACTGGGGTCGAAATAATAGATTTTCCCCGCTTTTTTAAATCTAACACCAACTACGGTGAAGGTTTTCTGTTCTTGTCCAGTCTCGTTCATCAATTATTCGTCCTTTCCATACCACCGGTTTCATACAAAGATAAATACAGGTCCTCCAAGAGCAACCGGAGGTTGACATTGGCCGCCAGGTTCTCCCGGGCCCGGCGCACTGCCTGTAAAAAACGGAAATACCTGCGGTCCCCGGGGTTTTCCCGTAGACGCCGGTGGAAAAAAGCGGCCATTGACAGTAGATACGCATCCACATCCGCCCGTTCCTGTTTTTCCTTGACTTCCGCCAGGCGCAACAGGGAATAAAGGTCACCGGCGGCCAGCAGTTCCTCTTCGGGCAAGGACGCGTCCGCCGGCCCATCCATGGCCGCAGCCGCCGTTTCCGGGTCCTGCCCGAGATAAACCCGTTGCATCCGGGAGAGGACCGTCGGCAACACCATCTCCTCGTTCCCGGCCAAAGCCAGGAAGTACACGGCGGGAGGCGGTTCCTCCAAGGTCTTTAAAAAGGCGTTCGCCGCCACCTCGGTCATCTTTTCAAAGGAGGCAAAGAAGAAGACCTTGTTTTCCGCAAGATACGGGTGGTAAACCACAGTCCGGCAGATCTCCCGGATCTGTTCCAGTTTAATCCTGTCCGGTTCAGGGGCGATACGGTGGAAATCGGGATGGCTGCCCCGCAGGAACAAACGACAAGAACGACAGGTTGAGCAGGGTTTCCCTTTTTCTGCTGTGCAGAGCAGAATCTGGGCCAGGTGCAAGACAGTTTCTTCCTTCTTTGCCGAGGGGGGCCCCAAAAAAAGATAGGCATGGCTTGCTCTTCCTCCGGCAAAAATTCTTTCCAGGGCCGCCGCCCCGCCCGCACCTCCCGTTTTTTCCACCACTGTGCTCCCCCCGGTTATTTCCCTAATAGTATAAATCCAAGAGCAGGCCTCTAATCTCATCCAAAGCCGCCATCAGCCTCATCGTATCCGTCTGCTTTTGCAGGACCATCGTTGCCAGTTGTTCCAGGGAATAATTCACCTTTTCCACCAGGTAAAAGACTTTCCGGTTTCCCCGCCCGTCCCAGCGGCGCGACCCCTTAACCTGGTAACTCCCGGCCACCACCTTTTTCATGAACTCCCGGACCGCTTCCCGGTAGCGGCGGAGATTGGCAAGGGTCCGTTCCTTTATCAGGTTCTGCGCTGCTTCATCCACTGCCGCGATAAAATCCTCCAAGCTTCCCCCGGTGTTCTTCGCCTCGTATTCCTGGAGGGTCTCAAAGAACACCGAATGTTTCAAATTCACCTTTGCCGCGGCCTTCTTCCTCTCCGAGGAGCCTCTCCTCCCCACCCGTTTGATCTCCATCGTTGGCGCCTCCTTACCGTCAAAGGCCGGACTCAAACCTTCTCAAAAGACTCTACCTGCACCACGAAGATGGTGGCGCCTCCCACTTCCACCTCCACCGGACTAGGGATATAGCTGCTCACTGTCCGTTCAACCGTTGCCATCGGGGTCACCAGTTGTTTCCGGGTGCGGCAAATTTCTTTAATGATGGCCGTTACTTCACTGGTTTTGTCATCCTTCGCCCCTATGAGCAAAGTGGTATTCCCCTGGCGCAGGAAACCCCCGGTGCTGGCCAGTTTGGTGGCGCCATACCCTTTTTCCATCAAGGCATTGAGCAGCTTATTCACATCCTGGTCTTGAACCACGGCAATGATCAATTTCACCCGTTACCGCCTCCTTCCCCTAATCTCTCGAGAGCGATGGTTAACAACAGTTCCTGAATCTCCTGGACCGGTTTGCCCTGGCACCGGAGGACTTTTATCCGGTCCGGCGCCGCTTCCGCCAGTTTCAGATATCCCTGTTGCACCTTTTCCAGAAAAGCGCGGCCCCTGGCTTCAATCCGGTCCCCGCCCCTTGCCGGGTCCCGCTGCCGGATCCTCCGCCATACCTCTTCTGTTTCCAGGTGAAAAAGAAAGGTAAGATCGGGCGCCAGGCCGCCGGCGGCAATCCGGTTGATCTCCGTAATCTCTTCCAGGTCCAGTTCTAACCCGTACCCCTGGTAAGCCAGGGTTGAGTCGGAAAACCGCTCGCAGATAACAACCATTCCCGCAGCCAGCGCCGGGCCGATGATCTTCGCCACATGCTGGGCCCGGGCAGCTGCATACAAGAGGAGTTCAGCAAGGGGAACGGGTTTTTCCTCCCCCAACTCCAGGAGCATCGTCCGGATCCTCTCGGCCAGGAGAGTTCCCCCCGGCTCCCGGGTCAAAAGGACCGCAAGCCCTCGTTTTTTCAAGTTCCCGGCCAGGAGTTTTGCTTGTGTGGTCTTTCCGGTCCCGTCAATACCTTCCAAGGTGATAAAAAAACCCTTTTTACCCTGGTACAAACAACCACTACCCTCATTCTATTCTATTCCACGTCTTTCAGAGATTCGACAATTCTTTTCCTATTTCCTCTTTTCCCGAACTGCAAAAGGGGCCTTTACCGTTCCCCGCTCCTTCTTCATCCGCCACTACCCGGACCAGATCCCCTTCCAGCCCGCGCAGCCAGCCGCCGGCCGCCCGGAAGGCCAATGCCCACTCCACCATGGCCCCGGTTATTCTTTCCCCTGGGGTCCAGAGAGGAATCCCCGGCGGGTAGGCCGCCACCCACCCGGCGGCCACCCTGCCTGCAGCCGCCCGCAACGGGACCCGGGCGGCGACGGCGGAAACAGCCTCCCGGGGAGGTAAAAGCGGTTCCCCGCCGGAAAAAGGCGGTGGCGCCGTTTTTTCGTCTCCTCCCGGGCCGCGGGTACCCGCCAAAGCCCGGCAGGCTTTGAGGAGTCCCCTTATTTCCCGGGGCTTTTGCGCCGGGGAAATGATTAAATACAAGTTGTGGAGGTCGGCATATTCCACCTGAACCCGGTATTCTTCCCGCAAGACCTTTTCCGCGGCATACCCCGGCCATCCCGCCGGCGCCAGGGAAAAGGCCACCTTCAACGGGTCCAGATGATACCCCTTGGGCAATTCTTCACCGGTCAGGACCTTAACCCCGGGGAGATTGGCCAGTTCGTTCCGGATTTTTTCGCCATAGGCCGCGGCCCGGGCAAATAACTCCCGCCCATGCAGATAAAGGTGGCGCCGGGTGGAATCCAATGAAGCCAGGAGAATATAGGAGGGGCTGGTGGAACCGGTCAAGGAGAGGGCCTGCTCAACCCGGCCGGCGGGGATTTTCTCCGATCCCAGGTGGAGCAGGCCGGTCTGGGTCAAGGAGCCCATAAGCTTATGCGTACCCCAGACCCAAAGATCGGCGCCAACAGCGGAGGCCTCCACTTCCCGGCCCAGGTAACGCAAGTGCCCGCCGTGGGCCTCATCCACCAGCAGGGGAAGGCCGGCGGTTCTGGCGGCTGCCGCGACCCCGGCCAGCGGGCCGTAAATCCCCTGGTAACCCGGGTTGGTGACGAAGAGGGCAACCGCATCCGGGTGGCGCCGGAGAGCTTCTTCGATGGTGGTGGGGGATGGCAACGCGGGGTGGCCGTCAATCCACCGGGGAGGAATGAAAACCGGCAGTAACCCGGAGAGAACCAGGCCGTTGATGACAGAAAGATGGCAATTCCGGGCGATTAAAATCTTCGCTCCCGGCCGCCCCACGGACAAGAGGGCGGCAAGGATCCCGCTGCTGGCCCCGTTGACCAGAAAATAACTGCGGCGGGCGTCGAAAGCCCGGGCGGCCAGTTCTTCCGCGGCCCGCCAGAAAAAATCCAGATCCCGGCCGCAGGCCACTTCCGGTAACTCGGTCAAATCCAAGGGAAAAAGGTCCTTCCCCTTCCTGCGCCAAACCCGTTCCGTAAAGCCGCCTCCCCTGTGGCCGGGCATGTGAAAAGGAAGCATCCGCCTTTTCCCGTAGGCCAAAAGGGCCTCCAGTAACGGGGCGTCTTTTTGGGTGAAGTTCTCCGCCTGTGGTGTACATCTACTGAACGGTAACCGGTTTCTCATAAGAAGGATTTCGACAGGTCTCTTTCGCTTCCTTTTTTAAAAAGGATATTAATACAAACACTTAATATAAATATAAACCAATAAAAACCCGCTCCCCGCCCACGACGGGCAGGGGAGCGGGTACCAGCTTCAACCCGGAGAGATGGCAGGCTCATGCCCTCACATGACAGAGACGGGTCAGGGCAGGGTGAATTCCAAGGGCAACACTGGGAGCGGCTCCCCGTTATACCGGCTACGGAACTGAACCGCTTCCAGTAACGGGTCTCTCTCCTTTTCCTCGATCCCGATCAACCGGGCCATAATCCCCCCTGTGCCAAACCAGCCCATTGCCGGGTATTCAACTATTCTCACCCTTGCACCCGGGGAAAGGCCGGCTTTTTTCCTGGCCAGCCGTATGGCATCGGCAAGACCGCCAATCTCATCAACGAGCCCAATCTCCACACCGTCTTGACCCGACCAGACCCGCCCCTGGGCATAGGTTTCTATTTCCTCGTATTCCATACCCCTGCCTTCCGCCGCTTTCCGCAGGAATTCCTCATACACAGCGGCGCTTCTGGCTTTGAGGATCTCATATTCATCTTCCCGCAGGGGCCTGTCGGCCAGATGGATATTGACCAGGGGCAGCTGAATTCCAAAGCCAAAATCGGCAAAATGCCCCCGTTTGACCAGGTCGGTGCTTAAGCCAATCTTATCTTTGAAGCCCTTATCGTAAAACCACGAGCTGATGACGCCAATTGAGCCGGTAATGGTTTGCGGGGCGGCAAAGATGGTCTCCCCGTACATGGAGAGCCAGTACCCGCCGGAAGCGGCGACATCCCCCTGGCTGACAATGACCGGTTTTTTCTCACCCGCTTCGCGCAAAGCCTCGGCGACAATGTCGGCGGCCAGCGGGTCGCCGCCGGGCGAATCCACCCGGAAGACAATGGCTTTCACCCGCCGGTTCTCCCCGGCCTGCCAGATCTCATGGGCAAGGCGGCGGGCGCCAATCCCCATATCCAAATCACAGGCGCCAAGGGCGTAGATAACAGCAATCTGCGGCGGCTCGCCCCAATAATCATCGAACGGTTCGTTCCGCACGGGTATTGCGGAAGGGGTAATCAGGGGCTGCTTCTTCCCTTCAACTTCCTCGATGTGCTCATAGATCTTGTCCCAGCGCCCGACCGCATCCACCAGGTTATATTCGAGAGCCTTGTCCGGGCTGATAAAGCCCACCTTATTCACGAGTTGTTCGTAGTCGGCTTCCGGGATCTCCCTGGCGGCCATGATATCCGCCCGTACCAGTTCATAAGAGACATCGGCCAACCGCTGGTACTGTTCACGGTCGGCCGCGCTCATCTCCTCCCGGGTAAACGTCTCCGCGGCCGATTTGTAAGTGGAGAACCGGATCTCTTCCACCCCGATGCCAAGTTTCTCCAGCATCCCCTTGACATATCCCCGGCCGTACGCAAATCCGGTCAGTTGCACAACGCCTTGCGGATCCATAACAATATAATCGGCCACAGAAGCCAGGTGATAAGTGGTGATCCCGCACCGGTCGATATAAACCAGCACGGGCTTGCCGGTCTTTTGAAATTCGTGGAGTCTTTCCCGGATCTCCCATTGCATCACCGGCGAGGCATACATCCCCGAAAGGTTCAGGGCAATCCCGCTGATGGTCGGGTCCCGTTCCGCATCGGCAATTGCCTGCAAGACACCTTGTAACGTATTGGAGTAATCATAAAAACCGTACCGCCGGTACCCCAGGTTGCCCCCTAGATCCAGGTAGAGATAGTTTTTACCCCGGCGTGCATAACGGTCACTAAGCGTCCGGTCGTATGCCCCGAACCGGATCCCGTGCGTGGTGGTGGCAGTCCCGTCGAACTCCGGGGTGGACCTGACCTGCTGGGTGTAGCCGAAACGGCCCAGGCTCAAGGAGGCCCCCACCGTCCAAATCTCTTCCTGAAATTGCCCGGTGAAGCGCAGGCCGGGAAGGCCCTCATAAATAAAGCCCACAGCCCAGCGGCCCTCCCCGGGGCTTTCACCTTTATCCATCCGTAAACCGGTGAAAACTGTTAACGTCTCATTGCCCCTTGGGCGCAGGGCCAAATCGACAGCGAGTTGCTGTTCCCCCCTGTATATACCCTGGTACCCCGTGGCGCCAAAGGAAAACCACCGGGTGGGGCGGGCCAAAAAACCCACTGTCAACAGGCGGTCACGGGCAAAGAGTTCCGTATCCCCCCGGGACCAGCCGTAACCCAACCCCAGGGCAAAAGACTTGTCCCCGATAGCCGTGGAAAGCCGGTAATCAATGACGGATCCGGCTGTAGTCCCTTCGCGAACCATCCCAAAACCGAGCTGGGGAAGGGCCCCAAAAAAGCCCCACTTCTGAAGTTTGCCGGCGGTGTTTTCCTGGTTGGACCAGGTAAAATAGAAATCGGGCTGGTGCAGATAGATCAGGGCCGCCGGGTTATCATAGCCATACAACCCGTATTGATAAGCGCCGCCGGTTGCCGGTGCCAAATCATGGTGCAGGGGAAGGGCCGCCTGAAGAGAGGCGGGCGCCAGCAAAAAAATCAGCACAAAAAAAATAAAAAAAATGCCTTTTACCCCTTTTCCCATATGGTTTTTTCACTCCTTTTCCCCGTAAAAACCAGGTTTAAAAGGGCAGTTTCTCCTTTACTTAGTTGTGATAAGCATAACAAAAAACCCCATTTTTGTCAATTTAAAATTTAGAGTTTGCAAAGAACTTCTCCTGGAAAAGCCCGTCTTCCCGTGCTCTCCGCAGGAGATAGATATACCTTTTTTCCGCCGCCTCCATCGTATAGATGGCGTGATCGATCAGGTCCGGATCCGTAACGGCATTAAAATAATCCCTGGCCGCCAGCCAGTCCCGTTTGGCCTCCTCAATCAAGCCAAACTGTTTTTCCAGTAAAACAGTGGCCGGCCTTTTCCTCCCGTCGCCGTTGAGTTGGGTGATTATCCGGGCCAAAATCCGGGTAAATGGCATTTTTCTCCCTCCCGGGGTTATTATTGCACCCGGGAGGGAAAATCTATACCTCTTTAATTTCTTTTCTTTTGGTACCAGAAAATGCTGAAAACCGGTTTTTTACGGAGAAGGAGCCAAAGGGCCACCCCAACCCCAATAAGGGGCAAAAGGAGCCAGGGCTGCCAAGAGTCCCATTTCCTCCCCGTCCCCACCGGGTACAAACAGGCCATTTGCCCGCCGGGCAACACCTGCAACTGCTTCTCCTGGGCGTACCTGCCGCCGGCCGGGGCCAGCAAATCAAGGACCCGCGGGACGTTTTCCTCCCCGGAACCGCCACCGAAGAACCACTCATCCGCCTCTTTTTTGATCTCCCGGAAAAAGCCCGGGCCAAACCCGTCATAAGAGCCGGTAAAAACATAATACCGCCAGTTGGCTTTGGGGGTCCCGATAAGCCGCTTTGGCACCGCCAGCCGGATCAGGTCCTCCGCCTGGAGATAGGCGGCGGTGATTGCCGTCTCCTGTAACCTCCCGGTCGTATCCCGGTGATAAACGGCACTGTTCTCCCAGCCGACCCCGGTAAGGGCAAATTCCCACCGGTGCCGGGGAGAAAAGACCACCCGTGGTCCTTCGTTTACCGGTTCACTGTTGGTGCCGTTCCCGGTGGCAATATAGATATGGATCACCGGGTGAATAAAACCCTCCGGCGCCACCCAGGGGTTGGTGACGTTCTTGATCTTCACATCAAAGTAAATCTCTTCCCCCCGGCGGTCACTCCAAACCCGGAAGGCCAAAAGGTCGAAGAGGCCTTCATAAGGAGCAAACGCCGGGTCACTGGGGTAAATATAGCTTCCCGGGCCGTAATCGTCCCCCTCCGGGTCCTCGGCATAAAAATGGACTGTCACATCGTCATTGGGCCGGGCGCCGGCAGCCGACGCACCGGATGGGCTGACCACCGGACTCCTCGTACCGGGCAGATTGCTCCCGCCCGCCGGAGCCGGGCAAAAGGCGAGCACCAGCCAAAAGGTGACTACCGGCCAGAAAAATAGGGGACAAACCCCCCATGCGCGCAGGAAACGCATCCTCCTCCCCTCCTTCTTCTCCAGATCTACGCCGGGAGGAAAGGAAGTATGCTTTGGGGTTAATTTCCCCAATCTTTTGGCAGACTAATATAGCATTTGGGAAGAAGCTGTAACAAAAGAAAATCCAAAGAAGGCAGGGTGGGAAGATGGAAAAAAGCCTTAAGCCAACGATTGGGATCCTCGCCACCGTTCCTTTTATCATGGTCCTCGGTAATTCCATGTTAATACCGGTTCTTCCGGCCATCCGGGAAAACCTCCGGGTCAGCCTCTGCCAAACCGCCTTCTTGATCACGGCTTTTTCCATTCCCGCCGGGATCGTCATCCCCTTTGCCGGGGTCCTCTCCGATCATTGGGGGAGGAAAAAAATCATGGTCCCTGCCTTGCTTGTTTATGGCGCCGGCGGGCTCCTGGCCGGCCTGGCCGCCATCTTCGCCAAGGAAGCGGCCTATCCCTACCTCTTGGGCGCCCGGATCATCCAGGGGATCGGGGCGGGCGGGACCTACCAGTTGGCCATGGCCCTGGCCGGCGACCTCATCCAGGGGAAAGAGCGAATACAAGTGCTGGGTCTGCTGGAAGCCGGAAACGGCTTGGGGAAGGTGGTCAGTCCCCTGGCCGGGGCCGCCGTCGCCCTGATTTCCTGGTATGCCCCGTTCTTTGTCTACGGGATCTTGGCCTTCCCGGTGGCCCTTGCCGTCTTCCTGATAGCCAAGGAACCGCCGGGGCGGCGCCAGGCGGCCTCCACCCAAGATTACCTAAAGAGCCTGCAGGGCGTCTTCCAGGCAAAAGGAGTTAACCTGGCTATTATTTTTCTCGCCGGGATGGCCGTCCTCTTTGCCCTCTTCGGCCTCTTGAGCCTGGTTTCCGACCTGTTGGAAAAGGTCTATCACTACCGGGTCTTCCGCCGCGGGCTGGTTATCGCCCTGCCCGTCCTGGTCATGGCGGTCACTTCCTACCTTTGGGGAATAGCCCTGAAACGGGCCCCGGCCGGAGCCTTGAAATGGTCAATCCTTGGCGGGCTTTTTCTCATCGCCGCCGGGATCTTTTTCTTCCCGGTTCTTTCCGGGCTCTTCCTGAGTATAGCCGCCACAGTCCTGGTGGGCCTGGGAACCGGATTTGTCCTGCCAGCCCTGAATACCCTGGTCACTTCTGCTGTCCCCGGCAGTGAACGGGGGTTGATTACCTGCCTCTATGGTACCGTCCGTTTCTTCGGTGTCGCCGTCGGCCCGCCGGTCTTTGGTTTGCAACTTCCACAGCCGACCCTATTCTGGAGCATTGCCGCTTTGCTCCTGGCCGTTCTCCTCCTGGCCGCTTTTCTGGTTAACCCGGAAAAAACCCTCCCCGCCGCCATGACTAACTAAACCAGCGGGAAATATGATAAAATACTTGTGATAAAATACTACTGTATGAAAGAAAAATAACCGGGGGGATCGACTTGCACCAGAGAATAGAGGGGAAAATAACCGGCCTATTTCTTGCCGTTCTTTTCTTTTTCACCGTGCCCGCCCTGACGGCAGCGGAAGACCCCTTGCAACTCCGGGCCATTTCCGCCATTCTTGTCGATGGGGAGACCGGCAAGATCCTTTATGAAAAAAACGCGGAGGAAGTTTTGCCGGTTGGCAGCATGTCCAAGATGTTCATGGAATATCTGGTCCTTGCCGCCATCAAAGAGGGGAAAATATCCTGGGAGACACCCACCGTCATCTCGGATTATGCCTGGCGGATCTCGCAAAACCTCCGCCTTTCCAATGTCCCGCTCCGGAAGAACACGCAGTATACCGTAAAAGAACTGTACGAAGCGGCCGTCATTTACTCGGCCAACGGCGCTAGCATCGCCCTGGTGGAACTGTTGGCCGGTTCCGAGGGGGATTTTGTCCGGCTGGCCAATGAGAAAGCCAAGGAACTGGGGTTAAGAAATACCACCCTTGTCAATAGCACCGGTCTGGATAACAGCGACCTCATGGGGATGCATCCCGCCGGTACCAGCCCGGAGGCAACGAATCTAATGACCGCCAAGGACCTGGCGCTCCTGGCCTTCCATCTTCTCCGCGACCACCCGGAGGTCCTCACTGTTTCCAGTATTCCCCGGAAAACCTTCCGGGAGGGCACTCCCGACGCCGTACGGATGGACAACTGGAACTGGATGCTGCCGGGGCTTGTTTATGCCTACAACGGTGTCGACGGGTTAAAAACCGGTTATACCGCTCAGGCCGGTTATTGTTTTACTGCCACCGCCGAACGGGACGGGCGCCGCCTCATCTCCGTAGTGATAAAGACCGATTCCTATCAGACCCGGTTTAGCGAAACACGGAAACTCCTGGATTATGGTTTCAACCGTTTTGCCGTGGTCGAACTGGCCCCCACGGGTTTTGATGAGAACGGCCAAATGACCCTGGCGGTCCGGAGCGGAAAAAAGGAGACCGTTACGGTTACTCCCGCAGAACCATTGCGGGTTTTGCTCAAGCCTGAAGAAAAAGAGAACTACGAAGCGGTTTTCCAGCCCGCTCCGCAATTGCCGGAAAACCGCGGTTTAAAAGCGCCCGTAACCAAAGGCGAAGTCGCCGGCTACTTGGTGCCTGCGGTCAAAGAGGGTAAAAGGGTCCCCGCCTATGAGTACTTAACCGCCGAAGGACGGAACCGGGAGCGGGTGCCGGTTGTGACCACCGAATCCGTGGCCAAAGCAGGCTGGTTTACACTGGCGATCCGGAGGATCCGCGCTTTCTTTGCCAACCTGTGGCAAAAGCTCTTTCCCCCGGGAAAAGAGAGAAAAACCTCCCTGCGCTTACCGGCAGCCGTCGCTAGAGCGGCGGCAACCCCCTGCAGGGAGGCCATGGTTGAGACTGTGGTTCAGGACAACCACTTATCCAAAAAGGAGCGGAGCTTCTCTTTTGGCTGTACACCGACGATCCTCTCCACCGGCTGACCGTCTTTAAAGAGGATCAGGGTGGGGATGGACATGATCTGGTATTCCCCGGAGAGTTCCAGATTCTCATCGGTATTGACCTTTCCCACTTTCACCCGGCCTTGATACTCGGCGGCCACCTCTTCGAGGATCGGCGCTAGCATCCGGCAAGGCCCGCACCACGGCGCCCAAAAATCCACCAAAGCCATACCTTGATACGACAAGATCTCGTCCTGGAAGTTCTCTTTGCTTAACTCAAAAACCTGCGACATGGGGATCCCTCCTTTTGCCTTATATTTTAGCATATCCGGGGGACCACCGAAACCAACCGGCCAATTTTTAATTTTTCTTTCACAAGGGGAAGGAGTGAAGGGAGGCACGGGCATGAGGTTAAAGCTCAGCGGGATCAGGGACAAGCGGGTCCTGGCCGCCATGGAGAAAGTCCCAAGGCATGAATTTGTTCCCGATGAATATCTTTATGCCGCCTATGAGGACCGGCCTTTACCCATCGGCTGCGGCCAGACCATCTCCCAGCCGTATATCGTCGCCCTCATGACCGAACTGCTGGAATTGAAAGAGGACGACCGGGTCCTGGAGATTGGCGCCGGCTCCGGCTACCAAGCAGCCATTTTAGCGGAATTAGTCAAAAGCGTTTACACAGTGGAGATCATCGCGGAATTGGCGGCCAAGGCCGAGAAAACCCTGCGGGCTTTGGGTTATGAAAATGTAAGATTCAAAACAGGGGACGGTTATTTCGGTTGGAAAGAAGAAAGCCCCTTTAACGCCATTATTGTCACCGCCGCCCCGGAAGAGGTCCCGCCCGCGCTTAAAGAGCAGTTGGCGGAAGGGGGAAGGCTGGTGATCCCGCTCGGCCCGCCCCAGGGGGTGCAGACGCTCTGGAAATTCACCAGGCAGGGGCAGGCCTTTGTTGCGGAAAACCACGGCCTGGTGCGTTTTGTTCCATTTACCAGGAAGTAGATTGGCCGGAAAACGGGTTCCTTCTACTCATCAAAAAAAAGCGGTTATTCCCACCGGAAACAGGTTGTTTCTGCTCGCCAAAAAATCCGTATTACAAATCCGCGTCCTGGCCGCAGGTTATCTCCGCCAAAAACCCGGGGTAAGCAGGATCAGGACTGTCAGGATTTCCAACCGCCCCGCCAGCATCAGAAAGCTCAGGACCCACTTGGCCACCGGGTGCAGATGCGCATAGTTGGCGGCCGGTCCCACACCGGCGAACCCCGGGCCCACATTACCGATGGCAGCCGCGGCTGCGCTGATCGAGGTCAGCATCTCCTCACCGGTTCCCATTATAGTTAAAACCCCGCCCAGGAAGAGGGCGATATACAAAAAGAAGAAACTGAGGGTCTCATGGAGGATCCGGTCGGAGACGGCCGTCTCCCCGAATCTGGTCTGGATCACCAGGCGGGGGCGGGCAGTCTGCCGGATCCGGCGAAGGGCATATTTGAAGAGCAGAACCACCCGGGCCACCTTAAGCGAACCGGCGGTGGAACCGGTACAACCGCCGACAAACATCAAGAGAAAAAGGACCCCCTTGGCCAGGGACGGCCAGGTGTCAAAATTGGCGCTGGCGAATCCGGTGGTGGTACAGACGGAAACCGCCTGGAAAAGACCATGCCGGACAGCGGCGGCCGGGGAAAAGCCCATACCGGCCATGAGGGAGTAAGCGATGAGCGCTGCAGCGGAGAGAATAATTAGGCCATACCATTTAAACTCCGTAGCCGCAAAGGACCGCTGCAGGCTCTTTCTCCGGAACAAACGGTAATAGAGGGTGAAATTAACCCCGGAGAGAAACATAAAGATGGTCACAACCCATTCCACCGTCCCATTGGCAAAGGCCTGAACGCTTAAATCCCGGGAGGAAAAACCACCGGTAGAGACGGTACCGAGTGTATGGATGAGGCTCTCAAAGAAAGATAGGCCGGCCAGGCTAAGGGCGACCATCTGCAGGAGGGAAAGGGCGGCGTAAATCAGCCACATCGCCACGGCCGTCTGTTTCAACCGGGGCAGAATCCGCTCCGGCGCCAAGCCCGGGACCTCGGCCTGAAAAAGCGTAATCCCCGTCGGCAAAATGGGGAAGATCGCCAGGGAGAGCAGGATAATCCCCATCCCGCCCAGCCAGTGGGAGAGGCTCCGCCAGAAGAGCACCTCCCTGGGGACCGCCTCCAGATTGCTAAGGATGGTTGCGCCGGTGGTGGTAAACCCGGACATACTTTCAAAAAACGCATCGGTATAGGACGGGGTTACCCCGGAAAGATAGAGAGGCAATGCGCCCAGGCCGGCAATGAGCAGCCAGCCAAGGCCGACGATGGCAAACCCGTCCCTGCGGCTTAAATTCCCTGAGGGTCTTACCATCTTCATCAGCAATCCCACCCCGGCAGTGACCAGGATGGAGACGACAAAGGCCGTAACCCCCGGGGACTGGTCCCAGATCGCCCAGAAGAGGGGGAACACCATGGTCAAGGCCAGTAAGAGCAGAACAGTGCCCAGCGTATGGAGGATCATTCTAAAATGCATTATTTTCTCCCGTCCCTACCGGTTTTTCCGCCCGGAAAAGATTTTCCACCGCCGGGGCGGTAGAACGCAGGGAAAACAGAAGGGCCCGGTCGCCCGGGTGAATTTGCGTATCCCCCCTGGGCACAATGACCCTCCGGTTTTGGATGACCGCGCCGACCACCGCTCCCGGCGGCATCTCCAAATCACGCAGGGGTTTTTGTGTTACTGCGGACCCCGGTTCCGCTTTCAATTCGATAAATTCAGCCTCACCCGAATTCAGCAGGCTGATGGAGAGGACGTTACTGGCGCGTACCAGTTTTAGGACGGTACTTACGGTGAGCAGGCGCGGGGTGATGGCGGCGGTGACCCCGCTCATCTCCGCCAGCGGGAGGTAATCCTCCCGGCTGATCTGGCAGATGATCTCTTCCACCCCCCGTTTATGCGCCAGCATACTGGCGACCAGGTTGGAATTGTCCGACCCGGTCAAAGCGATAAAGATATCCCCCGGCCCCAGGTTTTCCTCTTCAAAGACCTCGATCTTGGTGGCGTCGCCATGCACCACCTCACATCCTTCCAAATCCCGGGCCAGATCTTTGCTTTTCTCATCCGAGACCTCAATAACCTTGATCTCCGGCCGCTTCTTCCGGCCCCGCAAGAGCCCCACCAAATACCGGGTGATTAAACCGCCGCCGGCAATTATAACCCGCTTAAACTTGGGGTTTTTCATCCTGACCAAACCGTTCAGGCTGTGAAACCCCGAGGTGGCCCCAACCAGGAAGAGCTTGTCTTTTGCCAGGAGTTGGGTGTTCCCGTTGGGGATAATAATCTCCCCGTCCCGGCTGATGGCAACGATCGTCAGGTTGGCCAGGCCGAGCTCGCGGATGTATTTGCCGCAGATCCCCATGGTTTCCTCGAGTTTCACCCCGACCATACTCAAACGCCCGTCGGCAAAGTACTCCATATCCGTGGCCATCGGGAACTCCACCAGGCGAAAGATCTCCTGGGCTGCCAGGTGCTCCGGGTTGATAATCAAATCCAGGCCGAAACGGGCGTAGGAAAGGAGGTAAGGGTGGGGGGAGGTATAATCCGGGTTCCGCACCCGTGCCACCGTCACCGGCACCCCGCACTGTTTCGCCGTCATGCAAGCAATCATATTCAGCTCATCATTTTCAGTCACAGCGATGATGATATCCACGGCAGTTATGCCGATCTCTTCCAACACCGCAGCGCTGGCCCCATTGCCGGCCACCGTCATCACGTCAAGGGTCTCAATAACCGGCTTCAAGGCCGCCGGATCCTTGTCAATAACGATCACATCATGCTCCTCTTCCGAGAGGACCTTTGCGAGATCAAAACCGACTTTCCCTGCTCCCACCACAACAACCTTCATTTGCGGAACCCACCTCCTGCCATTATCCGGCCGGGTACTGCCCGTGAATAGAACTTCCGCACCATACGTGATTATTTAGCATATTGTACCGCTTTTTTTGCTTTTCCGCAACAGTGTAGAAAAGACCTCTTTTTCCCTATTATTGTTTAATCAATTCTTTAGTCTTCCGCAATTATTATGCCATGTGCGGGCGCAAGGACACCCGCAGCAAGCAACCACTATGGCAGGAGATATCGGGCCGGGAGAGAATTATTACTATAGAAGAAATTAAGCCGGCGAGTTTGAGAAAGAGATAGGATTAGAGAAACAGTACAACTGGGGAACCAGGCAAGATTTAGGAAGGGGTTGATGGCCATCAAATTCACCGATGGAAACTGGCTGGTCAAAAAGGGGGTTAAGATCTTCTCCCCGGCCGCCCTTTATGATTACGAGACCGGGGATGGAACCCTGACCTTGTACGCACCGGCCCGTCCGATTCATCACAAGGGCGATACTTTGCAGGGACCCTTATTCACTATCGAGCTTTCTTCACCGGCGCCGGAGGTGATCAGGGTCCGTTTTTATCATTATAAAGGGGCGATTACGCAAGGCAACTCACCCGCCTTTACCATCAGTGAAGCGCCGGATGAGATTAGAGCGGGCACTCCCGTGCAGATCAGCGACGACGGCGATTACCTGGTTTACAAGGCAGGGAATCTGTCGGCCCGGATCAGGAAAAACCCCTGGTCAATCCGATTTTTCCACGGGGAGAAACTACTGACCGGCAGCGACTACCGGAGTATGGGCTATATCCAGACTGGCGACGATGATCTGCCCGAATACGGTTTCGGGGGCAGTAGTGTCTATATGCGGGAACAACTGAGCCTGGAGGTGGGCGAGGGCGTCTACGGGTTGGGGGAGCGTTTCACCGCCTTCGTCAAGAACGGGCAGACGGTGGAGATCTGGAACAAGGACGGGGGAACCGGGAGCGACCAGGCTTATAAAAATGTCCCCTTCTATTTGACGAATAGGGGCTACGGCGTGTTTGTCAACCATCCGGAGCACGTCTCCTTTGAAGTGGCTACGGAACGCGTCTCCAAGGTGCAGTTCAGCGTGGCCGGCGAATACCTGGAGTACTTCATCATCAACGGCCCGGGGTTAAAAGATGTTTTACAGCGGTATACCGGGTTGACCGGCCGCCCGGCCCTCCCTCCGGCCTGGTCCTTCGGCCTCTGGTTAACCACCTCCTTTACCACAGATTACAATGAGGAGATCGTCAACTCGTTCATTGACGGGATGGCCGCCCGGGATCTTCCCTTGCATGTCTTCCATTTTGATTGTTTCTGGATGAAGGAGTTCCATTGGACCGATTTTCAATGGAATAAAGAGGCCTTTCCCGACCCCGAGGGGATGCTGCGCCGCTTGAAAGAAAAGGGCCTTAGGATCTCGGTCTGGATCAACCCCTATATCGCCCAGAGGTCGGCCTTGTTCGACGAGGGCGCGGCCAAAGGCTACCTGCTGAAGAAGAAGGACGGCACGGTTTGGCAGGGCGACCTCTGGCAACCGGGCATGGGCATTGTCGATTTCACCAACCCCGAAGCCTGCGCCTGGTACGCCGGGAAGCTCCGCAGCCTGTTGGCGATGGGGGTTGACACCTTCAAGACGGACTTCGGCGAGAGGATCCCAACGGACGTGGTTTACTACGACGGTTCCGATCCTTACAAGATGCACAATTACTACTCTTACCTCTACAACCGGGTGGTCTTTAATGTTCTCAAGGAAAAGTTCGGGGAGAACAAGGCTGTGGTCTTCGCCCGTTCCGCCACGGCCGGGTCGCAAAAATACCCCGTCCACTGGGGTGGGGATTGCTTCAGCTCCTACCAGTCCATGGCGGAGACCCTCCGCGGCGGGCTCTCCCTCGGCCTCTGCGGGTTTGGGTTCTGGTCCCATGACATCGGGGGTTTTGAAGAGACGGCCACCCCGGACCTGTATAAACGCTGGGTTGCCTTCGGCCTTCTCTCTTCCCATAGCCGGCTGCACGGCAATGCCTCTTACCGGGTACCCTGGCTCTTCGATGAAGAGGCCGTTACCGTCCTGCGATTTTTCACCCAATTAAAATGCCGCCTGATGCCCTACATCTACCAGGCGGCCTGTGCAGCGCGGGACGAAGGCCTGCCGGTTCTCCGTCCGATGGTCCTGGAGTTCCCGGACGATCCGGGCTGCCGCTACCTCGATACCCAATACATGCTGGGCGAGGCACTGCTGGTGGCGCCGGTCTTCAGCGAAGACGGGGAAGTCTCCTATTATTTACCCCCCGGCCAGTGGAGTAACTTCTTCACCGGCGAAAAGATCGCCGGGGGCCGCTGGGTTAAGGAAAAACACGGGTACCTGAGCCTGCCGCTGCTGGTCAGGCCCAACCAAATCATCGCCGTTGGCAACAACAGCCGGCGGCCGGATTATGATTTTGCCGCCAACGTCACGCTTCACCTCTTCAACCTGGAGGAGGGCGCTGCCGCCTCAACCCGGGTCTATAATATGGAAGGCCGGCCTGAGCTTATGGTCCGCGCCGAACGGCGGGGGCAGAAAATTCTTCTCCAGGCCGAGGCCGCTGATAAACCCTGGTCCCTGCTCCTCCGCGGCGCCTGGCAGGTAAAAGAGGTCACAGGCGGGAGGTTGACAGCCAAAGACGGCGAGAGCCTGATTATCCCGGATCATTACAACGGCGAACTCACTATTGAGCTGTTGTGATGCGCGCCGATCAACTCCGGCGCGCAGATCCGAAAACGGCTTTTGCCCTGGTAACGTTCTTTTTCATCTGATTGCTGTACGTGTACGAGGGATACTAATCCTTTAACAAGAACAAACAGCTGCC
Source organism: Bacillota bacterium (assembly GCA_012727895.1). Taxonomy (GTDB): domain Bacteria; phylum Bacillota; class UBA4882; order UBA10575; family UBA10575; genus JAAYGG01. The sequence goes on from JAAYGG010000088.1 coordinate 30,663, forward strand.
CGCCGGGAAAAAAGGCGGGCAGCCTTCACTTGTCAGCGGATCCGCAACATAGAGGGATTTAGAAAAGCTTATTCTGTTTCAAATCTTCATGGCGCTCTATGGCCAATTCCACCAGGCGTTCGATCAACTTGGGGTAGGGGAGGCCCGATGCTTCCCACAGTTTGGGGTACATGCTGATCTTGGTAAAACCCGGGATGGTGTTGATCTCATTCACCAGCACCCGCCCGTCTTCACGGCGGACAAAGAAATCAACCCGGGCAAAGCCTGCGCAGTCAATGGCCTTAAAGGCGCGGACCGCCAAGGAACGGATCTCTTCCGTGGTTTCCTCCGGGAGGCCGGCGGGGATAATAAGTTCAGTCTTGTCATTCACGTACTTATCCTCGTAATCATAGAACTCCGCACCGGGGATGATCTCCCCCGGCACCGACGCCTCGGGCCGGTCATTCCCTAAGACGGCACATTCGATCTCCCGGCCATTGATAAAGGCTTCGACAATCAACTTCCGGTCGTAAGCCGCCGCTCTTTGCAAAGCTGCTTTCAGCTCTTCTCTGTCATGGGCCTTGGTAATGCCCACGCTGGAGCCGAGGTTGGCCGGTTTCACAAAACACGGGTACCCCAAGGCCTCTTCGATCTCCCCGATTATTCCCTCCGGATTCCCTCGCCATTCCGACCGCAGGTAAACGCGGTAATCCCCAACGGGGATCCCTTTCTCTTGGAAAACCGCTTTCATCAACGCCTTATCCATACCAACGGCGGAGGCGGCCACCCCGGCGCCCACATAAGGGATGCCGGTCAATTCCAATAACCCCTGAACCGTCCCGTCTTCACCCCGCGGCCCGTGGAGGAGGGGGAACACCACGTCGACCTTTTCTTTTAACGCACCCAATAAAAAACCGCCGGTATTGTCGATCAGGCCCTCGCCTGCCTGCGGATGATCCGGCGCATCCGGCGACAGCGGGCGAACTTCCAAGGTCCCACTGGCCTTCACGGTCTGCGGTGAAAGCCCCGGATACCACCGGCCGTCTTTACCGATACCAATCGGGAAAACCTCGATACGGTCTTTGTTGACCGCTTCCAGGACTGAACAGGCGGACATTATCGATACTTCATGCTCTCCTGATTGGCCCCCGTAAAGCAGGGCCACTTTCAAACCCATGCTTTCACCTCCCGTTATCCATCCCATGCCGTTAATATAATATGTTCATGCCTGGAGAAATTACGGCAGATATTTCAAGGGATTAACCGGGGTCCCGTTCTCCCGTACCTCAAAGTGGAGGTGCGGGCCGGTGCTCCATCCCGTACTCCCGGAAAGGGCGATGGTCTGTCCCTTGGTCACCTCGTCGCCCTCTTTCACCAAAAGCCGGGAATTGTGGGCATAGGCAGTGGAGATCCCTTTCCCGTGGTCGATGGCGACGAACAAGCCGTACCCCCCGTTCCAGCCGCTGATAAGCACCACGCCGCTGTCGGCCGCCTGCACCGGGGTGCCGGAGGGGATGGCAATATCAATCCCGGAATGAAAACGCCTGCTCTTCAAGATGGGGTGAGTACGCCAGCCAAAGGGGGAACTGATGCGCCCGCGGGCGGGCCAGATTATCTTCCCGGTACCCAGGCCTTCCGCCCGTTGTCTCTTCCTGATCTGCTCCTCCAGTTCTTTGGAGATCCGTTCCAGTTCATCCAGGGCCGCTTCCAAGCTTTGCCGGTTATCTTGGATCCGTTTCAGCTCCACCCTGGTCTTCTCAACCAGCACCGCCTTTTCCTTCTGTTTTGTCACGGCTTTTTCCCGCAAAACACTGTAATTACGGCGCTCCGCCACCAGCCGTTCTTTTCTCTCCGTGTATTCCGCTTCTTTCCGGGCCAGTTCCTCCCTGGCGGCGAGCATTCCTTCGAGCAGATTCAGGTCACGGCGGAGAAAATAGGAGACGGTCTCAAATTTACCGACCAGATCCGCAAAGCTCGTGGCGGAAAAGAGGAGTTCCAGGTAGTCCGTGGCCCCGTATTTATAAACCGCTACCAGCCGGGCATTTAGAAGCTGCTGCCGTTTTTGGCACTCCTCCTCCAACTCGACTATCTCCTTTTCCAAGGCGACGATTTGCCGCTGGAGACGGGAGATGGCCGCGTCGGTACGGCGGAGATTTACTTCAATCCCGGCCAAATCCGATTCGATCTGCGCCAATTCACGCTGGGCACGGAGTAACAGGTTTAATACCGACTGTTCCTCTTTTTGCGTGCGCAAAAGCTCATCTTTGGTCTCTTCGATCCGTTCGGTAATCTCCTGTAATTCTTCGAAGGCTCCGGCCGGCCCGGCCCCTTCCAGCAGCAGGAAGAAAACCAGTCCCCATAAAAAAAGGAAAAGCAACCCTTTCCCCAGCCTGTTCATGACTGTGCAAACCTCCGCCCCGTTTCGCGCGGTATTCTCTCCGGCTCAGAACTGGAACCCGGCCCAAGAAGGGCGGTTTTTTCTCCCGCGCAAAATCTTCCTTTAATTGTTTTTCGCTATTTTTTCGCCTAATCCTCCTTCCACATAACGTTATAGTCCCCGGATTTACCGTACTGCGGCCCCTCTCTCAACCCGCCGCACCAGTTAATCCCCAAATAAGCGGCGAGTTCCCGGTCGAGAGAGGAGAGATCCTCAAGGCCCACTTCCCGCAGGTGTTCCTTGCCCATCTGTAGAGCGGCCGCCTGCATCTCCGCCACCGCCGCCCGGAGAAAATTGGCCAGGCCATGGGCGGCCCGGGAAACATTTATTCCTTCCCCTTTCCCGTAGAAAAGCTTATCTATTGCCAGGCGCCGGGAGAAAGGAAACCCCTGCGGGTAAACCAGGGCAACGAGGGCGGCGGAACCGATAAAAACCGCATCAGCCCCCAAGGCCATGGCTTTTAAAAAATCCACCGGCGTCACCAGCCCGCCGCCGGCCAGGAGAGTTACTTTCCCGCGGAGTTTCCGTTTCTCCAGGAAACGGCAGGCCCGGACCAGGAGATAGAGGGTGGGTAATCCCATGGCGCCACGGAGATTCATGGAGCCGGCTTTCCAGTCCCAAAACCCGCCTTCCAGGCCGGTAACGCTCAAAAAATCGGGGCCGGCGCGGAGAATCAAGTCGAGTTCTTTCTCCAGGAAGCCGGTGCCGCCAATCTTCACCCCGATTGGTACCCCTCCCGTCTTCCGGCGGAGGTTTTCAATTAACTCCGCCAGTTCCGCCGGGGTTCTTATTCCCGCCACCCGGGGGGGAATATCATCCTTTTCCCCTGGTTTCCGGGGGAGAATTCCCCGGAGTTCCAAACCGGCTGCCCTTTGAGTAATAGCGGCCGCCCGGGGCAACGCTCCCCACGGTCCCCGCCCCAGTTGGATCTCGATGGCATCCGCCCGGAGCAAGGCCTCAAGATCCTTTCCCCATCCGCCCCGGATGTATTGGACAATAAGCTTCTCGGCAGCAGCCCGCTCCGCCGGTAAAAAAGGACCGCTCCCCGTATTGGTTGCCGTTCCTGCCATGGTTGCCCCCAGGGCCAATGCCTGTTTCGCCGCGGCGTTCAGGGTTTTATAGGCCATTCCCCCCAATAAAACCGGGATCTTCAGGGATAAAGGCCGGCGGCTGTTCGGGCCAATAATCACCCCGGTCCCAGGCAACCGGCCTTCATAAACGGGCAAATGATTCAGGTAAACAGGGTTAAAAACCAACTTGTCCCAGGGGGAAACCGGGCATCTCCCGCCGCCGGGAAAAAAACCGCCAACGCCCGCGTGTGCAGGCCACCGGGGATCTCCCTTCTGCAGTAGGGGAGCGGTGGTTAAAAGATCTTTCCGGTAATGATCGATCACAAACC
>JAAYGG010000089.1 GCA_012727895.1 Bacillota bacterium
AGTATAAACAGAAGCATCAGCTTTGGCCTTAATTTTAGCCTGTTTAGCATGGTAACGCCTCCCTGTTTTTGGCAATAGTTCCCTTCTAAAAAAGTTTTGGGTAATAGAATTATCGATGGTTCTTCTCTAATACTTTAGTAAATTAGACCTTAAATTTAATAAAGATCGGCTGCCGGGCGATAATTTCCCGGCCATGGGCGGGGAGAAGGTTTTGCAACAGAAGGATAATTGACTTTTCACCTTTGCCATGCTATACTAACATAAGCTATTTTGGATATTTCTTTCTTTTCGAAAAAATTTATGGGAAAGAGCTGATAGGGATGGAGCAGCCGGTAATCAATATTGGTATTATGGGTGTGGGGAATATTGGTACCGGTGTGGCCAGGATTCTCTTGACCGAAAGAGAGTTGCTTGCCTCCCGCTCCGGGATCCGCTTTAACCTGAAAACCGTGGTGGACACGGACTGGGAGCGGGACCGGGGGGTCGATTTTACCGGCGTAAAGATGGGAACCGATGCGGCGGAGATTATAAACGATCCCGGGATCGATATTGTCATCGAGACCATTGGCGGCTATGAACCGGCATTTACCTATGTCATGCAGGCATTGGCCAACGGGAAACATGTGATCACCGCCAACAAGGCGTTATTGGCCACCAGGGGCCGGGAACTCTTTTCCCAAGCCCGGGCCCACGGGGTCGACATTCTTTTTGAAGCCAGTGTCGGCGGGGGGATCCCGGTGATCATGGGGTTGCGCGAGGGCCTGGTGGCCAACAGGATCCTCGGTATCTACGGGATTGTCAACGGGACTTCCAACTATATCCTCTCCCGGATGCACCAGGATAATATGGATTTTGCCGAAGCGCTCCGGGAAGCACAGGCGAAAGGGTTTGCCGAAGCCGATCCCACCCTGGATATCAACGGGGTTGATGCCGCGCATAAATTGGCGATCCTGGCCTCCCTGGCCTTCGGGGGCCTGGTGAATTTTGACAGGATCCCGGTGGAGGGGATCACCGGGGTGACCCCGCTTGACATTAATTATGCCAAGAGTTTCGGGTATGTCATCAAGCTGCTGGCGATCTGCCGCTTTATCGGGGGAAAAGCCGATTTGCGGGTGCACCCGACGCTTGTCCCTGAAGAACACCTGCTGGCGGCGGTAAACAATGAGCTTAATGCGGTTTTTATCACCGGCGATTTGGTTGGCAATACCATGTTTTACGGGCCGGGCGCCGGGCAGGACCCGACAGCCAGCGCTGTGGTGAGCGATATTGTGGATTTGGCCCGGAATATGCTGGCGCGCCCCCGCGGCGAGTGTTTCTCCTGTCTTTCGATGGACCCGGAGAAGGATGTACCCCTTTTGCCACTGGATGAGGTTACCAACCGTTTTTACCTGCGCCTGTATACTTTGGACCAACCGGGAATTCTTGCCAGGATCTCCGGGGTGCTTGGTGAGAACAAAATCTCCATCTCTTCCGTGGTGCAACTGGAAACCCATGGGGAAAAGGATTTTGTCCCGATTGTCCTTTTGACCCACGAAGCACCGGAACACGCTTTGAACAAGGCGCTCATGCAGTTGCGAGAGTTTGCTTTTATCCGCCCCGATATCCTCCGGCTCAGGCTTTTCCACGCCTGAGGAAAGAAAGGGTTTACGGATGGAGATATTATAAAAAAGGAGGCTCTGGCTATGAAAGAGCAAGTTGAAAAGGTCTTGGAACAGATCCGCCCCGCCCTACAGGCTGACGGGGGCGATGTCCAACTGGTTGCTGTTACGGAAGACGGGGTTGTGCAGGTCCGGCTCAAAGGGGCCTGCGCCGGTTGTCCCATGGCGACGCTGACGTTGAAAAACGGGATTGAACGGCGTCTACGGGAGGAGATACCGGAGGTAAAAAGAGTAGAGGCTGTTTAATGGCAGTAGATTCGAAAAAGCGCCGCAAAGCGGCGCTTTTTTTATGGTTAAGGGTAAAAAAGCCCGTCTAGAAAAAGTATGTTGACACAGGAGCTTTCCAGTGAAAATTCTATATACTGTTATAGGATGCTTAAGACGCCTCCCAATCCAGGAACGTTAAGCAAAGGAGGGAAGTAAGCCCATGGCAGAAGGCATGAGCATTTTGGGGTCGAGGGATTCTCTTTCCTTATGCCTCTTCATCATCTTGATTCTGTGCTTGTGTGGCAATAGGTTTTAGGCCAGGGACAGCCAGGTAGAGGCAGAAAACCCCGGATTTTCCGGGGTTTTTTTTATACCGGCCTGCAGGGAGACTGCACCGTATGCCGCGGGCTTTTGGACGGGAAAATTTGTCCTTTCCGGGCAGGAGTTTTCTCCTGGATTGCCGAAATGAACTGAAAATTGTGGCTAAATTCATTGAGGTGAAGACGATGAAGGTGAAGATTATCCTTAACCCCCGGGCCGGGAGAGGGAAAGCGGCTAAACTCAAGGCAAAGATCTTGGCTGAATTGGCCAACTACGGCTACCGTTCCCATTTGGAGGAGACGCAATGGCACGGCCATGCCATAGAAATTGCGAAGAAGGCCGTGGAATCCGGGTATGACTTGGTGATTGCCGCCGGTGGCGACGGCACGGTTAACCAGGTGGTTAACGGGATGACCGGCAGCAAGGTTCCGCTTGGTGTTTTGAGCGCCGGTACAGGCAATGATTTTGCCGCCATGATCGGGATGCCCGCTGATCCGGCGGCTGCGATCCGGCAAATTATCGAAGGAGAAACCAGGTGGGTGGACCTTTGCCGCCTTAATGACAGGTATTTTATTTCTTCGGTGGGCGCCGGGTTTGACGGGCGGGTGGCATATACCGCAAACCAGGGGATACGCTTTGTCCGGGGAATGCCTGCCTATCTTTTGGCAGTGATAAAAACCCTCTTTTCTTTCCGGCTTCACCGGGTGAAAATGGTTGCCGACGGGAAAGAACGGGAGTATAAAGCCTTGTTATTCGCGGTCACCAACTCCAGCACCTACGGCGGGGGGATAAAAATAACCCCGGATGCCAGGATTGATGATGGTTTATTCGACATTTGCGTGGTGAAAGAGGTTACTCCCTTGGAGGTCCTTTGGTTCCTGCCGTTGGCCATTAAAGGCGAGCACGGCCGGTTGCAGGATAAAGTTGGGTTTTTCCGTGGGCGGGAAATCTATCTGGAGAGTATGACCCCGCTCTTCTACCAGATTGACGGGGAGGTTTTCCAGGATACTGTTTTCCGGTTTTCAATGATTCCCGGAGGGTTCCCGATCCGGGGGGCGGTTTTTGCGCCCTCCGTTAGGCATGAGGAAGTTGCAACGGTAAAGGAGGCTTAAGAATGGAATCTCTATCAGTAATGGCTTTAGCGCTCATGGGGATCGCTTCCTATTTAATCGGGGCTATTCCCACCGGGGTCCTGGTGGGAAAAGGGTTGCGGGGGATCAACCTCCAAAAAGTGGGGAGCGGTAATATCGGAGCCGCCAACGCCTTTGATACATTGGGTATCGGCCCGGCATTGCTGGTTTTTGCCGGGGATTTTGGCAAGGGGTTGCTGGTTTTGGTTCTCACGCGGGTATTGGGCTTCCCGCGGGAAGTGGAATTGTGGATGGGTTTTCTGGCGGTAACAGGCCACATATTCCCCATTTACTTGCGTTTCCGGGGTGGTAAAGGCCTGGCTACCGGCTTGGCGGTGGCCTTATGGGGAGCGCCCCTCGCGGTCTTGGCCTTTATCCACTTCTGGGCGGTGGTTTTCCTTCCTACCCGCTATATGCCGCTCGCTTCGTTTACCGGGGTTTTGGCAGTGGCGGTTTATGCCGGTATTGCCGGCATCCCCGCCGGGGTTTGTCTCGCCTTGTTAATCGCCGCCAGGCATTTCCCGGAGACCTGGGATTATCTGAAAAAGAAATTCTCCCGGGGCGGGTAAGAAAGGAAAGAAGGGCGGGGAGGATCAAAGAAGCCCCGGAAACCCCGTCTGGCGTAAAGCTTCATAAAGAACAACCGCCACAGAGTTGGCGAGGTTCAGGGAACGGGCCCCGGTGATCATGGGGATCCGCAGGTTCTGCCCGGGGTTGAGGGAGAGGATCTCCGGGGGCAGTCCCCGCGTTTCCGGGCCAAAGACCAAGAAATCATGGGGTTGGAAAGCCACTTCATGGTAGGGTCTTTGGCCTTTGGTGGTAAAAAAGAACCAGCGGGCCCCGGGATGAGCAGAAAGCAACTCCTGGAAATCCAGGTACCGCCGGAGGGAAACCAGGGGCCAGTAATCGAGGCCGGCACGGCGCAGGTGCTTGTCATCAAGGAAGAAACCCAAAGGTTCGACCAGGTGCAGGCTGCTGCCGGTGGCGGCGCAGAGACGGGCGATGTTCCCTGTATTCTGCGGGATCTCCGGCTGGTAGAGGACAACGTTGAACATGGCGATTTACCCCTTTGTTCCTTTGTTTGCTTTCTCTTTTTGCTTTTCTTTACAATAACAATATTGCTTTTGCCGGACGCAGGCACGCGAAAGAATAAAGACAATCTTTTATTCTCCATTTTCCCTCATTTCCCTTTGGCGGGGAAAAAGAGAATGGCGGGTGGAGAGGTTTATGACTTACGAAGAGGCCTTGCAGTATATCTACGAACGCTCCTCATTCCGGATTAAACTTGGGTTGGAACGCATGCATTATCTCCTGGAGAAACTCGGCGACCCCCACCGCCGGTTCCCGGTGGTGCATATTGCCGGGACCAACGGGAAAGGTTCCACCACCGTAATGCTGAGTACGGTTTTGAAAAAAGCCGGCTATAAAGTGGGGCGGTATACCTCGCCGCACTTAAGTTCATATTCTGAACGGATCATGGTTGCTGAAAAGAGCATTCCCCCGGAAAGCCTTGCTGCGCTGGTAGCCCGGGTTAAGCCGGTGGTGGAGGCGGCGGACGGGCACCCGGAGATCGGCCCCGCCACTTTTTTTGAGTTCGGGACCCTGCTGGCTTTCTCTTTTTTTGCCGGGGAAGAAGTGGATATAGCCGTTGTTGAGGTGGGCATGGGGGGGAGACTCGACGCCACCAACGTGGTGGACCCCCTGGTCTGTGCGATCACCCCGATTGGCCTGGAACACCGGGAGTACCTGGGGGAGACCCTGGAGGCGATTGCCCGGGAGAAGGCGGGTATTATCAAAGCGAAACGGCCGGTGGTAACCGGTCTGCAGGAACCCGGGGCCCTGCAGGTATTGGCCGGGGCCGCCGCCCGGGCCGGCGCCCCCCTTTACCGTGTGGGCAAGGAGATCCGTTTCCGGCTGGAAAGGGCTGATCTCTCCGGGACATATTTGGAACTGCAATGGAAAGAGGAACCGCCGTTGCGGGTACGGGTAAATCTTCTCGGCTCACACCAGGCGGCCAACGCCGCCCTTGTTTATGGGGTTTTGCATTTGCTGCGGGAGGAAGGTTTCCCATGGCGCCGGGAAGATCTGATCGCCGGGTTGAATGAGGTGCAATGGCCGGGGCGCCTGGAGCTAATCCCGGGGAACCCCTCCTTCTTACTGGACGGGGCCCATAACCCCCACGCCTGCCGGGTGCTGGTACAGAGCCTCGAAGAGCTCTTCCCCCGGGCAATGCTCACGGCGGTCATTGGCGTGCAGGAGAACCGGCCGGTGGAAGAGATAGCCGGGATCCTCGCGCCCAAGGTCCGCAAGGTCTTTGCCACCCGGATTCCCCATCCCAATACAGCCCTGCCCGCACGGATTGGTACGGCCTTTCGCCGTTATGGCATTGACGCGGTGGAAGTCGACGATCCGCTGCAGGCGGTGGGTTTGGCCGGGGAAGCGAACCTGGCCGCCGGCACGAACCTGCCGGTTTTGTTTACCGGCTCCTTTTACCTGCTGGGCGAGGTCCGCCCTTACCTCTTGAACGGGCGGCGCTAGCGGTCCCGTGTTTTCCGGAAAATTTCCGGCCAAACTATTGCCAGGAAAACCGGATCATGATATACTTGAAGAGTATGTTTTTTCATTACACACGTTTTCGGATCCGGCGCCCGGGTGCCCTGAAAAGGGTGGGTGCGGAGATGAAGAAAGCGGAGGCATTAACCAGAGGGAAGGAGGTGACCACATGGCAGTTATTTCGATGAAGCAGTTACTCGAAGCCGGGGTGCATTTTGGTCACCAGACCAGGCGTTGGAACCCGAAGATGGCTCCTTATATCTTCGCCGAACGCAATGGGATCTACATCATCGACCTGCAGAAAACCGTAAAAATGGTGGAAGAAGCCTACCATTTTGTACGGAATTTGGCGGCTGAAGGCGGCACCATCCTCTTTGTCGGCACCAAAAAGCAGGCGCAGGATGCCATCCGTGAGGAAGCTACCAGGTGCGGGATGTTCTATGTCTGCCACCGGTGGCTGGGCGGGATGTTAACCAACTTTGCGACTATCCGCTCCCGGGTGGAAAGGCTGAAGAAGATTGAAAAAATGGCCGAAGACGGCTCGTTTGCTCTGCTTCCGAAAAAAGAGGTCTTGCAGTTGGAGAAGGAGCGGGCCCGCCTGGAGAAGTTTTTGAGCGGGGTCAAGGATATGAACCGGCTGCCTGATGCGATCTTTGTGGTGGATCCGCGGAAGGAACGGATCGCAGTGGCGGAAGGAAGAAAGCTGGGGATCCCCATCATCGCCATTGTCGATACCAACTGTGACCCCGATGAAATCGATTATGTTATCCCTGGGAACGATGATGCGATTAGGGCAGTCCGGCTCTTGTCCGGGAAGATTGCCGACGCTGTGATTGAGGGACGCCAGGGAGAGCAAACAGCCGATGCGGAGACCGCTCCGGCAGACAAGGCGGAAGCGGACGAAGTTATCGCGGAGGCCGAAACAGCGGTTGAATTCGAGGAACCGGCCGCCGAAGAGGAACCGGCTGCCGGGGAAGAACCGGAAGAAACCGCCGCTGCGAAGTGAAAGATTAATTAAGAAGGACGGCGCCGTGAGCAATTCGCGGCCCTCCTTTTATCAAATGCATTTTTTCCGTGGGCAAGTTAATTTCTTAAAGGAGGGAGACGAGTGGGTGTGAATATTTCTACCGCGCAGATTAAAGAGTTGCGGGAGAGAACCGGGGCCGGGATGATGGATTGCAAAAAAGCCCTGATCGAAACCGGCGGCGACATGGAAAAGGCCGTGGAATACCTGCGGGAAAAGGGACTGGCGGCTGCGGCGAAGAAGGCCGGCCGGATTGCGGCGGAAGGGCTCATCACTTCCTTTATTACCCCGGATAAAAAATGTGGCGCCTTGGTGGAAGTGAACTGTGAGACGGATTTCGTTACCAAGGTCGACAGTTTCAAGGAATTCGCCCATGAACTGGCGGAGCATGTAGCGGTTAACGCCCCTAATGCCCTTTCGCCGGAGACGGGGGAAGAAGGCCCCTATCTGATGGAGCAGACCCTGAAAAGCGGCGCGACCGTGCAAGAGACCGTAACCCAATTGGTGGCCAATATCGGTGAAAAAATTACCGTGCGCCGTTTTGTCCGCTTTGCGCGGCAGGAGCCCGGATTGGTCCAGGATTATATCCATATGGGCGGGAAAATCGGGGTCCTGCTGGAACTCTCCCTGGAAAAAGCAGAGGTTGCCGGGGAGGAGGACCTTTTGAACCTGGCCAAGGACTTGGCCATGCAGGTGGCTGCGGCAAAGCCCGAGTATGTCCGGAGAGACGAGGTCGACCAGGAGACCTTGGAGAAGGAAAAAGCCATTTACCGGGCACAAGCGATCAATGAGGGTAAACCCGAGCAAATTGCGGAGAAGATCGCCGAGGGCCGTTTGGAGAAGTTCTTTAAAGAGGCCTGCCTGGAAGAACAGGAGTTTATCAAGGACAGCAGCCTCACGGTGAAAAAACTTCTGGGGCAGGTCGGGGAGAAACTGGGCACCCGGATCGAGGTCGTTCGTTTTGCCCGGTATGAAAAGGGAGAAGGCCTTGCCAAAAGAAGCGATGATTTTGTGGGCGAGGTCATGTCGCAGATTAACCAATAAAAAAGAAAAAAGGGAACGCCCACGGGTGTTCCCTTTTTTGCAGGAGTTTCCCAAGAAGAAGCGAATAAAAGTGACGGGGGTAAGATGTATGCATTCACCCAAGTACCGCCGGATAATCTTAAAGCTGAGCGGTGAAGCACTGGCCGGCGATAAAGGTTTTGGGATCGACCCGGAAACAGTCAGGAACATAGCCCTCCAGACCAAAGAAGTCGTTGACCTTAATGTACAGGTGGCGGTGGTGGTGGGAGGGGGCAACTTCTGGCGCGGCCTGGAAGCCAGCAGGCAGGGGATGGACCGGGCAACCGCCGACTACATGGGGATGCTGGCAACGGTCATAAACGCCCTGGCTTTACAGGATTATTTTGAAGATCTTGGTATGGAAACCAGGGTGCAAAGCGCCATCGAAATGCGGGAAATTGCCGAACCCTATATCCGCCGCCGGGCAATCCGGCACCTGGAAAAGGGACGGGTGGTGATCTTTGCTGCCGGGACCGGTAACCCCTTCTTCTCCACGGATACCACCGCGGCCCTGCGTGCCGTGGAGCTGGACGCGGAGATCGTCCTCATGGCAAAGAAAGTGGACGGGGTTTTTGATGCGGACCCGCGTCTTGACCCGACGGCCAAGAAGTTTGACCGCCTTAATTATATTGACCTCTTAAACAAACGCCTTGGCGTGATGGACGCCACGGCCGCCAGCCTCTGTATGGATAACCACATCCCGATCGTTGTTTTCAACCTTACAGAAGATGGAAATATTAAGCGGATAATAATGGGTGAAAAGGTTGGTACTTATGTAGGGAGGGATGATCAGGATGAACGGTGAAATCAGTGATGTTTTAAAAACCAGCGAAGAACAGATGAATAAGGTGATTGAGGCAACCAAGAGAGACTTCGCAACCGTCCGCACAGGGAGGGCCAATCCTGCCATTCTCGAACGGGTACAGGTGGAATGCTACGGCTCCCTGACCCCACTGAAACAGATCGCCGGCATCTCCGCACCGGAACCGCGGTTGCTGGTGGTCCAGCCGTGGGATAAGTCGATCATCAATGATGTGGAAAAAGCCATCCAAAAGGCGGATCTGGGTTTGAACCCGACCAACGACGGAACCGTTATCCGCCTGGTGATCCCGCAGCTGACCGAGGAACGCCGGAAAGAACTGGTCCGCCTGGTAAAAAAGGATGCGGAAGAAAAAAGGGTACTAGTCCGTAATGTCCGCCGGGATGCGAAGGACAAGATTAAGAAGATGGAGAAGGACGGGTTGATCTCTGAAGACGATAGCCACAAGGCCATGGACGAACTTCAGAAGCTTACCGATAAATATGTGGCGGAGATCGACAAGCTGTTGGCAGCTAAAGAAGCGGAGATTATGGAGGTTTAGGCTTATTGGGCGAGACAGAAATTTCTGGCGGGCGGCTCCCCCGGCATATAGCCATCATTATGGATGGCAACGGGCGCTGGGCGGAACAGCGGGGGTTGCCCAGAACCGCCGGGCACCAGGCAGGAGTCAAACGGGCGCGGGAAATTATTGAGGAATGCGGCCGCCTGGGTGTAAAGATTGTGACTTTATACGTGTTTTCCACTGAAAACTGGCGGCGGCCGCCGGAAGAGGTCTCATTTTTAATGGGGCTCCTGGAGAATTCCCTCCTGAACGAGGTGGAGGTGATGCACCGGCGGGGGGCAAAAGTCCGCTTTCTCGGTCTTAGGGAAGGGCTAAGCCCGCAATTGCTCGCCAAGATGAAGGCGGCGGAAGAGAAAACAGCCGGCAATACCCGTATGCTTGTGAATTTGGCCATCAATTACGGCGGCCGCGCTGAACTGGTCGAGGCCATGCGACGGGCCGTGGCGGAGCATGGCGAGGCTTTAAAAGCCGGGTTCGATGAGTCCCTGGTGGAGAAGTACCTTTTCACCGCCGGGCAGCCCGAGCCGGACTTAGTGATTAGAACCAGCGGGGAGCAGAGGATCAGCAATTTTCTCCTCTGGCAGATTGCCTATGCCGAACTCTATTTCACCCCTGTGCTCTGGCCGGATTTTGACCGTGCGGAACTGGCGAAAGCCATCGCCGAATACCAGCGCCGGCGGAGACGGTTCGGCGGGGTTGAAGGTGTTGAAAGTAAGGAGAACAAATGACGAAAAGGATTATTACAGGCCTAACCGGAGCTGTGCTCCTTCTGTTTTTAGTGATCAAAGGCGGTCTTTTCTTTGCCGTTGCTGTGGCCATTATCATGACCGCCGGCATTTGGGAGTATTCCCGGTTGACCGGCGCTTATGGCAGGGAAGCCGATTTTCTCCTCCTGCTCTCACTGAGCCTGCTTTATTTCTTTGGCCGCCTCTTGTCCCTTTATACTGACTGGTTTCCGGGAGAGGGCTTAATCGGGGTTGCCTTTTTGCTCTGCCTGCTCTTTTCTTTCTTCCCGGCCGCGCAGAAATACAGCCGCAGCACCAGACGGGAGGGGCTTTTGAGCTTTTTTACAGTCCACCTTTTTGGACTGGTCTATCCCGGGATTTTGTTGACCTATGCCGTTATGATCCGGGCTTTTTCACCACCCCTCGGCACCGAGGTCCTGCTCCTGGTTTTAGCCGTGGTCTGGCTGAATGATACCGGGGCTTACTTCTCCGGTTTATGGCTGGGCAAAAAGAAGCTGGCGCCCACCATCAGCCCGGGGAAGACGGTGGAAGGCGCTGTCGGCGGCTTTTTCTCAGGGACAATTGGCGGTCTTCTTTTCGGGGCTTTGATTGGCTTACCCTTCCTTTGGTTACTCGTGGCGACGCCGGTCTTTTGCATCCTGGGCCAACTGGGGGATCTTTTTGAGTCTTTGCTGAAGCGGGGCGCGGGGGTAAAAGACTCCGGCAACATCCTTCCCGGGCATGGCGGGATCCTCGACCGTTTTGACAGCCTGCTTTTTGTTTTGCCCATTGCCTATTATTTTCTTAATTTTTTATAAAACAGTTTGCCCGGAATTTTTCCGGGGAAAGATCTTACTGTGAAACCATGACCGGAAGTACCAGGAGGCAAGGGTGAAGGAGGTGCCGGAGTGCAAATTTCAAAAAAACTCCGGACTTTTCTCGTTTTTCTAGCCCTGGTGCTCTTAACGCTTCTGGCAATTAAGTACCTGTTCCCGGTTTTAACCCCCTTTATTATCGGGCTGTTGATCGCTTATTTGATCGAGCCGCCGGTGAAATGGTTGGAAGAGAGAATCCGGTTACCGGGCTGGTTGGAGAGGAGGGGGATTCTCTCCGTAAGGCCGCTGGCGGTGATCCTGGTCCTGGTTACCACGTTGATTACCGGCGGGATCATCCTGACTTTTTCTTTTGCCCGGCTATACCTGGAGGCCAAGGAACTCCTGGTGGACCTGCCGGAAAGGCTGGTAGCCCTGGCAAGAGAGGCGGAGCGCCTGTTCTTGCAGGTACAGGAGAGGCTGCAACTACCGGAGGGTTTTTGGGAACAGTCCTGGCTGCGGCCGGAGAGCTTGATGGAAACCGCTGGCGGCCTGTTACAGGATTTCTTACAGAATTTACTCAATCTTTTTCGCGGTTTCCCCATTTTCCTGATTAACCTTTTCTTGAGCGGGCTCGCAGCCTATTTTTTCAGCCGGGACAAGGAGAAACTCAGCGCTTTTCTCGTCTCATTGCTGCCCCAGGAATGGAGGGAACCGGCGCGGCGACTACAGGGGGCGGTGGTCCTCTCCACGTTAAATTTCTTAAAAATCCAGATTATGCTGGCAACAATCACCGGCTTGGTGACCACCTTTTTTTTGGGGCTTTTTGGTTTTGCCCGCCCGGGCCTGTTGGGGGTCCTTACAGGGATCCTGGATCTCTTGCCCATGGTCGGGCCGACAACCCTCTTTTTGCCCTGGGCCGGGTGGAATTTTGCCGTTGGCGATTTTTTACGCGCCCTGCTAATCATCGGGATTTTACTGGTTATCCTGGCCATGCGGGAACTCTCCGAACTGCGTTTACTCGGAAAGAGACTGGGTTTGCATCCTTTATCCGCTCTTTTCTCTGTCTACCTGGGTTTCCGGCTTTTTGGCGTTTACGGGCTCTTTGCCGGCCCGGTGGTCTTTGTCATGTTACGCTCTTTCTATTACGGAGTTCTCCCCTTGTTGGAGCGGGAGGGGAGTCCCTGACCGGGCAAAGGTGATGATAGCTTGAGAAAACTGGTGATAATCGGCTCCACCGGCTCGATTGGCCGGCAAACCCTGGAGGTGGCGGAACATCTCCGGGAAAAGATCGTTATCTACGGTTTAGCCGCCCACAGCAGCCTGGAGCTCCTGGCGGAGCAGGTAAAAAAATACCGGCCGGCGGTGGTAGCCCTGGCGGACCCCGGCAAACGCCAGGCCTTTCTTTCCCTTCTGGGGGACACCTGGCAGGGGCGGCTTCTCACCGGAGCGGAAGGCCTGGAGGAACTGGCGGCTGACCCGGAGGTGGAGATGGTCGTCTCAGCGGCCGTGGGGGCAGCGGGGATCAGGCCCACCCTGGCCGCGGTCAAAGCCGGGAAGGCGGTGGCCCTGGCCAATAAGGAAGCCCTGGTCGCCGCCGGCGAACTGATTATGGCCGGGGCCGCGAAGGGTAATGCGCCCCTTTTGCCGGTGGACAGCGAACACAGCGCGGTTTTCCAGTGCCTCATGGGGGAGGACCGGTCGGCGGTAAAAAAGATCTATCTTACCGCTTCCGGCGGGCCTTTCCGTGAGACCCGCCTCCCGGATCTGGCGAAGGTCACGCCGGAGGAAGCCTTGGCCCATCCCACCTGGAGGATGGGGAAGAAGATCACCATCGACTCGGCGACCTTAATGAATAAAGGGCTGGAGGTAATTGAGGCTCACTGGCTGTTTTCCTTGGACTATGACCGGATTCATGTGGTTATTCACCCCCAGAGCATTGTCCACGCGGTTGTCGAGATGGTTGACGGGTTTTGCACCGCCCAGTTGGGCCCGGCGGATATGCGCCTGCCGATCCAGTTTGCCCTGACCTACCCGGAAAGGAGAGAGAATCCCTTCTCCCGCCTGGATTTGGTCACCCTTGGGCGGCTGGATTTTTCCCCGCCGGACCTGGAGCGTTTTCCCTGCCTGGCCCTGGCCTATGCGGCCGGGCGGCGGGGCGGGACAATGCCGGCGGTGATGAACGCCGCCAACGAAGAAGCGGTTACCGCCTTTCTCGAGGGGCGGATTGGTTTTTCCGCCATCCCCGCCCTGGTGGAAAAGGTTATGGAAATCCATGAAAAGGAAGGTTTCGTCTCCTCCCCTGACCTGGAGACGATCCTGGACGCAGACAACCGGGCGCGGGAGGTCTTTTCTTCTTTGTTCCAAAGGCAAGGCCTTGCCCGCTAGGCGTAGGGCAAACGGCTCATATGCGGCGGTAGGCGCCAAATGACTCTTATGTGGCGGGTGGACGCCGGGATGGTGCGTCATGGCGGCAAAGCCCGGTAATGGGTGCACCGTGACGCCGTAAACTAAAATTTCGCCGCCGGGAAGGCGTAGCGCGCGGCTTCCCGCCAGGCTGCCGGGGAAGAATAGGAGGGTTTTTCAGCGTGTTTTCCTTTTCCTCTATTATCTATACGATTTTGATTATCGGACTGCTGGTGATCGTCCACGAACTTGGCCATTTTCTGATGGCGCGGCTTTTCAAAGTGACGGCCCATGAGTTTTCCGTTGGCTTCGGCCCCCTTTTGTTCCAACGGGAATGGGGGAAGGTCAAGTATTCCCTGCGCGCGATCCCGTTGGGGGGTTATTGTAAAATTGCCGGTATGGATATTGCCCTTGAAGGCGAGCCGGGAGAGAAACCAAACCCGGGTGAGTTTGCCTTTTACGAACTCCCCCTCTACCGGAAGATCCTGATTATTCTAGGGGGCCCGGTTAGCAATATCCTCCTGGCCTTGCTGATCTTCATTTTCGTCGCGGCCGCGGTGGGCCTGCCCGACCGCCCGGAGGAAAGGCCGATTATTGGCTTTGTTGAACCGAAAACCCCCGCTTTTGAAGCCGGGCTTTCGTCGGGCGATGAGATTGTTGAGATTAACGGCGAGCCCATCCAAAGGTGGGAAGAGGTGGTGGCGATAATCCACCGTTCGCCCTTGCAGCCGCTGGAATTTAAGATCAAAAGAGGCGAGGAGCAATTCTCCCGGGAGATCACCCCCTTTTATGACCCCAACGGCGGTGTTGGCCGGATTGGGATCATGCAGGCTTATACAGTCAAGCGTCTTCCCCTCTCCAAGGCGGTGCCGTACGGCTTTGCCAGCACCTGGTACGGGATGAAAGGGGTTGTGGTTGCTTCCTACCGGATAATTACCGGCCAGGAAAGGGCGGGGTTTATCGGCCCCGTCGGTATGGTGGGCTTTGTGGACCAAGCCCGTCACCAGAGCGGACTGCTCCTTTTTGTCATGACCAGTATCAGCCTGTTTTTAGCCCTTTTCAACCTCCTTCCCATCCCTTTACCGCTTCTCGACGGGGGCTGGATTGTCATTTTCATCCTGGAACGGTTGCGCGGGAAGGAGTTTTCTCCAGAACAGAAAGGAACCGCGCAAATGATCGGGTTATTGTTGATGCTGGTTTTATTTATCATGATTACCTCCGGGGATGTGGGCAGCATTATCCGGCGGCTCCTCAACTGAGGCCCGGCGCCGGGTTTTACTGCCAGTCCCGGGGGATAAGGTCTGGGCTGAGTTCAACAGGCAACGGGGTGTAAGTCCATGGCGATAAAGAACCGGCGGCCCACCCGCCGGATTAAGGTCGGCCCGGTTTCTATCGGCGGGGGCGGGCCGGTTCTGGTACAATCAATGACAAATACCGATACCCATGACCACGAGGCCACATTGGAACAGATCCGGGCTTTGGCGGCGGCCGGCTGTGAACTGGTCCGGGTGGCCGTCCCGGATCAGCAGGCGCTCCCGGCGTTGAAGAAAATTGTGGCTGCCTCGCCATTGCCGGTGATCGCTGATATCCAGTTTGATTACCGCCTGGCCCTGGGCGCTCTCGAAGCAGGGGTGGTAAAACTCCGGATTAACCCGGGGAACATCGGGGGGGTACAGCGGGTAAAAGAGGTGGCCCGCGCGGCGAAAGCACACGGCGCCGCGATCCGGGTCGGCGTCAATGCCGGCTCTCTCCCCCGGAAGTTGCTGGCGGAGAAGAAGGGCGATATTGTCGAGACGATGCTGGCCGCGTTGGAAGGGCAACTCCGGCTCTTGTTGGACGAGGGTTTTGAAGAGATTGTGGTCTCGCTGAAATCCTCGATGGTTACGGAGACGATCGCCGCCTGCCGCGCCTTTGCCGCCCGGTGGGATTTCCCCCAGCATCTCGGGGTCACCGAGGCCGGGGCCGGCAACCGCGGCTTGATCAAATCTGCAGTAGGGTTGGGCGTGCTTCTGGCTGAAGGGATCGGCGACACCATCCGCGTCTCTTTGACCGGTGATCCGGTCCAGGAGGTGACGGCGGCTTACGAGATCTTGAAAGCCCTCTCCCTGCGCCAACGGGGGCCGGTGATTGTTTCCTGCCCGACCTGCGCCCGGTGTAATCTGGATTTGGAAGAATTGGTGGCGGCGGTGGAGGAAGCAACGGCCGGGATTGCCTCCCCCCTCCACCTGGCAGTGATGGGTTGCATGGTCAACGGCCCGGGTGAAGCCGCCCGTGCCGATCTGGGGCTGGCCGGGGGGAAAAACGAAGGGGTAATCTTTCGCCAGGGGAAGATAATCCGGCGGGTTCAGAAGGAAGAACTGCTCAGCGCTTTTTTGGAAGAATTGAACCGGCTCATCGCCGGGGGAAAAAACAGCTTTACTCCATAAACAACTTCACTTTCGCAGGCTTTACCTACGAGATCTCCGATTATTTCCGGCAGGGCTGGATTCCCTATTTAGATATGGTCCGTACGTAGTTTCAGGAGGTGCTTTTCATGAGGTTTTCCCAGTATTTATTACCTACCTTGCGCGAGACGCCGGCTGAAGCGGAGGTTGTCAGTCATAAACTGATGCTCCGGGCCGGGCTGATTCGCAAAGCCGCCGCGGGGATCTACACCTTTTTGCCCTTGGGCTACCGGGTGGTGAAAAAGATCATCCGCATTGTCGAGGAGGAGATGGACCGGGCGGGTGGACAAGAGGTCCTCATGCCCATCGTCCAGCCGGCCCAGATCTGGCAGGAGAGTGGAAGATGGGATGTATACGGTGAGGAGATGTTCCGTCTTAAAGACCGGCACGGCCGGGATTTCTGCCTGGGCCCTACCCATGAAGAGATGATTACCACCGTGGTGAAGAATGAGGTCCGCTCCTACCGGGATCTGCCGCTCCTCATCTACCAGATTCAGAATAAATACAGGGACGAGATCCGGCCCCGTTTCGGGGTGATGCGGGCCAGGGAGTTTATTATGAAAGACCTGTATTCCTTTGATATAGACGAAGAAGGAATGAACCGCAGTTATCAACTGATGTACGATGCGTACACGCGGGTCTTTCGCCGCTGCGGCCTGAAGTTCCGGGCGGTTGAGGCCGATACGGGGGCGATCGGTGGCGACGTCAGCCACGAATTTGTCGTCTTGGCGGAGACGGGCGAAGCGGTCATTCTTTACTGCGAAAAGTGCGGTTACGCGGCAAACGTCGAGAAGGCGGAGGCCGGTCTCCCTGTTCCGGAGGATGCCGCCCCCGGTGAACCGGAAAAGGTCTCCACCCCGGGTTATACTACCATCCCCGAAGTCGCCGCTTTCCTTTCCGTGCCGCCGGAGAAATTAATCAAGACCCTTTTTTACACGGTGAATGATGAATTGGTTGCAGTCTTGCTCCGGGGGGACGATGAGGTGAACGAGGTTAAGCTGGGCAACCATTTCAATGCCCCCTATTACCTGGCCGGACCGGAAGATGTCAAGGAACGGCTGGGCCTCACCGTCGGCTATGTGGGGCCTGTCGGGCTCCCGTCCGGGGTTAAACTGCGGATCCTTGCCGACCGGCGGGTGGAGCGGATGGTCAATGCGGTCTGCGGGGCGAACGAAGAAGGGTATCACCTGCTAAATGTCAACCCCGGCCGTGATTTTACCGTCGATACTTATCTCGATCTCCGGCTGGCCCGCGCCGGTGATGCTTGCCGGCATTGCGGGGAAACCCTGGTGGAGACGCGAGGCATTGAAGTCGGGCACATCTTTAAATTGGGGACCAAATACAGCAGTGCCTTGCAAGCCACCTTCCTGGATGAGCGGGGAGAAGAAAAACCGATGGTGATGGGGTGCTACGGGATTGGCGTTACCCGGATTGTTGCCGCTGCCATTGAGCAGAATTTTGATGAGGACGGGATCAAGTGGCCGCTCCCGCTGGCCCCCTTCCAAGTGCTGGTCCTCCCGGTTACCCAGGAACAGATGGCGGAGGCGGAGAAGATCTATGAAGAACTGACCGCCGCCGGTGTCGAGACCCTCCTGGATGACCGGGAGGAAAGGGCGGGCGTGAAGTTTAAGGATGCGGATCTCATCGGGATCCCTCTCCGGATTACGGTCGGGCCGAAAGGCCTGGCCACCGGCGAAGTGGAAGTAAAGAACAGGATGACCGGCGAGCAGTGGCGGTGGCCGCTGGCGGAGGTTGTCGCCAAAGTCCGTGAATACCTGGAAGAAGAGGGAAGCAGCTTCAAATAGGAGGGAGAATAATGGTGGTCGCTGTTATCATCCCCGCATATAATGAAGAAAGGACCGTGGCCCGGGTGATCCGGGCCGCCCGGAGCTCCCCGGCGGTTTCCCGGATTATTGTGGTTAATGACGGTTCCACGGACCGGACGGCGGCATTCGCGCGGAAAGCCGGGGCCGAGGTGATTGACCTCCCTGCCAACATGGGAAAGGGCGCGGCGGTTGCCGAGGGGGTAAAGGCCACGTCCGCCGAGATCCTCCTGCTGCTCGATGCGGACCTGGTCGGGCTCCGCCCTTCCCATATCCAGGCGCTGCTGGAACCGGTCTTGCGGGATGAAGCCGACATGACCGTCGGGGTTTTTACGGACGGGCGGAAACTAACCGATTTTTCACAGCGCCTGACCCCTTTTTTAAGCGGGCAGCGGGCGGTGAAAAGGGAGGTTCTCGAAGCCATGACCGACCTTAAATCCTGCGGTTATGGGATGGAGGTGAGTTTAAGCAGGTTTGCCAGGCACGCAAATTTGCGGGTCTTTTATATTCCGCTGCGCCGTATTTCCCAGATCATGAAGGAAGAAAAAAGGGGCGTTGTCCGGGGTTTTGCCGCCCGGATGAAGATGTACTGGGAAATAATCCTGTTTTTACTGGGAGTTAAGCTTCCACCGCAATAACCGTAAGCGTAATCTTTGGGGTGACTGCAGTGGGCGAAGAATACTTATTGAAGCCGGCGATCCAGAATATTTTGGAACTGAGAGGGATTGACGAGACCTCTCTTTCTTTTGAGACCAGGGAATGCCTCCGCCGGCTGAGCGTGGAACAGGTAATCATTCACAACCGCCGGGGTCCCGCAGGTGCAGGCTATTTAGAGTTGAAAGTGCGGGCGGCAAAGGGGTTGACAGCCGAAAGGCAGCAGGAGTTGGAGGCTCTCCTCAGCGAACTGGCGGAGGTTGAATGTAAAATCACACCGGTCGGGGATGATGAAGAGGCCGTGGTGGACTGGGCCTGCCTTCTGGAGGTGATGAAGAAGAGACTGCCCGGCCTCTACGGCTGGCTGCGGCCGGAGCCCCCGGAAACCGACGGTTGCGGCGGATTACATTTCAAAGTCAACAGCCCGCTGGCGGTTGAGTACTTAAAGCGCCGTGAAGATAAGATCCAGGCTTTTCTCCGGAAGGAACTGGGCCGGACTTACCGCCTCTTCTACGAGGTGGCGGAGGAAGAAGGGGAACTACCGGCTTATGCTTATGAAGAAGAGATCCGGCGACAGGCCATGGAGGCGGCCAAAGCCGCCGCCCACGCCGGTGAGAAGACCAAGGGAGAAGTTCTCCTCGGCCGTAAGATCCGCGGTAAACCCTCTCCCATCCGGGAACTGCCGGAAGAAGGCCCGGCGGTCATTGAGGGAGAAGTCTTTCAGACAGAGGTCCGCTCCTTAAGGTCGGGAGGGAAGATCCTCCTCTTTTTAGTCACCGACTTCACCGACTCGCTCACGGTAAAAGTCTTCTCCCGTGGTGACCGGGAGAAGTTGCCGGAGATCCGGGAAGGCTCATTCCTGCGGGTGAAGGGGAAGATCCAGTATGATGACTTCCAGAAAGAACCGGTGATGCTTGCCGAGAGTATCCAAAGAGTCCGGCCGGCGGAGGTCCGGGATGAGGCGGAAACAAAGCGCGTGGAATTGCACCTCCACACGAAGATGTCGGCCATGGACAGTGTCGTCGACCTGAAAGAAGCGGTGAAGCTGGCGGCGGCCTGGGGACACCCGGCGCTGGCCGTCACCGACCACGGGGTTGTCCAGGCCTACCCCGAGGCCGCGCAGCTGGCAAAGGAATACGGGATAAAGATTATTTACGGGATGGAAGGATATATCGTCCACGACCAGGAGCAAGTCCCGGCCGGGGAACCCGCGCCCGGGGGACCGGCGGAGGGTAACCCTGCGGACGGGGACCCGCGGCGCCTGGAGCAATTGCCGTCCCATCATATTTTAATCCTGGTCCGGAACCTGACCGGCCTCAACAACCTCTACCGTTTGGTCTCTGAATCCCACATCCATTTCTTCCACCGGCACCCGCGGATCCCCAAATCCCTTCTCTCCCGGTACCGGGAAGGGTTGCTGCTGGGGACGGCCTGTGAGTCCGGGGAACTCTTTTCCGCTCTCCTGGCCGGGGCGGGGGAGGAACGGATCGCGGAGATCGTGGGTTTCTATGATTTTCTGGAGATTCAACCCCTGGGTAACAACGAGTTTTTACTCCGGGAAGGGCGGCTGACCCGGGAAGAGTTGATGGAGCTTAACCGGGAGATCTGCCGGTTGGGGGAGAAGTACGGCAAGCCGGTGGTGGCCACGGGCGATGTCCACTTTCTCCGCCCCCACGACGAGGTCTTCCGCCGGATCCTCATGGCCGGCCAGGGTTATACGGATGCCGACCGCCAACCCCCGCTCTACTTCCGTACCACCGATGAGATGCTGGCGGAATTCTCCTACCTGCCGCCGGAAACCGCTTACCAGGTAGTGGTGGAGAACCCGCGCCGCCTGATGGCGGAGGTTGAAGAGTTGGAACCGGCGCCGGACGAGTTCTGCCCGCCGGAGATCCCCGGCGCCGGCGAGGAGATCCGCCGTATGGCCTATGCGCGGGCCAAAGAGATTTACGGGGACCCGTTGCCTTCCCGGATCCAGGAACAACTGGATTGGGAGCTTAAGAGTATTATCAACCATGGCTACGCCGTGATTTTTTTAATCGCCCACAAACTGGTGAAAAAATCTTTGGAAGACGGCTATCTGGTGGGTTCGCGGGGGTCGGTCGGTTCTTCGCTGGTGGCGACGATGTGCGGGATTACCGAGGTGAATCCCTTACCCGCCCATTATTTATGCCCTGCCTGTAAATATTTGGAGTTTCCGGAGAATGCCCGTCGCCTCTCCGGGGTCGACCTGCCGGCAAAGGATTGCCCCAGATGCGGGCAGCCCTTGCGTAAAGATGGTCATGACATTCCTTTTGCCACCTTCATGGGGTTTGAGGGGGACAAAGAACCCGATATCGACCTGAATTTCTCCGGGGAATACCAGGCGGAGGTTCAGAAATACACCGAGGAACTTTTCGGGAAGGACCGGGTTTTCCGGGCGGGGACCATTACCACCCTGGCGGAGAAGACGGCCTTTGGTTTTGTCCGGGGATACGTGGATGATCGGGGACTGCAGCTGAAAAGCGCAGAGATCACCCGGTTAGTGAGGGGTTGCAGCGGGGTAAAACGTTCAACCGGGCAGCACCCGGGGGGAATGATGATTATCCCCACCGGGCGGGAGATTTACCACTTCACCCCTGTGCAGTACCCGGCGAACGACCGGAATGCGGAATGGATCACCACCCACTTTGATTACCGTTCCCTCAGCGGCCGCCTGATCAAACTGGATCTGCTCGGGCACGATGATCCCACGATCCTGAAGATGCTTTCCGATCTGACCGGGGTCGACCCCACGACCATACCCCTGGACGACCCGGGGACCCTGGCCTTGTTCTCCTCAGCGGCCCCGCTGGGCCTGGATCCGGAAGAACTCGGTTTTGACCTGGGGACCCTCGGCATCCCGGAATTCGGCACGGAATTTGTCCGCCAGATGCTGGCAGAGACAAAGCCGGCCACCTTCTCCGAACTGGTTTATATCTCCGGGTTGTCCCACGGGACCGGGGTCTGGCTGGGGAACGCCCAGGAACTGATTAAAAAGAAGGTGGCAACCCTTTCGGAGGTCATCAGTACCAGGGATGATATTATGAACTACCTGATTGACAAGGGCCTCCCGCCCCGGCAGGCCTTTGGGATCATGGAAAAGGTCCGCAAAGGGAAGGGCCTCTCCGAAGAGGAAGCCAAAACCATGAAGGAATACGGGGTTCCCGACTGGTATATCGATTCCTGCCGGAAGATCCAGTATATGTTCCCCAAGGCCCATGCCGTGGCTTACGTCATGATGGCTTTCCGCATCGCCTATTTCAAACTCTATTATCCCGAAGCCTTTTACGCCAGTTACTTCACGGTGCGGGCCAGCGAGTTTGACGCCGAGACAATGCTGACAAGTCCCGGGGAGATCTACGAACAGCTTCAGGAGTTAAAGCGGAAGGGGAACGAGGCTTCACCCAGGGAAAAGAGTCTCTTTACCATCCTCGAGCTTGTCCGGGAAGCATTACTGCGGGGAATCCGCTTTTTGCCGGTGGATCTCTATCTCTCGGACCCCACCCGGTTTTTGATTACCCCGGAAGGGCTCAGGGCCCCCCTGGTCTCCCTCCCGGGCTTGGGAGAAAACGCCGCCCTCTGCCTGGACCGGGCCCGCCGGGAAACGCCCTTTTTCTCGGTGGAGGATCTGAAAACCCGGGCCCGTCTTTCCTCAGCGGTGATCGATGTCTTAAGAAAAAACGGTTGTCTCAAGGGACTCCCGGAAAAAAACCAGCTTACTCTCTTTTAGCCATGCTCTCTCTTTAACGGGCGGCGCTTGACAAAAGGCCCCCCGTCGGCAATAATGTCTTTGTAAGCTGAAGGAGGAAGTTTATTGCGTCCGGTTTTCTTCTTGCTTGTTCTTGTGGCCGCAGCCGACCAGGCCGTAAAATTCGGGATTCAACGGCTTCTCCTGGAAAACCAGAGGGTTCCGGTGATCCCGGGGGTCTTCTCTTTGACCCATGTCTTGAACCCCGGGGCCTCTTTTGGCATTCTTCCGGGCCATACCCGGCTCATTCTCTTTATGACCGTGGTCCTTTTTGCCCTGGTTTTCTTCTTCCGGAAAACCATCCGGGAACAACCGCTCCTTTTCCGGTTAGGCCTGGGCCTGGGTTTAGGCGGCGCCCTCGGCAATTTCATTGACCGGGTGCGCCTCGGCGAAGTCATCGACTATGTGGCATTAGAGTTCTGGCCCCTCCAAAACTGGCCCGTTTTCAACCTGGCTGATGCGGCCATTACCACCGGCGCTGTTTTGATTGTTGTTTTTCTTGTCGCTTATGAGACCCACGCCGCGCGCGGGCCCGCATCACCGCGGGCGAATTCCGGGGAAGACTGAAAAGCGTAAGGGAGGAATGAAATGAGAAGGGTCCTTTTTTCCATTGGCAGGCTGGAAATCTACTCTTACGGTTTTGCGGTGGCCCTGGCCCTTTTTCTCGGTTTGATCTGGGTAGGAAAAGCCGTGGAAAAGCGGGGGGTCGCCAAGTTTGACCAGGTGGTGGACCTTGCCATCCAGTTATTCATTGGCGGGCTCGTCGGGGCCAGGTTGTTTTATGTCATTACCGAGTACTCCTATTATCTCAAAAACCCCCTGGCTATTTTTAAACTCACCGATGGCGGCTTATCGTTTTTTGGGATGATCATCGGCGCTTATATCTGGGGGGTTTTATATGCGAAAAGGGCCAACCTCCCCACCTGGCAACTGGCGGATATTATCGCCGTCTATCTCCCCCTCGGTTACGCCCTGGCGCGGGTAGGTTGCCTGTTCAACGGGTGTTGTTACGGGGTACCGTCGAAACTGCCCTGGGCCTTTGCCATCCCGGCAGTGGACAACCTCCCGCGGCACCCGGCACAGATTTATGCCATCATTGCCAGTCTCTTGGTCTTTCTCGTCCTCTGGTTGCTCAGGGAAAACCGGTATTTCCCGGGCTTTTTGTTCTGGCTGTATGTGGATTTATACGCCGTCAGCCGGTTTATTGTTGAATTCTTCCGGGAAACCCCGGTCATCGCCTTTGGCTGGCTCCGGGTCACACAGGCCTTCTGCCTCCTGGTGATTGCCGCCACAACTGCCTATATTATCTACCGGTTCAGGAGAAAAACAGGGGTAGAAAAGGATGCCTCGCCGGATATACCGGGTTAAACCGGAAGACGAAGGGGAGAGGATTGACCGGTTGCTATCGGCGATGGAATGGGCCCCTTCCCGTGCCTACATCCAAAAACTCCTCAAGAACGGGAAGGTCTTTGTGAACGGATCGCCGGTTAAAGCCAGTTATCGTCCGGAAGCGGGCGAAGAGATCCTTGTGGAGGAAGAGGAACCGGAACCCGCCGGGGTTGAAGCCCAACCGCTGCCCCTGGCGATCCTTTACGAAGATGAGGACCTGATTGTCATCAACAAACCCCGGGGGATGGTGGTCCACCCTGCGCCCGGCAACCGGGAGAACACCCTGGTTAATGCCTTATTGGCCCACTGCCGGGAACTGTCGGGGGTCGGGGGCGTGGCCCGGCCGGGAATTGTTCACCGGTTGGACAAAGACACCTCCGGGGTCCTGGTGGCGGCGAAGAATGACTTCACCCACCTGGCCCTGGCCCGCCAGTTTCAAGAGCGGACCATGACCAAAAAATACCTGGCCCTGGTCCACGGGAGGGTTTCACCCCCGGAAGGGGAGATCAACGCGCCCATCGGGCGCCATCCGGTCCACCGGAAAAAGATGGCCGTCATTCCTTCCGGCAAGCCGGCGGTCACCCGTTACCGGGTCTTGGAGTATGCCGGGCCCTGTTCGTTACTGGAGGTTACTTTGGAAACCGGCCGGACCCACCAGATCCGCGTCCATATGCAGTATATCGGCCACCCGCTGGTAGGGGATGAGCTTTACGGCCGGAAGGGGGAAGAGTCGCCCCTTACCGGGCAGGCTTTACACGCGGCGGTTCTCGGTTTTCTCCATCCCCGTACCGGTCGTTACCAGGAGTTTGTCGCCCCGTTACCGCCGGAGATGGAAGCAGCCATCGCCTATTACCGAAAAAAATAAAAGGAGATATTGACGGAAATCAAAATCAATGATAAAATCTATAGCGAATAAGATCCTTAAGCGAGTATAATTACCTTTTAAAATAATACCCTTGTAAAGTAGAAGTTTTCCGCTTCTCACCCGGCGGCTTCGTGCCAGCCCGGGTTAACAGACCGTTTTATACCAAGGCGAGTTTGTCTTTGACGAGCGGAAATAGCGCTCGTTTTTCTTTGGCACTTATTTGCCAAGGGTGAAAAAACAGGAGGTGGCGGCTGATAAACAGTGATCTGCGGATAAATGAAGCTATTCGGACGCGTGAGGTTCGGGTGGTGAATACCGACGGAGAGCAGCTGGGGATTATGCCAATAAAAGAGGCCCTGCGCATCGCTGCGGAAAAAGATCTGGATCTTGTGGAAGTGGCGCCGACCGCGAAACCCCCGGTTTGCAAGATCATGGATTACGGGAAATACCGTTACGAGCAGAGTAAAAGGGAACGGGAAGCGCGGAAACGCCAAAAAGTTGTGGAGTTGAAAGAGATCCGCTTGACTCCGAAGATTGAAGCCCATGATTTCCAGGTTAAAGTAAAGGCGGCAGCCAAATTCCTTAAAGAAGGGGATAAGGTCAAAGTCAGTGTACGGTTCCGGGGCCGGGAGATTGTCCATGCCGACCTTGGCAGATCTCTCCTGCTGCAACTGTATGAGGCCGTCAAAGACCAGGCGAACATGGAACGGGAACCGAAGATCGAAGGCAGAAACATGGTGATGATTCTCAGCGCCAAAACATGATTACCGCGCGCTTTGGGAATAAGATTAGCAAGAGAAGGGGAGAACGGAATTGCCAAAGATGAAGACCCACCGCGGCGCCGCCAAACGGTTTAAATTGACGGGCCGTGGGAAGGTAAAGATGAACCGGGCTTTTAAGAGCCATATTTTGGAGAAAAAGAGCGCAAAGAGGAAGCGCAACCTCCGCCACGCGGATTTAGTGAGCCCGGCGGATGCAAAGAGAGTCAAACGCATGTTGGGAGTAGGATGAGTTCCGGAGAGAAAAGGGTTTAATTACGATTTTCTGAAGTGGAGGAGTTGTCATGAGGATAAAGGGTGGCACTGTTACACGCCGGCGGCACAATAAAGTTCTTAAGCTGGCCAAAGGGTACCGCGGTGCGCAAGGCCGCCGGTACCGGGCTGCCAACCAACAGGTCATGAAGTCATTGCTTTACGCTTACCGTGACCGGAGGATGAAAAAGCGCGAGTTCAGGAAGTTGTGGATCGCCCGGATCAACGCCGCCGCGCGGATGAATGGCATTTCTTACAGCGCCTTTATTAACGGCTTGAAAAAGGCGGGAGTGGAGATCAACAGGAAGATCCTGGCGGAGATGGCTCTCCATGACGACCAGTCCTTCAAGGAACTGGTGAACGTCGCCAAGGAACAGATCGGCAAGTAAAACCGGGTGGCAGCCGCTAAAGCGGGCCACGGCAGGTGTAAAGAACCGGCAAGTAAAAAAACGGCCATAACGGCCGTTTTTTGGTGCGCTTCTTCCGTAGGGTTGACCCCGGTTTTCCCATGCCGGTTCCCGCCTATTCCTTGAGAATTTCCCCTTCGAACCAGAAGGTTTTTTCCCTGCCGGTATCGATAGGAAACTCCCAAATGCCACCGGCGCCCGGTTTCCCTTTGATCTCTTTTTTCCGGGCCCCGGTTGGATCCAGGGCAAACAAGCGCAGGCTTGCCCCTTCCGGTACTTGAAACTCTACCGATAACAGGACCGGCCGGATCCGCGGCGGCGCCTGTCCCCAACGGTCCTCTACTGAGTTCTGGCTTTTATTCCAGAGCATGCCGGTATTGCGGTGCTCGCTCCAGACGGTGAGGAGGAAGTTTTCTGAGGCTTGCGCCAACAACGGCCCTGGCAAGCCCGGCGGTTCTGGCAACCCTGACGATGCCGGTACACCTTCTGTTACCGGCCGACGCCCACCGGCCGGTTGCAAGAGGACGGCGCAGTGATCCGGGCTTTTGGCATCCAAATGAAAACTCCAGCCGGGGAAGGTGAAGGTCCTGCCCTGCAAAAACCCGACGGCGCCGGTGACCGCCGGTCCGCGGAGTTCCAGAAAAGCCCGGGCCGGGTCGCTCCGGTCCCAGATCAGTTGCTGGTGGTCGGAGACCACCCGTTCTTCAGGGACCGGCCGGGAGAGATCACCGCCGGGCGGCGCGGCAAAGGAAGTAATCCGGAGCCGGTGGATCAGGGCATTGGCCCGGTCAAAACCATGGGCGGCCAGGAAATAATCGGCCTCAGTCAATTTCTTGGTATACCCGGTGAAGACCTCATCGAGGTTCAAGGCCAGATCAATGCTGGACCGGGCCGGTTCGATCTGCCCGCCCAGGAAGATCCGGGAGGCAATTGGCAACTGGGCGGTCTTCACCGGGTTCCCGCAGAGGGCAAAGAAGGAAGTAGTGTGTTTATTCGAAAAATCTTCGGCACTGCCGGCATAGTCGAAAAGGTAAACCGCATCCCAGTCCTGGAAGGCCGCAAAGGCGGCGATGAGGAGCGGCGCCTCGTGGGCATAACGGTTGGGGAAAGACTGGTTATACTCGCTGAGCGTGAAGGGTTTTCCCGCGACCGCCATGGCTGCCAACCGGCAAAGCTGATCCATGGAGTTGATCTGCGGGGTGTTGTGGATGATCCACCCCCGGGGCGACCAGGCAGGCACCGCCGGCCACCAGGGATGATCCCAGTAGTAGTGGCTGTCGATAAAGTCCATTCCGGACTGGGCGGCAATGTCGCCGAGAAAGGCCCACCAGGGGGCGGTACCGGTGACCAGGGCCTTGACCCCGAGTTCCTCCTTGAGATAGCGGCGCATCTCCGTAAAGTAGGCCTTGTCCAATTCGTAGTAGAAACGGAGGAGATCCAAAAGGCGGTTATCCGTATAGCGGCCAAAATCGGAACGGAGGGGACGGCCGATGTTCCCCAGGGCCATGCTTTCCCCGAGGTCGAGGATAACCGGGACCGTCTCCTTGAATTCCACCTGGCTTATCCAGATGGTATTTGAACTGTCACCCAGGTTGAAGGTGATCCGGGCTTCCTTCTCCTCTGTGGCATTGGCCATGAAGGAGGCCCGGTACTGCCGCCAATCGCTATCCAGGGAAAATTCCTTGTTCAACCCATAATTCTGCCAGGGCGGCGCCCCCTTCATCATCGAGAGGTTGATTTTCCCGGGTCTTCTTGCCTTGGCCCAGAAAGAGATCTCATAGCGCTGGCCTTCAACAAGGGCGTGCCCGCCTTGCATCAATTGGACATGCCAGTCGATGCCGTCGGGGGTGACCCGGATCTCCGCGGCCGGGCTGCCGCCGGGGCCGGCGTTCTCCTTAATCTCCCAGGTCATGCGGGCTCTTTCCAAGGCCTGTGCCTGCCATTCCGCCTTTCCTTTGGTAAAATCGTTATTGCGGACGCGGTTGGTAACGTCGGGAGGGGGGAGGCCCGGATCCCAGGCGGCGATCAATTTTTCGTCCGTACCGTATTTCTCCTTCAGCCATTGGTTCCAGAGGGTGTCCAGTTCCCGGCTGTATTCCTCCGAGAGTACGTCTTTCTTTCCCGGGATATAATTGATCTCGCCGTCGGTGAGAAGGCTGCCAAAGAGGGAGTCCTCATTGGTGATCTCTACACAGAAGACCACCGGATCCTCGGCATAGGTCAGGCCGGTATAGGGGTTTTTACGGGCCAACAACTGCGCGGCGTAATCCTTTTGCAAGGCAATCATCCGCTGGTTATAATGGGAAACGCCGCGGAAGAAACGGTTCTCGGTGAAAAGGTGCGTGTTGGGAAGGCCGTCGTCCGGGCCGAAATGGCGGGCGACCTTAAGGTTGATATTGACATAAATTCCATGGCGTTTTAACTGGTAGACAAGGTAGTCCCAGCGGTCCAGTTGCCCGCGGTCCAGGTGTTGCGTATCACGGGGGAAGTACCGCGGGTCCCAGATCCCCTGCGGCGCCGCATGGTAATCCATGTGGTGAAAGCGGACCACATTCACACCGAGCTTGGCGAGGCGGGCGGCGACTTTTTCCGCCCGGTCTTTGGGGGGGAAGTTGGCCCCGAAGGTGAAATTCACCCCCCAGAACTTGGCCCGGCGCCCGGTTTTACTGAAGTAGAAATGGCCGTCGTCCCCGGCGTAGACATGACCCCGGCTGTCAATGACCGTTGCCGGGTCCTGCCCGGGGTAATCAACCAGCAGGTACGAGGCGTCGACAATGGTTGGCGTGGCATCGTCCCATGGCAGGATAAAAGGATACCATTTTTCTTGGGCCAGGAGCGGCGGGTGGCACCAAAGGTTAACGAGCAACCCGATACCCAGCAACAGCCGGAGGCCGCTCTTCCAGCCCGGCCGGGAGGCTTGCACGCGTCTGTAGGATCTCATGGTTCAACCTCTCCTTCTTCAATAGTCAGTAAGTAAAACAAGTGAACTCGTGCGCCCGCGCTGTCCAATTAATAGATGACCAAGAAAACCGGGGCAAAACAGGCAGCCCGGAACTGGTAGGATTTGCCTGTCAATCCTGTATGGATCACTAATAAAAGGTTTCGCACTTAAACCTGGAATTCCTTTTTCCCGCCCACCGGTGCAGGCGAAGACAGCTCCCCGGAAAGGGAAGATATTTTTTGACCATCTCCGCCTTTACGGCCAAAGCCGGACATGGTATGATAAGTTAAAACACCATGTCGGAAAAAAACAGGGTTCAGCGCGACCGAGCGTCCGGAAGTTGCAATCTGGAGGGGGGAAGGGCAATCGCGGTTATCACCAGCAGGGATAATCCCCTGTACAAACTCTATAATTCGGTAAAAACCAATAAAGGCCGGAGAAAACACCGGTTATTTCTGGCTGAAGGGCCGCACCTGGCAGTAGAGGCGCTTACTGCTTCCTATCCCCTCCACAGCCTGCTGGTGGCGGAGGAGAAATTCTCTTCCCCGCAAAGGCCTCCTTGGCTGTCACCGCTCTTGCAGGAAGCGGAGGCAAAGGGTATTCCCGTTTACCGGATGGCCGGTGATCTTTTCCACCGTTTGGCGGAGACGGAGACCCCCCAAGGCGTCCTGGCCCTGGCCATGCTCCCGGA
Source organism: Bacillota bacterium (assembly GCA_012727895.1). GTDB lineage: Bacteria > Bacillota > UBA4882 > UBA10575 > UBA10575 > JAAYGG01. The sequence goes on from JAAYGG010000089.1 coordinate 29,295, forward strand.
GAATGGGCTGGCATTACCGGCGCCTGAGGGGTTTTTGGGACTCCTTCTTAACGGCATCCGGGATCCCGGCAATGTCGGGATGATTATGCGGACCGCGTGGGCGGCGGGGGTTAAGGACCTGTTTTTTACCCCCGGCACAGCGGACCCGTATTCCGGGAAAGCTGTCAGAGCGTCGCAAGGCGGCGTCTTCCATCTCCGCCTGCACCGGCGCCCGTTGGCCGAATTCTTAGATTGGGCGCAGGAAGCCGCCGTTACCTGCTGGGTGGGGGATCCCCGTGGGGGGAAGGATTATTACCATGCGGATTTTGCCAGGCCGGCCTTGATTGTTTTGGGCCACGAAACCCAGGGGCCGGAGGAGGCTGTCCGGGAAAGCGGGGAACGGGTGAAAATACCGCTCCCCGGAGGCGCCGAATCCTTGAATGTCGCAGTCTCCGCCGGGATCCTCTTATACGAGGCCCTGCGCCAACGGGAGAACCGGACCGGCGGGTAAAAGCCGGAGACTTCCTGTGCTTTCCTTCTAAAACCCGTTTTCCCGTCATATTTTAAAAAAAGACCTCCGGAGGGAGGGGAAACGGGTGCGTGAATTTTTCATCCTGCTCCTGGCGGTACTCCTATGGAGCCTGGCTTTTCTTGCTTTATACCGCCGGCAGGTGAGGAAAGCCGGGCCGCGGGAAACAGTCTCCCTTCTCCGCCGGCTTTTTTTGGGGGGGAAGGGCTGCTGCTGGGAAGAGGGCAACTATTCCGTGCTTTTACTCTACCTGGTTCTCAAGGCCGGGGGACTCCTTCTTTTCGCTTGTACCTTGCGGTTTTTCCTGGTACCCGATTACTATGGCCTCTTGCTCCTGCTCTTCATGGCGGGCGGGGTCTTTTTTGGCTGGTGGCACCTTTCCCGTCTGCCGGCGCCGGCGGCTTGGGAGCGGATCTATTCCTTGCCCGAGGGTTATGCGGTTTTCCTTGCCACTCTCAACCGGCCGGGAACTGAAGAAGACTGGATTGGCGCCACCTTGTCCCAGTTGGATTTGAGGAAGAAGAACCTCTTGGTCCTGGCGATCCTGCGACCGGGGAGAATGATTGTCTTCCCGAAAGGCCAGGAGGTCCTCGCCGCCGGGGATCGCCTGCTGATCTTTGGCCGGAAAAACAACAACTGAGGCCGGTGGAAGGCTGTCGGGCTTGCGGCCATCAGGTTTGCAGCCATTGGGTTTGCGCCGGTGGCGGGGGTTTTTCCATATTGCTTTCTCCGGGAAGATAAAATATAATGGAAACAGTAAGACAGGGAGAAGGTGGATCAATGGAAGAGATTTACCGGGCCGGCAATGAGGTTTTTGGCGACTTTATTGTGGTAAAAGCCATGGAAGACGGGGTCACCCTAATCGGCTTGACCAGGGGGAAGGAGACCAAGTTTCACCATACAGAAAAACTGGACAAGGGTGAAGTGATGCTGGTGCAGTTTACCTTGCATACTTCGGCCATTAAGATCCGGGGGAAGGCGGAGATCCTGACCAAGCACGGCTCGATCATCAGCGGGCGGGGTGAAGAGTAAACATTCAAGGGCTGGGGATATTTTGGGATAAAAGTGAAAAAGAGACGGGTGCCGGCGTTCGTCCACCCGTTTTTTTATGCGACCTCTTCACGTTTCTGCTTAATGCTTGGAAGGAGAGAGAGAAATGGCGGAAGAGACAGTTGCCTCAAAAAGCATGAACTTGCGCATGACTGTTTACGCGGCACTCTTTACGGCTTTGATTATTATTGGCGGATACATAAGCGTGCCGCTGCCCGTCGGGCCCGTCCCCATTGTCCTGGCGGATTTCTTTGTGATGGTAACCGGGCTTTTTCTGGGGTTTAAATGGGGGCTGGCCAGTGTCGCCCTCTACCTGTTTTTGGGGATACTGGGTTTGCCGGTCTTTGCCGGCGGCCGCTCCGGCCTGGCGGTTCTCTTTGGCCCGACCGGCGGATTTTTGCTTGGCTATTTATTGCTGGCGGCTTCTGCAGGCTTGCTTGCCGGCAAAGGGAGACCGTCAATTGCCAGGATTCTCATGGCTTTGCTCACCGGCAACCTTCTCCTGTATGGCGCCGGTCTCCCCTGGCTGAAGGCCGTGACAAACCTCAGTTGGGCCGGTACTTTGGCAGCGGGATTAATCCCGTTCATACCGGGGGTTATTATCAAAATAACTGTGGCTTTGATTTTAGCCCGGACTTTCCTGCCCCGCTTCCGGGAGAGGTTGGTTTCTTCTTAAACAAGCAAACAGGGTGAGAAAATGGCTCTTTTGGAAACAGAAGATTTAACCCACGTTTTTCCCGATGGTACCGTTGCCATTGAAGGTATAAACCTAAAGGTCAACGCCGGCGAATTTTTAGTCATTGCCGGGCCCAACGGGTCCGGGAAAACCGTCTTTGCCCGGCATCTTAACGGGTTGTTAAGGCCCACAAGGGGGAGGGTGCTCCTGGACGGGGAACCGATCAGCAAAGATCTTATTGGCGCCCGGAAAAAGGTCGGCCTGGTTTTTCAGAACCCGGAGAGCCAGATTGTCGGGCAAACCGTAGCGGAGGACGTGGCCTTTGGCCCGGAAAACCTGAATCTACCTGCAGACCAGGTGGCGACGGTTGTCGAAGAGTCCCTGGCCGCGGTTGGCTTAAGCCGGTTCGTCACGCGCAGCCCCCACGCCCTTTCAGGCGGGGAAAAGCGAAAACTGGCAATCGCCGGGATCCTCGCGATGAATCCCAAGATCATTGTTTTTGACGAACCCTTTACCGGGCTTGACTATCCCGGGGTGGTGCAGGTTCTCAAAGAAATCCTGCGTCTCCATAAAAACGGCCATACCATCCTCCTGATCACCCACGAACTTGAAAAGGTGCTGGCCCATGCCGGCCGGTTGGTGATCATGCATGGGGGAAGGCTGGTTGAGGATGGGAAACCGGAAACGGTAATTTCCCGTGTGGAAAACTACGGTCTGCGGATGCCCCTGCGGGAAGGGGAGAAGGTTGGGTCATTGACATGGCTGAAATGACGCTTTTCCACTACATACATAAGGATACGGTCCTGCACCGGATGGATGGCAGGCTGAAGCTGGCGGCCCTGCTGTTCTTTGGCTTGGCGGCGGGCTTTTCTTCTGAGTTTCACGACTACTTAGTGGCGTTTTCCGTTCTCTTCTGCGCTTTACTCCTTGCCAGGCTGCCTGTGGCGGCACTGCTGAAAGAGATGGGGTTTTTTGGCGTCTTGATCTTGATAGTCATGGTTGTGAACGCCTTTACCATCCCCGGCGAACCCATACCCAACTCCCCGTTTGCGGGTATCTCCCAACAAGGAGTTATTACCGGTCTGCGTTTTGCCGGGCGGCTCCTCATGGTCCTCTTGCTTTCTGTGGTGGTTACCGGGACCACGCCTTTAGCGCGGTTCCGGGATGCTGTTGAATGGTACTTGCGCCCCTTTCCTTTTCTCCCGGCGGCAAGAGTCGCCACCATGTTTAACCTGACCTTTCTGTTGCTCCCGGTGATCCTGGATAATTTCAAAGAAATAATGGCCGCGCAAAACTCCCGTTGCGTCCAGTTGAGAAAAAACCCGGTAAAACGCCTGAAATACCTGGTCTTTCCCCTTCTTGACCAAACTTTGCGCCGGGCCGATGAGATCGCATACGCCATGGAAGCCAGGGGTTACTCGGAGGTACGGACAAGGGCGACGTTCAAAAGTACGAAAACCGACTGGCTTATGCTGGCCATCTCTTTGCTGGTCTTCCTTTTTGTCCTTTTCTAGCTGGAAAGGAAGGCAAAAAAAAACCCCGGATGGGAGAAGAAGTATGGTTCGTGTGCGGGTGCGAAAAAGAAAAAGGGCTAAAGGCGAATCCGCCATAGCCCTTTTTCTTGGTATTTTGTTGGTATCATGTTGGTATCTTGTTGGCATTTTGTTGGCGCTTTTCCGGCGCCATTTGCATGCAGTGCCGGCTGTAAACAGCCGGTTGTTTTTCTCTTTTCCCTGCCGCTGTCTTCTTTTTTCTCTTAACTGTTTTGCTCCCGGAACTCCCGCATGAAGGCGGCCAGTGTCTGGGCGCCTTCCAGGGTCATGGCGTTATAGAGAGAGGCTCGCAAACCGCCGACCGAACGGTGGCCCTTGAGGCCGACCAAACCGTTGGCCGTGGACTCCTCAACGAACTTCTTCTCCAGCTCGGGGCTGGGGAGGCGGAAGGTGATATTCATCAAGGAACGGCTCTCTTTTTGGGCATGTCCGCGGTAAAACCCGTCGCTCTCATCGATTTCTTTATAAATAAGCGCGGCTTTTTCCCGGTTTCTCTCGGCCATGGCCGCCAGGCCCCCGTTCTCCTCGATCCATTTCAGGACCAGGTTAACAACGTAAATGGCAAAGACCGGCGGGGTGTTGTAGAGCGAATCCTTGTCCGCGTGGGTCTTGTAGTTGAAGATGATAGGCACGTTTTCATTGATCTTTTCCAGGAGCGACTTTTTGATGACGACCACTGTCACTCCGGCAGGGCCAAGGTTTTTCTGGGCCCCGGCGTAAATCAGGGAGAACTTCTTCGCGTCAAAGGGGCGGGAAAGGATATCGCTGGACATATCGGCCATAAGGGGAACGTCGCCACAGTCGGGGAAATCCTGCCACTGGGTACCCATGATCGTGTTGTTGCTTGTCAGATGGATATAAACCGGGTCGGGTGAGAATTTGATCTCCTCCGGCGAGGGGATCCGGTTGAAGTTATCCTCTTCCGTGCTGGCGGCGATATGGGCATTCCCCATACGGGCGGCTTCCTTATAAGCCTTCTGCGACCAGCTGCCGGTGAGCAAATAATCGGCTGTCCGGCCCGGAGAAAGGAAGTTCATGGGAATCATGGCGAATTGGCCGCTGGCGCCGCCTTGTAAAAAGAGGCAGCGGTAATCGTCGCCCAGGTCCAAGAGTTTCTTCATCCGCGCTTCCGCTTCCATGTGGACCCCATCATAAGTTTTTGACCTGTGGCTAATCTCCAGGATCGAGAGGCCGGTACCACCAAAATCCAACAACTCTTCTTGCACTTTTTCAAGAACTGGCCGGGGTAAAACTGCCGGTCCGGGGTAAAAATTATAGATCTTTTTCTCCATTATCCTCCGCTCCTATTATTTGGCTTTATTTGCATTATACTATTAACTTCCTCTCTTCTCAAGTAAAAAAAAATACCGGCCGGAATTATTTACTATAAATTTAACCCAAATTTAACTCCGGGGCATCCGGGAAGCGGGAGCGGGGGTCCCGGCAGGTAACTGGTAGGACTGGGAAAGGAGTTTTTCCCCGTTTTCATCTTTTACTTGGAAGACCAGGGAAGACCGGTAGAAATATGTGGCCGGGAGGTGGTAGAGACCCAGGCAAGGCCGGAGCCGTCCTTTTATCGTGACATAACACCCCCGGTATTTGGCTTCCAAGGGTTCCACACCGGCGGTGAGGATGAGGATTTTCTCCCGGCATGGCACCGGTTGCGGGATAGAGCAGCCGTATTTTTCGGCAAGTTCCGGCCGGCCGGCGATATTCTCCCATCCCACCAGAAGCAAAGGCTTGCCGGCAACCGGTTCGTGGAAAAAGACCGGTTCAAGGTAAAGCGGGATATATTGGACAGGAGGATAAGGGTACAGCGGTGATCTGGGCAAAAAAAACGCCCCCTTTTCTCCAAAGGCGCGTGTTTGCGCTTATCGCGCGTGCGTTTTATCATATGCCGGTGGAGAGCAGGGGGCTTCTGGAAATATTTAACGGGAAACAGGAATCCCCGGGAGACGGGGAAGAAACGGCAATTTGCTTCCCTCTTCCGGCCGGGCCTCCTCGTGCAGGGGAGAATAATCCGGCCGCTGCTCTTCCTTTTGTGCCAGTTCCGGGCCGGAAGAATTCGGGAAGAGCAGGAAAGAGGTGAGGAGGAACAAAAGGATCCAGGCGGCTGCCATTGCCAGGCGTTTTCCCCAAAGAAAAGTCGTTTGCAGCAGCCGGCCCTCCCGGTAAAGGTGGACCTTTTTCAAGATGTCCCTGCTGATGGCAGGGGGTTCCAGGCTCTCTAAGGAGTCTTTGATCAGGGTCAGTTCATCACAGAGGCGGGAGCAAGGGGAACAACCAAAGAGGTGCCTGCGGATTTCCCGACGCTCTTCAGCACTGAGTTCCTGGTCAAGGTAGGAAGAGAGGAGCTTTTGTACCCGGTGACAGTTCATTTTGTTCTTCTCCTTTCTTCACGGAAGTAAGGTTGGAGTAGCTCCCTTAGTAACCTCCGTCCGCGGTGAATCCGGGATCTGACGGTTCCGAGAGAACACCCCAGGACCTGGCTGATCTCTTCGTAGGACAACCCCTGAATGTCGCAGAGGATCACAGCGACCCGGAAATTCTCCGGGATGAGCATGAGCGCCTCCTGGATGGTCCGGCCCAGTTCCTGCCGGAGGGCTGAATCCTCCGGCAGGTTGCTGTAATCCGGTACATCGGTGGTCTTTGCCTGTTCCAAATGGGGATGGGGTTCATCCAGCGACGAGATGAAGGGCCGCCGGCGTTTTTTCCGGTAATTGTCGATGAAAAGACGGTAAAGAATCTGGAACATCCACCGGTCAAAAGCAGTCCCGGGCTGAAAACGGTGGTAAGAACGGTAGGCTTTCAAAAGCCCCTCTTGCAACAGGTCCTGGGCGTCATTGACATCCCCCGTTAACCTGTAGGCAAAGTGATAAAGGGGTTTTTCGTAGATTTTGACTTGTTCTTCAAAGTCCCCCCAACGGTCGGAGGGGGAACGGGTAAGGCTCAGGCTTTCACTGCGCAACATTTTGGCCAGTCCTTCCTCGTGGATTTTACGGTTTTATTCTGATGGGAGCTTTATTCTGATGAAGGCTTTATCTTGATGGAAGCGGATTTCTCCTGCAAATTTATTGTACCTTGCCGCCGGGCAAAAGTCAAAATTGGCCCGGATATTGTTGGTAATTATTGGCTTCCTTACGGACTGGTCCCGAGCGTGGCGGTGAAGGTCCGGAATTGATTCTCCCTCCAAACCAGCAGGGTAACCTTGTCGCCAACTTTCATCTTTTTAATCTTCGCCGCCAGTTCATCCGGGGAGGTCACCTGTTCATGGTTGATCTCGCGGATTATATCCCGCGGTTTGAGCCCGGCTTTGGCAGCCGGTGAATCTGGAACTACGCTATCTACATAAACCCCGCTCTTAAATGGAAGATTTAAATAGGAAGCCAGTTCTTCGTTGACCGGGAGCATCCATATGCCCAACCATGGAGCCGGCGGGGCGGGAGTGGTCAACTCGTCCAGGTGGTCTTTGGCCAGGTTAATCGGGATGGCAAAGCCTATTCCCTGCGCGTTGGAGATGATTGCCTCGTTGATCCCGATGACTTTTCCCTCAAGATTAACCAGGGGACCGCCGCTGTTGCCCGGGTTAATGGCGGCGTCGGTTTGGATCAGGTACCCCTGTTCTTTTGGGTTTTTCAAAGAACGGTTTAAAGCGCTGATAATCCCGACGGTGACGGTCTCCTGAAAACCGAAGGGGTTGCCGATTGCCACCACCCATTCCCCGATCTGGAGGGAATCGGAGTCGCCAAGTTCGGCGTAGGGTAGCGGTTTTTTGGCGTTGATCTTGATCACCGCCAGGTCAATTTCGGGGTTGGAACCCAGCACTTTTGCCTCGAAGGATTCGCCGTCTTTTAGGGTGACGGTAATTTTATCGGCATAGCGGATGACATGCTCATTGGTGAGGATGTAGCCCTCCGGGTTGATAATGAATCCGGAGCCGGTTCCCCGCTGTTCGAATTCGGGTCCTTCAAAGGTCTCCGGGAAACCGGGTCCGAAGAAATCCCGGAAGAACCTGGGCACCGTAAAGCGGCCGCCGCTGACCTTCCGGACAGTATCGATATAGACGACGGCGGGAGCGACCTTCTCTCTTACCCGGATGATCGCGTTTTGCCAGTCGGCGACCGGGAACTCCGTGTCCTTCCGGACCTCCGCGGCGTTGTTCCGCCCCGCCCTGGCAGCGGCGACCTGCCCGCCCGGGTTTGTGGCGCCGGGGAAAGTTAGAAAAACAGCAGAAAGAAGCACTGAAAAAACCAGGATCAGAAGAACAGAAACCAGGCGTTTACGCGCCAGGCGTGCTAATTTTTCCGGAAATACTCTGGGCATAGGTCTGTACCTCCCATAAACCATTTTCTTTTTGGACTTTATCATTTTTCGACTTTATCCTTAAAAACGGTTCCGGGAGGAGAAAGTTCCGGTAAAGAACAGAGTTGCTTTTAATCCAGCTTGAACCGGTTTTTTTCCCGCCGCGCAAGGAAATTTCATGCAAATTCCCAACTAAAAAGAAGGATTTTTCTAGCTGGAGTGGAATATATAACGTAAAATATTTACATGGCTCCGGGCACGCATATTTCAAGGGCCGGGGCTAACCCGGTTCCCTTACCTATACAAGGAGATGGAATATGCCTTTTAGTATGACCGGATACGGACGGTATAGCACGGAAGATGCTTTATATAAAACAACAGTTGAGATTCGCAGCCTCAATCATCGTTTTTTGGATATCTCCGTCCGCCTGCCTTCGCCATATTTGTGGTTGGAAGTCGAATGCACACAGGCTTTGAAAGAGTTTTTCCGGCGGGGCAAGATTGAAGCCCGTATTCAACTGGAGCCAAAACCGGAAGCCTCCGCGCCGGAAGTGGTATTAATGGATGATCTGGTCCGTCAATACCTTGACCGGTTAAAGGAGGCAAAAAAACGTTTCCGGTTGGCCGGGCGCTTACGGGTCGAACATCTCTTAAGGATTCCCGGGGGTTTTTTCCTGGCTGAACCGGGAAAAGATGACGAAAAGGCCTTGGGCGATTTGGTGCTGGCCGCAGTGAAAGAAGCCGCCCGCCGCCTTTTGGAGATGCGGGAGAAAGAAGGCCTGGCCTTGGCTGCCGATCTCAGCCGCCGCGTCGGGATCCTGGAGGAACGGATTGAAGAGATCCAGGCGGTGGCCGGGGATTTACCCGCCGTTTACCGGGAGAAGCTCACCGGCAAGCTCAAGGAATTGACCGACGGGGTGGCGGTGATCGATGAAAACCGGTTGGCGGCAGAGGTCGTATATTATGCGGAACGGGCGGATATTACCGAGGAAATAACCAGGTTCAAAAGTCATTTGCAGCAGTTTACGACCACTTTGTCTTTGGAGGGACCGATTGGGAGAAAACTGGACTTTCTCAGCCAGGAACTGTTAAGGGAGGTTAATACCATAGGGTCAAAGGCTTCCGATCTGTCCATCTCCCAGCAGGTGGTAGAGATCAAAACGGAGATAGAGAAGATTAAGGAACAGGTGCAAAACATAGAATAGGAGGTGAAGAAGATGCCGCTTCCCACTTTATCTTTGGAGGAGAAGAGAAAGGCCCTGAAAAAAGCACAACGGGTAAGGAGTCAGCGGGCGAAATTGCGCCGGGATCTGAAAGCGGGACGTACCACTATTCGCGAAGTACTGGAAAGAGCAGATGATGATGTTATCGCCAAAATGCGTGTGGTCTATCTTCTCGAGTCGTTGCCACGGATCGGTAAGGTCCGCACCCGCAAGATCATGAATGACATCGGGATCGATGAGACCCGGCGGGTTCAGGGGCTGGGTAGCCGTCAGAAACAGGCATTGCTCGAGCGTTTTGGTGACAAGTAGGGAAGGAGGACATTATTCCGGATGGAGATAAAGCTGATCAACATAGGATTTGGGAATATTGTTGCGGCAAACAGAATCGTTGCTATTGTCAGTCCGGATTCCGCGCCAATCAAACGCATCATCCTTGAGAGCCGTGAAAAAGGAATGCTGATCGACGCCACTTATGGGCGGAGAACAAGGGCGGTTGTCATTGTCGACAGCGGCCACGTCATCCTCTCCGCCGTGCAGCCGGAGACAGTCGCTCACCGTCTGGCAGCCAAGGAGTCTCAGCAAGGAGAAGTGGTGGAGTAAGGTAAATGGCACGCGGGTTGCTCTTTGTAATTTCCGGACCTTCGGGCGTAGGCAAGAATACAGTACTTAACGGCGTTTTAGAAGAGCGGAAAGACATGTTTTACTCGATCTCCGCCACTACCCGTCCTCCGCGCCGGAATGAAGTGAACGGGAAGGATTATTATTTCCTTACCAAAGAAGAGTTTGAAAAAGCCATTGAAAACGGCGAGTTGTTGGAGTGGGCCTTGGTCTATGACAATTATTACGGAACACCGCGAAAAGCGGTGGAAGAGCGGCTGGATAAAGGGCAGCACGTCATAATGGATCTGGATATCCAGGGCGCAGCCCACATCCGGAATAATATGCCAGAAGCAATTCTGATTTTCCTGCTTCCTCCATCCCGTGAAGAACTGAAACGGCGGCTGCTGGGAAGGAAATCCGAAGCGAAGGCGGCTGTGGAAAAACGCCTGGCATACTTGGAAAAGGAACTGGCCTCAATCGACCGGTACGACTACGTGGTGGTGAATGACATTTTAGAAAACGCCTGCCGGAAAGTGGCGGCCATCATCACTGCCGAAGAGGCCAGGGCAGACAGGGGTTATTGGCGCGAGCAATTTTTAACTTGACAAAGCAGCAAATTCATGCTAATAGGAATAATGGGAAGCACGACAGGAGTTGCAATAAGACTGTGTTATAGTAAGGAGGATATCCATGATCACCCCTTCGCTTGAGGAGCTCCTGAAACGAGTAGACAGCCAGTATACACTGGTGATTGCCACGGCAAAGCGAGCCCGGCAAATCAATGCCCAAGGCGGCGAGGATAACAGTATTAGGGCCGTATCCCTCGCCTTGGATGATATTTTGAGCGGGCGGGTGCAAATCGAGAAAAAATAAGCAGACCGCTCAGCTGATGCATCGTCGTATTTACCCGGTACCTTGTTGTACCGGGAATTTTGTTTTGGCCTGTGGGACCTTTTACTTTCGACCAATTGCGAGGTGGGTATGATGGGAGGCTCTTATTCCTATAAAGGAAAACATGTGGTCCTTGGGGTAACCGGGGGGATTGCTGCGTACAAGGTTCCGGAATTCATCCGGATTCTCCAGAGACATGAAATAACCGTGGAAGTGGTTATGACCAAAGCCGCCTGCGAGTTTGTCACCCCCCTTACCTTCCGGGAGATCACCGGTCTTCCCGTGCATACGGAGATGTTTACCCCGCCCGTCCAGTGGCGGACGGCCCATATCTCCCTGGCCAGAAAAGCCGACCTGGTGGCGGTGATTCCCGCCACCGCCAATATCATCGGGAAGATCGCCGCCGGGATCGCCGACGACCTGCTGACCACGACAATTATGGCAACGCGGGCGCCGGTGTTGCTCGCTCCGGCGATGAACACCGCCATGTACGAAAACCCAATCTTCCGGAGGAACCTGGAGACACTGGCCGCCCTCAACTACCGGATCGTGCCGGCGGCCAGCGGTGACCTGCTCTGCGGGGAAAAGGGTTCCGGCCGCCTCCCGTCCCTGGACGTCCTGGAAGAAGAGGTCCTGCGCCTGCTTACCCCCAAAGACCTGGCGGGGAAGAGATTACTGATTACCGCCGGTCCCACCAGGGAATACCTGGACCCGGTCCGTTTTATCACCAACGACTCCTCCGGGCGGATGGGCTATGCCCTGGCGAAAGAGGCCTACCGCCGGGGCGGCGAGGTGACCTTGGTGACCGGGAAAACCAGCCTTCCTTGCCCGCCGGGGGTCAGGACCCTCCCTGTTACCACCACCGGTGAATTATATGAGGCTGTGATGGCGGAATTCCCGGCCGCCGAGATAATTATCATGGCCGGAGCGCCCACCGATTTTGCCCCGGCCACCGCCAGCAGCAGGAAGATAAAAAAGACGGAAGAGGAGGCTTTGGCCCCGCTGGGCCTGCGGCTGACGCCGGATGTGGCCCGGGCGGTCGGCGAGAAAAAAGGCGGGCGTTTCCTGGTGATCTTTGCGGCGGAAACCAATGACCTGGTGCCCAACGCCAGGGAGAAGCTGGCGCGGAAACATGCGGATCTGGCAGTCGCCAATGATCTGACGGAAGAAGGCGCCGGTTTCCAGCACCCCACAAATAAGGTGACCCTTGTCACCAGGGAAGAAATGAAGGAGTTGCCGCTGATGAGTAAAGAGGAGGTGGCAAAGGAGATCATCGCAACCATCCTCCGCCTGCAGGAAGGGAAAGGCTTGTGATGGGAATGGAGATGAAGGGCGCCCCTCTCTTTGCCCGGGTCGTGGTGAACCTTCCTGAAGTGCCAGAAGACCGGCTATTTGATTACCTTTTACCGGAGGAACTGGCGGAAACCGCATTGCCCGGCGCCCGCCTGCTGGTGCCCTTTGGCGGCAGGAAGGCCGAGGCGGTCCTCTGGGAGATTTCCACCGACAGTGAGTACCGGGACCGGGAAGACCTCCGCCCTGTCTTGGCTGTATTAGACGGGGAACCTTTGCTCTCCGGTTTTCAGCTCTCGCTGATCGACTGGATGGCCCGGCGTTTTTTCTGCCGCCGCTGTGATCTGCTGCGGCTCTTTTTTCCCCCGGGGCTGAAGATCAAGACTACAAAATGCTGGCAGCGCCTGGCCCCGGTGGAAGAGATCGGAGCCTTTCTCTCGACCCTGCCCTTACCGGAAGAAACATACCGCGCTTTTCTGGAGAAAGTGGCAGAGGCCGGCAGCCCTGTCTCTCTTCCGGAACTAACAAAAGAAGAAGTTCAACTTCTGAACCTTTTGGTGGAGGCCGGTTTTGTGAAAACCGGCTGGTTCCCGGAGAAACCGGCGGTTAAGTTTAAAACGGTCAAGTTTTATTCTTTGGCCAAGGCGGTTCCTCTCTCTTCCGGTGACGGGGAAACCCGCAAACTGACGGAGAAACAAAAAAAGGTTTACCATTATTTGCAGGAACAAGCGGGACGGCCGGTCCCGGGGCCGGAGATCTTAACCGCCACCGGTGTCACCGCTTACGTCTTGGCGGCGCTGGTGAAAAAAGGCGTGGTTGAATGCTCCCTGCAAGAGGTCCCCAGGGACCCTTTTGCCTGCTTCCCGGAGGAGGCCCCGGTCCCCACACCCGCCCGCGTGTCGCTTAATCCGGATCAGGCTGCGGCTTTGGACCGGATTTTGCAAGCGCTTGACCGGCCCGAACCCGCCGGTTTTCTTTTGGAGGGGGTGACGGGAAGCGGGAAAACCGAGATCTATCTCCGGGTAATCGAAGAGGTGCTGAAAAGGGGGAAAAACGCCTTTTACCTGGTGCCGGAGATTGCTTTGACCCCGCAGACCGTGGCCCGGGTCCGTGCCCGGTTTGGCGAGACGGTGGCGGTTTTCCACAGCGGCCTGGGCCAAGGGGAACGCTTTGACGAGTGGTGGCGGGTAAAGCGCGGCGAGGCGCGGGTGGTGGTTGGCGCCCGCTCCGCTTTGTTTGTGCCGCTGGCCAACCCGGGCCTGATTATCTTGGACGAGGAACATGAATATACTTACAAGCAGGAAGAAACCCCCCGTTACCACGCCCGTGATGTGGCCCGCGAGATCTGCCAGCGGGTGAACGGCCTGTTGTTGCTGGGAAGCGCCACACCGTCTTTGGAGAGTTACCGGGCGGCGGAGACGGGCGAATTAACCCGGGTTACCCTGCCACAGCGGGTTTTAGGGCGGCCGCTCCCGGAGATCGTCCTGGTTGACCTGCGGGAGGAGTTTAAGGCCCGCCGTTTTTCAGTCCTCTCCCCGGTTTTACGGGAGGCGATCACCGCTTGCCTGGACCGGGGGGAACAGGTGATTCTCCTTTTAAACCGCCGCGGTTATGCCACTTTTATTATCTGCCGCGAGTGCGGCCATGTTTTAAAGTGTTCCGCTTGCGATGTTACCCTCACCTACCATCGCCGGCCCAACCTTTTGCTTTGCCATTATTGTGATTCCCGGCAAAAGCCGCCGGAGACCTGCCCCCAGTGCCGGAGTCACAATATCAGATATGTGGGCCGCGGCACCCAGCGTCTGGAGGAAGAGCTGAACCAGGTTTACCCCGGCGCCCGCGTGGTCCGGATGGACCTGGATACTACCGGGCGGAAAGGCAGTCATGAAAAGATCTACCGGGAACTGTGCAAAGGGAAGATCGATATTCTGGTTGGCACGCAGATGGTGGCGAAAGGGTTGGACCTGCCCAATGTAACTTTGGTGGGAATCGTCAATGCTGATGTCGCCTTGAACCTGCCGGATTTTCGCGCCGCCGAACGCACTTACCAACTGTTAACGCAGGCCGCAGGCAGGGCGGGGCGGGGCGAGAAACCCGGGATGGTGGTGATCCAAACCTTCAATCCCGGTCACTACAGCATCGCCGCTCTCCGGAATAATGACGCCGAGGGTTTTTACAGCCGGGAATTGCTTTACCGGGAAGCGGGGAGATACCCCCCCTTCACCGGCCTCATCCGCCTGGTTTTCTCCGGAATAGATCCCAAAGCGGTAATGGCCGCCGCCCAGGTTTTAACCGGGGCAATAAAAGAGAAGATAAAAGAGAAGATGACCGGCGGCGTTCCCGGCCGGGACGGGTGGGAGGAGGAGGTTATCGGCCCCCAGCCGGCGGTGATTGAGAAGGTGCAGAACAGGTATAGGTGGCACACGTTGATCAAAACCGCCAACCTGGATTTCTACGCCGGTTTCCTGCCGCAACTGATCGCCGGTTATCAGCGGAAGACCCGGCAAAAGGTACGGGTAATTGTTGATGAGAATCCTTATTCCATGTTATAATAATCTAATGGTCCCGTTGGCACGGAAGGCCGGGCGCGCCTGGAAACTGTGGGCGCCGGCGCCTGCCGCAACGGGCGTATTGAAAGGAGGTGGGGCCAGTGGTCCGGGAAATCCTGGTCGTTCCCCATCCGGTTTTAAGGAAAAAAGCCCTGCCGGTGAAGAAGATCACCAAGAAAACCCGGCGTATCCTTGAGGATATGGCTGAGACCATGTACGCCAATAACGGGGTGGGGCTGGCCGCTCCCCAGATTGGCATCTCGGAACGGTTAATCACTGTTGATACGGGTGACGGGCTTATATCCTTAATCAATCCGGTGCTTGTCGCCTCCGCCGGGCAGGAGCGGGATGTGGAGGGCTGCCTGAGTATCCCCGGGCAGTCGGGTTATGTGACCCGCGCGGCACGCGTTGTGGTCGAGGGCCTCGACCCCGAAGGACAGAAGAAAAAGATTGAGGCCGAAGGGTTACTGGCCCGCGCCCTCCAGCATGAAATCGACCATTTGGACGGTATCCTCTATACCGACCATTTAAAAGATGGGAAAGAGGCTAAATGAGAGTATTTTTTATGGGAACACCCGAATTTGCCCTTGTCTCCCTGGAACGGCTTTATTGTTCCTGCCACCGGGTGATCGGGGTGTTGACCGCTCCCGACCGGCCGCAGGGCAGGGGTTTGAAGGTTCTCCCTTCGCCGGTGAAGCGCTTTGCTTTGGAGAACGGGCTTCCCGTCTTCCAGCCGGCTTCCCTCCCTGACCCCGGTTTACTGGCCTTTCTGGACCGGGAGAAACCCGACGCCATTGTCGTGGTGGCATGCGGCCTGAAGATCCCCAAAGTTTTGCTGGAGCTTCCCCCTTACGGCTGTATCAACCTGCACGCTTCCCTCTTGCCCAAGTACCGGGGGGCTTCACCGATCCAAGCCGCTTTGCTGAACGGCGAGAAGGTGACCGGAGTCACCACCATGAAGCTGGATGAGGGTTGGGATACGGGAGATCTTCTCCTTTCCCGGGAGATCCCGATTGGTCCCAGGGATAATTGTGGCACATTACATGACCGGCTGGCCGTGGAAGGGGCCGAGTTGCTGGTGGAGACCCTTGATCTCCTGGAGAAAGGGAAGATCACACCGGTCCCGCAAGATGAGGCGCTGGCCACTTATGCCCGGAAATTAAAGAAAGACGATTTAATCCTGGATTGGAGTGCACCCAGCGAAAAACTGCTCAACCAGATCCGGGCCTTTGACCCCTGGCCGGGGGCCCGGACCTTTCTGGATGGGAAAATACTAAAGGTCTGGACGGCCGTACCGGGCCGGCCCAGCCCGGATCTGCTGAACGCCCTCCCGGGGACCACCGGGGAGTTCCGGAAAGACGGCAGCGGGCTACCGGTACGCACAGGGGACGGGGTGATTGAATTAACCGAATTGCAGCTTGGCGGGAAAAACCGGTTGCCGGCGGCAAGGTTTTTGGCGGGTACGCCCATACCGCCGGGGACCGTCTTGGGTAGAGGGGGTACACCTCCGGGGGTACATTTTTAGTGGGGCATACCTCCGGGGCCATTTTTAGTGGAGCACACTTCCGGGATGCACCTTTACTGTGGGAACTGCAGTTGGGAAAGGCATCCCCCAAAAGCACTACAGTACAAGAAGAAACTTTTTCTCTTTTTCTACGTTCTTTATAATTAAGAAGATATTTGGAGATTTATTGCGAGATATGCGGGTATATCCTGTTGATGACGGAATAGACTAAAAACTGACGAAAGGAGGATTTGCATGTTCCCGTTTTTTTATGACCCCACCTTTATTCTTTTGATTCCAGCACTTTTATTGGCCATGTATGCCCAGGCAAAAGTAAACTCGACTTTCCAAAGATACCTGCGGGTCCCGGCCAGCTCCGGTGTGAGCGGCGCTCAAGCCGCCAGGTTACTGCTGGACCGGAATAACCTCCATGATGTGCGGGTTGAAATAACCCGGCACCACCTGGGTGATCACCTGGGTGATCATTATGACCCGCGCCAGCGGGTTTTGCGGCTTTCACCCGAGGTTTACCACGGGCGCTCTTTGGCGGCTTTAGGGGTGGCGGCCCATGAAACCGGCCATGCCCTGCAGCACGCCCAGGCCTATATCCCCCTTCATGTCAGGAATGCCATTTTCCCGGTGGCCAGTTTCGGCAGTACTTTGGCCTTTCCCCTTTTCTTCGTAGGTTTAATTTTCCAGACCGGTTTTCTGATGGATCTGGGGATTATCCTCTTTACCGCCGCCGTGCTTTTCCAGGTAATTACCTTGCCGGTGGAGTTTAACGCCAGTTCAAGAGCGCTTTATTTGTTGGAAAGCGCCGGTTTTCTCAGCCGGGGCACGGAGGTGAAAGGAGCGCGGAAAGTATTGAGCGCTGCGGCTCTGACCTACCTGGCAGCTACTGCCATGGCTGTAATGCAACTTCTCCGGTTACTTTTGCTACGCGGCTCCAGGGACTGATTCCAAACCTCCGGATTTCTACTCGCGCGCGAATAAGGCCTTTTGCCACAGACATCTTTCTGCACCAAGCACCAACAGGTGTTCCATCGCCTAACGGTGCTTTTGTTTTGCCTTTTCTCTGTCAAAAAAAGTAACCATCTTTTCCCGCCGCCACCCTAAATATCTTGCTGAAATAGGGCATCTGTGATAAAATTTATTATAATGTGGAGTTTTAGGAGGGAACCCCAGTGAGCATTGAGATCTATATTAACGGTGAGTTTTTTCCTAAGGAAGAAGCAAAAGTATCCGTCTTTGATCACGGCCTGCTATACGGCGACGGGGTCTTTGAGGGGACCAGGGCCTATAACGGGCGGGTTTTTAAATTTGACGAACATATTAACCGGTTGTATGATTCCGCCAAGGCCATAAACCTGGCCATACCTATGAGTAAAGAAGAGATGAAAGAGGCGCACCTGGAGACGTTGCGCCGGAACAATCTGAGGGATGCCTATATCCGGACCGTGGTCACCAGGGGCCCGGGCGATTTGGGGCTGGACCCCAGGAAGTGTCCCCGTCCTTCGGTGATTATTATCGCCGACCGGATCACCTTATACCCCCAGGAATTCTATGAGAACGGCCTGCGCCTTATTACCGTCCCGACCAGGAGGAATTTGGCGGAAACAGTCAACCCGATGATCAAATCCTTGAATTACTTGAATAATATCTTGGCCAAGATCGAGGCCAATCTGGCCGGCGTGCCGGAAGCCATCATGCTCAACCAGGAAGGATATGTGGCGGAGTGTACTGGCGATAATATCTTTATCATCAAAGGGAAGACCCTCTTCACCCCGGCCAGCGTCCATGGAGCCCTGAAAGGGATCACCAGGGATGTCGCTATGGAACTAGCCGCCAGGATCGGGCTGGAAGTCCGGGAAGAGCTCCTCACCCGTTACGATCTTTATGTGGCGGACGAGTGTTTCCTGACGGGGACAGCGGCGGAGGTAATCCCCGTGGTGGAGATTGACGGCCGGAAGATCGGTACCGGTGCCCCCGGCCCTTATACCCGGGAATTGGTCAAGCTTTACCGGGAGAAAGCGATGTCGGAGGGAACACCGATCTACGACGAGTAGTCGTGGTCACGGTTGCGACCGGTGGTGGCCGTGGGCTAAAAATCCTATCGAAACAGGCCTTCTTATCAAGAGAGGTGGAGGGACGGGCCCGATGAAACCTCGGCAACCGCGGCGCGCGTACGCGCGATGCCGGCCGGTGCCAATTCCCGCAGGGCCAAGCCCTGAGAGATAAGAAGGGGTAACCGTTTTTCCGAGAACCCCTTTGGGTTCTTTTCTTTTCATTATACCGGTTGCGGAGAAAAGTGACCGGCCAGGAGGTGGTTTGGTTGGCGAGAACCAAAACTTACGAAGAGATTAACGAGAAGATCAAGAGCGGGAAAGTGACGGTGGTGACAGCAGAAGAGATAATTCCCATGGTGAAAGAGGAGGGCCCGGCGGCGGTTCTGGAAAAGGTGGATGTGGTGACCACCGCCACCTTCGGGCCCATGTGTTCTTCCGGGCTTTTTCTCAACTTCGGCCATTCGGACCCCCCGATTAAAATGAGTAAAGTCTGGCTGAATGATGTGCCGGCCTACGCCGGGTTGGCGGCGGTCGACGCTTATCTCGGCGCCACGGAACTCTCCGAATCACAGGGGGCGGTATACGGCGGCGCCCATGTCATTGAAGAACTGGTTTCCGGCAAAAAGGTCAGGTTAAGGGCGATCGCCGGCGGGACCGATTGCTACCCCCGGCGGGAGATCGAGACCATGGTGGGCCTGGAGGATCTGAACCAGGTTTATCTCTTTAACCCGCGTAACGCTTACCAGAATTACGCGGTGGCTGTCAACTCCACCAGCCGGACGCTCTATACCTATATGGGCACCCTCCTGCCGAAATTCGGGAATGCCACCTACAGTTCGGCCGGGGAATTGAGCCCTTTGCTCAATGACCCTTACTATGAGGTCATCGGGATCGGCACCCGGATCCTTTTGGGTGGCGGCGAAGGCTATGTGGCTTGGGAGGGAACCCAGCATAACCCGGCGCAGAAAAGAAATGAAAACGGGACGCCGGTGGCGGCCGCCGGAACCCTTGCCGTCATCGGCGACCTGCGGGGGATGAAACGCGATTATTTACGCGCGGCGGTCTTCCATAATTACGGCGTCTCCTTGTATGTGGGGATTGGGATCCCAATCCCCCTCTTGAACGAGGAGATTGTCAGGCGGGTAGGGGTCAGCAACGAGGAACTGACAGCGACCGTTTATGATTACGGGGTACCGCGCAGGAGCAGGCCGGCCCTGGGAGTCGTCACCTATGCCGAATTGCGGAGCGGGAAGATTAATATTAATAACCGGAGCATCCCGACGGCCCCCCTCTCCAGCCTGTACAAGGCGAGGCAGATTGCGACGGAATTAAAGGAACGGATTATTAACGGGCGCTTCCTCCTGACCGCCCCTGTGGCAAAACTGCCGTTCCGGGACGGGGTAAAACCCCTCCGTGAGGAGGTGAAATAATGGCCAAAAAGCGTGTAGTCTTAACATTTCCACCGGAGTTAACAGAAAAACCCATCACCTATCACCTGGTCAAAGATTTTGACCTGGCGATCAATATCTTAAGGGCCAAGATTACCCCGGGAGAAGAGGGAAAACTGGTCCTGGAGCTTTCCAACGGTTCGGAAGAGATGATCAAGAAAGGCCTGGATTTCCTGGTTCAGCAGGGGGTGGGGGTGGAAGCGGTCAGTAAGGAGATCTCCTTCACCGATGAAGATTGTATTCATTGCGGGGCCTGTACCGCGGTCTGCCAGCCCGGAGCTTTACAGATCAATCCGGATACCGGTCGCCTGCGTTTTGAGAAAGAACGCTGTATCGTCTGTGAACTTTGCGTCCCCGCCTGCCCGTTGGGCATCATCAAGGTCTTGTTTTAGCAGGCATGTACCAGAGGAAAGACGATGTTTACCGGAGTTACCGGCGGCCCCGGCCGGGGTATTTCTCTTTCCGGGTGGCGGTGGGTGAAACCGACCTCTGGCTGGAGACTTCCCGGGAGTGCCGCGCAGAAGTGGAAAAAGAGGTCCGGAGGTTGCGCCGGCAACTGCGCGCCTATATCTCCCGGTACCCGGATTTTCTTTCCACCCTCAAGCCCTGGCCCAGCGATCCTGGCGCCCCGGAACTGGTGCAGCGGATGATCGCCGCCGCCGCGAAAACCGGCGTCGGGCCGATGGCTGCCGTTGCCGGCGCCATCGCCGAAATGCTGGGTCATGCTTTGCTGGCTGCCGGTGTTGAGGAGTTTTTTATTGAAAACGGCGGTGACCTGTATTTTACAAGGATAAAGCCGAGACTGGTTGCGGTTTATGCCGGGTCGTCGCCCTTCTCCTGGCAGCTGGGGCTGAAGATCCCTCCCGGCAAACCGCTGAGTGTTTGTACTTCTTCCGGAACGGTCGGGCACTCTTTCAGCATGGGCCGGGCTGATGCGGCGGTAGTCCTTTCTCCCGACGGCGCCCTGGCCGATGCCGCCGCCACTGCCGCCGCCAACCGGGTCCAGGGCCCTGCGGATCTGGAAAAAACCGCCGAATTTATCGGTTCCATCCCCGGGGTTACCGGGGTCCTCTTAATCTGTGGGGAAACCCTTGCCGCCTTGGGCGATATTGAACTGGCCGATCTCTCCCGTGAAAGTGAAAAATAGAGTTGAGACAAAGTATCAGATCTTTATACTCCGTCAGGAGTATTTTTTTTGTTTTTTTTTAGTTTTTGGCATATTTCCTTTCGCAACGGAACAAAATAAATACATACCCGTGGAATTTCACCTGCGCGGTGCAGGCAAGAAGCGGGAGAAGATATTTTTTTGGGAGGGAATAACATGGAAAGAAATGAAGGATTGGCGCGGAAAAATATCGTTGCCGTTGCGGAAGCTAAAGAGAACACCCGGGGAAAAGCGAAACCTCGTTATACGGATGCGGAAAATGAAATGATCTTTGAGAACTGGTGGAACCCCAGGCTGCGGAAGGAACTCTCCCGGCGTTTTAACCGGAAAATTTCCGCCCTGCGCAGCCAGTTTTGCCGGATCCTCAAGGAAAAAGGCATCTCCAACACGGATTATTACAAGATTATGCGCAATAAATACCAGACCCATACCCCCAAGGAACTCCTGGCCGATGACGAAGACCAATTGATCCTGGAAGTCTTCGCCAAATATCAGGTCCTGGGTGGAACACGGAATGAAGCCTGCAACGAGCTTCAACGCCTGCTCAAAAAGAAGGTCAGTGAAGCAGCTCTGAAATTACGCTTTTACCGGTTGGTGCAAAAGAGGGGCCTTAGTGAAGAGGCGTTGATCAAGATCGGGCGGGACGTCTTACAACGTGCCGGCGTAAGGATCCCGGAACACCCGGTCTTGCAAGGGGAAGAGGTGATATTGGAAGCTACGGAACCGGTTGCCAGGAGAACAGACGAAAGACCAGAAGAGATAAGGGAAGAGTCCAGCGAACCCGTGGAAATCCCTGCCGGAAAAGACCAGGCTGCCGGGGAGAAGAAGACCCCCGGGCTCTCCCTGGTCCCGGAGTCCAGCGAGAAAAAGGCGACCTTTCTTTATCAACTGTCGCACCTGCCCGAGACAGTGCAAAGTTTGGAAGAGCGCGTGAAAAAACTGGAAGAGGCCCAGCGGCACCAGTTGGATCTCCGTGGTTTTATCGAGCATCTGCTGGCCGTGGAGAGGGACTTGAAAAAAGAAGAAAAGCTGCTGCAGGAGATTGACCGGCTGGTGGAGGAGAACCGCCTGTTGGAAGAGAAGGTTAACCAGGAACGGGAACGTTTGGCGAAGCGGAGCAGGGAACTCTCGGAGATCTACGAAATTCTCAACTCAATGCTCAGTGAGTTCATGCACCTGGAAAGCGTGGCCAAACTTGCCTCACTGGGGGATTTCATCCACCGGCTGGAGATCACCGTCGACCAGTTTGGAAATGTCTTAAAAAGCCGGAAAGTCTGATTACGACCGGGTTTGCCGCCTGAAACCAGTCACTTAAAAAAGTAACTTCCTTACTTAACAGGTGAATGCCTTGACGCCGGCGAATTATGGTGATATAATTTAGCCGTAAGGATTTACGGGCCGTAGCGCAGCTTGGTAGCGCACTAGACTGGGGGTCTAGGAGTCGCAGGTTCGAATCCTGTCGGCCCGACCATTTAAAACCTTGCCCGATGCGGGATGACAGCATCGGGTTTTTGTTTTTCTAGACGAAGACTTGAATGCCATTCAAGCGACCTCCCATCACTTTTGCCCGTTTGCCGGAGATTTTGCCGGTCAATATCTTTCTTCATATTATCCGGGCTAAACAGCATATATAAATACCGGTGCAAGACGACTACCGCGCTGGTGTTTTTTCGTGCACGCGGGTTTTACAGGAGGTGATCTCTTGGGCGAACAGGAACAGAGGGCGACCGGGCGCAGTCTTCTCCAGGCGGTTTTTTGGGGGTTCCGTTATGCCGTTTTGCTGTTGGCAATTGGCATATTGATCTTGGCCGTCCTGTATGTGGCGGGTATGGACTGGACCGGGCAGATGCGGACAGTCTATGATTACCTGTGTTATGCCGCGGTTGTCCTGGGAGCGTTTTTAACCGGCCACCGGTTGAAAACCCGGGGCTGGCTGGGGGGAATCATTTCGGCCGTGGTTTTTGGGGTTTTCTTGTTAATCCTGGCGAAAATCTTTGGCCAGGCAATCAGCTTTAAGCTGAGTTTTGTAAAAATGATTATCCTGGTCTTGCTCGGCCTGGTCGGAGGGATTCTTGGCGTTAATCTATAATCAGCTTAAGATTAATTTTTTATTAACACCACTTACAGGGCGGGGTTTTTGCCCCGGCGATCCTTGACACCCTGCAGCAAAGGAAGTATAATAAAGATCAAAGAGATAAAAAGGGGAGTAGCTCAACTGGCAGAGCGTCGGTCTCCAAAACCGGTGGCTGCGGGTTCAAGTCCTGCCTCCCCTGCCAGACTTTATTACCGGTCTACCGGTTTTTTTTTGGGCAGAAATTATCCTGGGAATAAATACATAATAATTATAGAAAGGAGATACTAGGCCATGGCCGCCAGGGTTCCGGTGGGCATATCCAGAGCTCATGTCCATTTGTCCCAGAAAGATTTGGAACTGCTCTTTGGTGAAGGGTACCAGCTAACCGAGAAGAAGGCACTGTCACAACCGGGTCAATACGCTGCAGAGGAGACTATTACTTTAATTGGACCCAAGGGCTCTATCCCCGGGGTACGGGTTTTGGGTCCCGTGCGGTCAAGAACTCAGGTGGAGGTAACGATCTCCGATTGTTATCGCTTAGGAATCCAGGCGCCGGTACGGGAGTCGGGGGATCTGGAGGGGACTCCCGGGATTACCATTGAAGGACCGGCGGGACGGGTTGATCTTCCCGAAGGGGTTATTGTATCCAAAAGGCATTTGCATTTGAGTCCGGCGGATGCGGAGAAACTAGGTTTAAAAGACAAGGATATTATCAGGGTAAAAACCGAAGGGGAGCGGGCACTTATCTTTGAGAACGTATTGGTAAGGGTTCGCTCTAATTTTTTTATGGACCTCCATTTGGATACCGATGAAGCCAATGCGGCAGGTCTAAAGAACAACGATCTGGTGACGATTATTCCTTGACCGCCGGCGCCGGCTCCAGCACCTATAAGGGAAACGGGGAATCCTTTTCCCAGGAGTATATGCCAGGACCGGTGTATGGGCGGCAGAGGCGGTAATAGTCCTGCCATGAAAAGGGAGAGAAGCTGCAATGCCCATCTATGAATTCAAGTGTAAAAAATGCGGTCATAAATTCGAAGAATTATGCCGCTATGACCAGAAAGATATATCTTGCCCCCAGTGCGGGGGAGCCGAGACGTACCGGCTTATTTCCGCCTTCTCCATGGGCAATACCGGCACAGGCGGGGCGAAGACCTGTACCACCTGTAGCGCGGGCAACTGTTCTTCCTGCCATTAGGAGGCCGGGAGACACGGGGCAATAAAACCGGCCGGATCTTGACAATCTTTTTTCGGTTTGGTACATTAAAAAAAGCAAATTGGTTCAGAGCGGCCGGTAAGGTAAAGTACTTAGCCTTTCTGGAAAGAATGGCCTTTCTGGAAAGAATAGCCTTCCTGCCGGAAGGTTTTTTTCTGACTTAACAAGGAAGAGAGATGTGACGTGGGTACGAAAAGACTGGTTATGGATGAAGATGCCATCCGCAGGGTACTGTACCGGCTTTCCCACGAAATTACCGAGGAAAACAAAGGTGTGGACGGTCTGATGCTGGTCGGGATCCGCACCAGGGGCGTTCCTTTAGCCCAACGTTTGGCCGCGATGATTAAAGAACAGGAAAAGGTGGAAGTTCCTGTCGGGATCCTGGATATCACTTTTTACCGTGATGACCTGACACTTATCTCCCCGCAGCCGGTGGTGCGCAGCACGGAGATTCCCGGACGGGTTACGGAGAAAAAGATTATCCTTGTGGATGATGTGCTCTATACTGGGCGGACAGTCCGGGCGGCTTTGGACGCTTTGATGGATCTGGGACGTCCCCGGGCTATCAAGTTGGCGGTGCTGATTGACCGCGGCCACCGCCAATTGCCGATCTGCGCCGATTATGTTGGGAAAACCATCGCCACATCGGCGGGGGAGACCGTCCATGTGTTGTTGAAAGAGACCGACGGGGAAGACGGGATATATGTGGAAGATATGTCTTCGTCTACAATGGATCCACCTCCTTTCCCTTCTGCCGGTGAGGCCGAAGAGAGGGGAGAAGAATAACCCCCTGATTGATCCGGATCAGGGGGTTATTGGTATACAGGGATTATCCGGTTACCGGCGAGATGATGAGTGCGCGCGAGAAAAGGGGGGGATTCCTTGCATTTTTCCCGGAGATGCCTTCTTGGTTTGGAAGACCTGACCGCTGAAGAGATTGAAGAGATCTTGCAAACCGCGGTGCCCTGCAAAGAAATAATCCAACGGGAAGTAAAAAAACTCCCTACGTTACGGGGATGGACCGTGGCCACCCTTTTTTATGAACCCTCAACCCGGACCCGGAACTCCTTTGAACTGGCAGCGAAATGGCTGGGGGCGGATACGGTCAATGTGACAGTTGCCACCAGCAGTGTGCAAAAGGGTGAGAACTTTATTGATACCGCCAAAACCATTGAGGCTCTGGGGGCAGATTTTATTATCCTCCGGCATTCCATGGCGGGCGCCCCCTGGTTGCTGGCGCGGACTGTTGATTGCCGGATTATTAATGCCGGCGACGGGGCCCATGAGCATCCCACCCAGGCCTTGCTGGACCTCTTTACCCTAAAAGAGAAGTTTTCCTCGCTGGCCGGCTTGAAAGTGGTGATCGTCGGGGATATTATGCATAGCCGGGTGGCAAAATCCGATATTTACGGGTTGTTGAAACTGGGGGCAAAAGTGAGGGTAACCGGCCCGCCCAGTCTCATCCCCCCCGGAATCGAAGAGCTTGGTGTTGAGGTCATCACCGACCTGCGGGAGGCCGTGCGGGACGTTGATGTCATCAATGTCCTCCGTATCCAGTTGGAAAGGCAGAAGAAGGGGCTCTTTCCTTCCTTGCGGGAATATGCCCGCTTGTATGGGATTAACCGCGAGATTTTAAAGCTGGCCCCGGAAGATGCGGTAATCATGCACCCCGGCCCGGCCAATCTCGGTGTGGAGATCACCGAAGAAGCGGCGGTTGATCCGCGGTCGGTCATCACCACTCAAGTCACCAACGGCGTGGCCGTGCGCATGGCTTTATTGTACTTAATGAGCGGGGGAGGGAAAAGCGATGAATTACTGTCTTAAGGGCGGCCGCTTGATCGACCCGGCGGCCGGTCGTGATTGCACTGTGGATATCCTGGTTGTGGACGGGAAAATAAACCGGGTGGGCCCGTCTTTGGCGGAGGAGGCGGCCGCCGCCGGCTGTGAAATAATCGACGCTTCCCCATATGTTGTCATGCCCGGCTTAATCGATCTCCATGTTCACCTCCGCGAACCGGGAGAGGAGGAAAAGGAGACGATCGCCTCCGGGACCCGGGCGGCGGTAAAGGGCGGGTTCACCTCCGTAGTGGCCATGCCCAACACCAAGCCGCCGGCAGATAACGGCAGCGTCCTTGCTTATGTCCGGGCTAAAGCGGCGGAAGTAAAAGCCGCGCGGGTTTACCCGGTGGGTAATATAACCAAAGGCGGTGAAGGACTGGAACTGGCGGAGATGGGCGACTTGGTCGCCAACGGGGCCGTGGCCTTCTCCGATGACGGCCGTTCGGTGATGAACTCTGAATTGGCCAGGAACGCCTTTAGGTACGGGCAGTTGTTTGGGAAACCCTTTCTCCTCCATTGTGAAGATGAAAACCTCTCCGCCGGCGGCCAGATGCATGAAGGTTTCACCTCCACCCGGCTCGGGCTGAAGGGTTACCCGTCGGTTGCCGAAACGGCGATGGTGGCCAGGGACCTATTACTGGCCGAGGAGACCGGGGCCCGGATCCATATTCAACATGTGAGCAGTGGAAGAAGCCTGGACCTAATCCGGGAGGCAAAAAAAAGAGGGGTGAAGGTAACGGCGGAGGTTACCCCGCACCATCTCATCTTAACCGATGAGGATGTGGCGGATTATTATACCACCACCAAGGTCAACCCGCCTTTGCGTACAAAGGAAGACCGGGAGGCCTTGCGCAAAGGGCTCCTGGACGGGACGATCGATCTGATTGCCACGGATCACGCCCCGCACACCAGGGAAGAGAAGAACCAGGAATTTGGACGGGCCCCCTTTGGCATGACCGGGTTGGAGACTGCATTGGGCCTGATTTTAACCGAGTTTTACCATACCGGCTTTTTGAGCCTGGCTAAAATTGTGGACTTGCTCTCCCTTTCCCCCGCCCGCCTCCTGGGGGTCCCCGGTGGGACTTTGGCGGAGGGTTCACCGGCCGACCTGATCCTGGTCGATCCGGACCGGGAGTGGGAGGTTAAGGAGGAGGAATTTGCCTCAAAAAGCGGGAATTCCCCATTTGTCGGGTGGAAGCTGAAGGGGAAGGCTGTGGCGACCATGGTCGGCGGGGAATGGGTCTATAAGGAGTTTTAAAGGAGTTGATTGGGGGATGCAGGTAGAAACCGCCGGGGTAATCAGTCTTTCACCCCTGGGAGAGGCGACCGGCCTCTACCATCTGGTTTTAACAGCGCCGCAGATCGCCAAAGAGAGCGGTCCCGGCCAGTTCGTGATGGTCCGCTGCGCGGACGAGCAGTCTTTGGACCCGCTCTTATTGAGGCCGCTCAATATTTTCCGTTATCATCCCGCTGCAGGAAGAATTGAGATAATCTTCCGTGTTGTCGGCAGGGGTACCGACTGGCTGGCCCGGCGCCGGCCGGGTGATTCCCTGTCGCTCCTTGGCCCTTTGGGCAGGGGTTTTTCCTCCCTGGAGAAATACCACCGGATCCTGCTTTTTGCCGGGGGCACCGGCATGCCCGCCTTGTTCGGCCTGGTTGAACAGGAAGGTAAAGTAGGTTCATCTACTGAACATAACCAGGAGTTTGTTTTGCTTTATGGGGCGCGCACCAAGGAAGAACTGGTTTTTCTCGACCTCTGGCAGGCGGCTGGGGTTAAGGTCCTTACGGCAACCGACGACGGCAGCGCCGGTTTCCACGGCACGGTGACCGGAGCGGCGGAGGCGATGAGAATTTCTCCGGGAGAGTTTGATTTTTACTGTGCCTGCGGGCCCCGGCCGATGCTCCAGGCAGTCCAGGAACTGATGGCCAAATACGGGATACCGGGGGAGCTTTGCTTGGAAGAGGCGATGGCTTGCGGGATTGGCGCCTGTATGGGCTGCGTCTGCGAGACGGTCCACGGTTACCGCCGGGTCTGCACGGACGGGCCGGTATTTCCCGCCGGGGAGGTGAAATTCTCTTGACCACTGCTTCGTCCCTGGAAACCAGAGTCGGCCGGGTCACCTTGAAAAATCCGGTCCTTGTCGCCTCGGGCACCTTTGGGTTTGCCCGTGAATATGAGAGGTTGTTCCCCATTTCCGCCCTGGGCGGGGTGATGGTTACCGGGATAACCCTGGAACCCCGCGCCGGCAACCCGCCGCCGCGTCTAATGGAGACCCCGGCCGGGCTTTTGAATTCGATCGGCCTGGAAAACCCGGGGGTACACAAGTTTATCGAGGAAGAACTGCCCCGGCTGCGGGATCTGGGAACAGAAATAATCGTCAATATCTCCGGGTTTTCACTGGATGAGTACGGGCGGCTGGCAGAGATCCTCGACAAGGAAACGGGCCTAGCCGCGCTGGAAGTGAATATCTCCTGCCCCAATGTGAAAAAAGGCGGCATGACCTTCGGCGTTCATCCGGAGAGCGCAGCGGCGGTGACCCGGATGGTGAGGCAGTCCACTTCATTACCGGTCTGGGTGAAACTCTCGCCCAATGTCACCGATATCGTGGAGATCGCCCAGGCGGTAGTGGATGCGGGTGCCGACGCCCTCACCTTGATTAATACCCTTTCCGGGATGGCGATTGATCCGGAGAAACGCCGGCCGGTACTGGGCAACGTCTTTGGCGGGCTCTCCGGACCGGCGGTCAAACCGGTGGCCCTGCGCATGATCTGGCAGGTCTACCAGGCGGTAACCGTTCCCCTGGTCGGGATGGGCGGGATAATAAATTACCGCGATGCCTTGGAATTTATTATGGCCGGAGCCACGGCGGTGGCGATAGGGACCGGGCTTTTCCTTGATCCCTTCTCCCCGCTGAAGGTTATTGAAGGACTTCAGGGTTTTTTGGCTAAAAATCCAGAAGAGACCATTCGGGACCTGATCGGCGCAGCCCATTGCAGCCCGTAACCGAAAGGTTATCCGCGGAGAGAAAAGAGAATAGTAGGGAGGAAAAGAATGCTGTCGGAGAAGGAGATTATGAGGATCTTTCGTGAAACCCAGGTGTGGCAGGAGGGGCATTTCCTGCTCACTTCGGGGCGGCACAGCGGCGAGTATATCCAGTGTGCCCGGGTTCTCCAATACCCGCGTTTTACTGAGACCCTCTGTTACGAATTGGCCAAAAAGTTTAAAGGCGAGGAGATCGATGTTGTGGCAGCGCCGGCGGTTGGCGGGATTATCATCGCCTACGAGGTGGCAAAGATCTTGCAAACCCGGGCGATTTTTGCCGAGCGCGAAAACGGGAAGATGGTCTTCCGCCGGGGGTTTGAGATTGACGAAGACGAGAAGGTCCTGGTGGTTGAAGATGTTATCACCACCGGCGGTTCAGTCCAGGAAGTAATCCAGGCGGTACGGGCGGCCGGGGGCGATGTCAGGGGAGTAGGGGTCTTTGTTGACCGCAGCGGCGGGAAGGCCAAATTTGACACCCGGGTGGAGGCCTTGCTAACCGTCACCATTAAAACCTATTCCCCGGAGGAATGCCCTTTGTGCCGTGAACAAATACCCCTGGTCAAACCGGGAAGCAGGAAACTGTGAGCGAAGGAGTTGACCCAAGATCAAAAAGCGTGTGGCCATTATTATGGGAAGCGATTCGGATCTGCCGGTTATGGCTAAGGCCGCCGAGGTTTTAGAGGCTTTTGGGGTTGAATTTCAGATGGCGATCCTCTCCGCCCACCGGACACCTGTTGAAACCATGGAATTTGCCGCCCGGGCCGAAGAGGAAGGGTACGGCGTCTTGATCGCCGGCGCCGGGATGGCCGCCCATCTCCCTGGTGTGCTGGCCGCCCGGACCAGCATCCCGGTGATCGGGGTCCCAATTGCCAGCGGCCCCCTGCAGGGGGAAGACGCCCTCTTTTCCATGGTGCAGATGCCTTCCGGAATCCCTGTGGCTACCGTCGGGATCAACGGGGCAAAAAACGCCGCCTTGCTGGCAGTGGCGATCCTTTCCCTTTCCGATCCCGCCCTCAAGGAGAAACTGGCGGCTTATCGCCAATCCCTGCGGGAGGAGTGCCGCAGGAAGGCGGAAACCCTGGCCCAAAAAGGCTACAGGGAATTACTGGAGAATAAAGACGACCGCTAAGTTGTTCACCATTTATACATTGACAAGAATTCCGCCAATTTGCTAGAATTTATCCGTAACCATCAACTTCCTTCCATGTATGCGCGGAACTCCGGCGGATAGGTTAACCGGCCCACCTGTCCGTTTTTTTGTTCAAATTACTCTCAAAGGAAAGAAGGGGAAGAAGTGTCCGATCTTTTTCTCGATAAACCGGAAGAAGCCTGCGGTCTCTTTGGGGTTTACGGCGCAGGGGAGACGACGCACGCGGCAGCCCTAATCTATATGGGGCTGTATGCCCTCCAACACCGCGGGCAGGAGAGTGCGGGGATCGTGGTCTCCGACGGGGAAAAAATGACCGCCCATCGGGATATGGGCCTGGTTTCCCAGGTTTTTGAGACGGAGATCCTCAACAACCTGCAAGGAAGGATCGGCATTGGCCATGTCCGTTATTCCCCGGCCGGCGCCACTTACAAAGGGAATACCCAGCCGCTGTTTGGCCGGTGTTCCAGGGGATATTTAGCCATGGCGCACAACGGGAATCTGGTCAACGCCGATGAACTGCGCCGGGAGCTTCTGGAGAAGGGGTCAATCTTTCAGACTACCACGGATACGGAGATTATCATGGATTTACTCGCCGGGTACAGCCAGGAATCCCTGGTTGATGCGGTGGTCCGGACTGCGGAAAGACTGGCCGGCGCCTTTTCATTGGTGATCATCTCCGGGGACGCCCTCATCGGGGTAAGGGACCCCCACGGTATGCGCCCTCTTTGCCTGGGCAAACTCAATGACACGTATCTAATTTCCTCGGAAAGCTGCGCCTTCACTTCTCTGGGGGCAAGGTTTATCCGGGATCTCAAACCCGGCGAAGTGGTGGTCATCAATAAGGACGGGGTTCTCTCCAGGCAGCTGCAACCGGCGGCAAAAAAAGCCCTCTGTGTTTTTGAGTATATCTATTTTGCCCGCCCGGACAGTATCATTGACGGGCTGAGTGTTCATGAGATCCGGAAACAATTAGGGCGGCAACTGGCCCGGGAATTTACGGGTGAGGCCGATGTGGTGGTCCCGGTTCCGGATACGGGTATTGCCATGGCTCTGGGGTTTGCCGAGACTTCCGGGATCCCTTATGACGTCGGGCTTTATAAAAATCCGTATGTAGGGCGGACTTTTATCCAGCCCAGCAAGGAGATGCGGGATTTGGGGGTCCGGATCAAGCTCAACCCCGTGGAGAACGTGATCAAAGACCGGCGGGTAGTGGTTATTGACGATACAATCGTCCGGGGGACGACCAGCGCCAATATCATTCACCTGCTGCGGGAAACGGGGGCGCGGGAAGTGCATCTCTGTATCAGTTCTCCCCCCGTTACCCACCCTTGTCATTACGGGATTGATACCTCGGTCCGGAAAGATCTCATTGCCGCCAGCCATACTGTGGAAGAGATCCGGAGTTACCTTGGGGTTGATACCTTGACCTACCTTTCGGTCGAAGGTCTGAAAAAGGCCCTGGGTGCCATGGCCGATCAGCATTGTTACGGCTGTTTCGGCAAGGGATATCCAATCCCGTCGGCTACAGGAAAGAAGGGGGAGGGGTAAAAATGGAATGGAGTTATGAAAAAGCCGGGGTGAATATTGATGCCGGGAACGAAGCGGCCCGGCGCATCCGGCAGCACCTTAAGGCAACCCGCAATTTGCTGGTGCGGGGAGAAGAAGGCGGTTTTGGGGGTCTTTTCGCCTTTCCCGCCGGGGAATATAAAAAACCGGTCCTGGTCGCCAGTACCGACGGGGTGGGAACAAAACTGAAAGT
The DNA here is from genome assembly GCA_012727895.1 of Bacillota bacterium. Lineage (GTDB taxonomy): Bacteria > Bacillota > UBA4882 > UBA10575 > UBA10575 > JAAYGG01. Next base: position 61,201 of record JAAYGG010000089.1, read on the forward strand.
AGCCTTCGCCATGGAGAAACATGATACGGTCGGCCGGGATCTGGTGAACCACTGCGTTAATGATATTCTGGTGCAAGGGGCTGCTCCCCTCTTTTTCCTGGATTATATCGGTACCGGGAAGGTGGCCCCGGCGGTCATCGAAGAGATTGTTTCCGGCTTGGCCGCTGCCTGCCAGGAAGCCGGCTGTGTGCTTTTGGGCGGCGAAACCGCGGAAATGCCCGGTTTTTATCAAGAGGGCGAGTACGATCTGGTCGGCACCATCGTTGGTGTGGTTGAGGAAGAAAAACTCTTACCAAAAGTGGAGATGGCGGCAGGGGATCTCCTTTACGGCCTGGCCTCTTCCGGCCTGCACACGAACGGGTATACCCTTGCCCGGCGCATCTTTTTTGAGGTTTTAAAGAAAGAACCCGGCACCTACATGGAGGAATTGGGGAGGAGCGTGGGGGAGGAGTTGCTCATCCCGCACCGCTCGTATCTTCCGGTCCTAAAAGAGGTGATCCAGGCCGGGCTGGTAAAAGGCCTTGCCCATCTGACCGGCGGCGGCTTTATCGATAATATCCCGCGGGTTCTCCCGGCAAACCGCCGGGCGGTGGTGAAAAAAGATTCCTGGCCGGTACCGCCCGTATTCCAGGTTATACAGGAGGCGGGGAAGGTCCCGGAGACGGAGATGTACCGCACCTTTAATATGGGAATCGGTATGGTTTGCATAGTCAGCCCGGGAGCAGAGGCTGAATTCAAGAGGAAACTGGAGGCGGTTGGAGAAAAACCCTACTGCCTTGGCTGGTTGGAAGAGGGCGAAAAAGCGGTGGTTTTCAGTTCATAACATGAACATAATGACAGGGGCGGCGTTTCACAATTCCGCACCAGATTGAAGAATGGGCGGGGGTGATTGCTATTACTAAAAAACGAAAAAGAGTGGCAGTTTTTGTTTCCGGCCGCGGCTCCAACCTGCAGGCATTGATTGAGGGTATTGCTGAACACGGGATTCCGGCGGAAATTGCCCTGGTGGTCAGTAACAAGCCGGAAGCCTTGGCCTTAGAACGGGCTGAACGCCACGGGATTCCAACGGCGGTCTTTTCACCGGCTGATTTTGCCGATCAGGATGCTTTTGCCGACGCCTTGCTGAAACGCCTGTATGAAACGGAGATTGACCTTATCTGCCTGGCCGGTTTTACCCTGATCCTCCCTTACAGGCTGCTGGCGGCTTTTCCCCAGCGGATCATTAATATCCACCCTTCACTCCTGCCGGCTTTTGGCGGCAAGGGGATGTACGGTATGCACGTCCACCGGGCGGTCCTTGCCTCCGGCGCCAAATATTCAGGGGCAACCGTACATATAGTAACCGAGGAGATCGATGGCGGACCGATCATCTGCCAGGAAGTTGTCCCGGTGGAGGATGACGATACCCCGGAGACCCTGGCGCAGCGGGTTTTAGAAGTCGAACACCGGCTTTACCCGCGGGCGTTGCAGTTAATGGTCGAAGATGCGCTGGAGATCAATGGACTCAGAACCCGGATCAAACAACGGGCAGACTAGACATGAGAGTTTTTCATAGTAATACCAAGAGGCGGTGAGGATAATGCGGATCTTAATTGTCGGCTCCGGCGGCCGTGAACATGCCCTGGCCTGGAAGATCGCCCAGAGCCCACGGGTGGAAAAGATCTTTGTCACCCCGGGTAACGACGGCCTTGCAGAGGTGGCGGAGCCGGTAACCATAAAGGCGGGCGGGATTGAAGACTTGGCAGACTGGGCAGAGAAAAACCGGATTGATTTTACGGTGGTGGGGCCGGAGGTCCCCTTGGCCCTGGGAATCGCGGATGCCTTTGCCCGCCGGGGATTGCCGCTCTTTGGCCCGTCCCGGGCGGCGGCGCGTTTGGAAGCGAGTAAGGTTTTTGCCAAGGAGATTATGGCCAAGTACGGGGTGCCTACGGCCCCCTTTAGGGTTTTCGACAATGCGGATGCAGCCAAAGAATACATCCGGTCCAGAAAAGACCCGCTGGTAATCAAAGCCGACGGGCTGGCTGCAGGGAAGGGAGTCATCCTGCCGTCCAGCGTCGCGGAGGCGGAAGCGGCCATCGACCAATTGATGGAGGAGAAGATATACGGGGATGCCGGGAACCGGGTGGTGATTGAGGAGCGCCTTTCCGGCGAAGAGGTTTCGCTCCTGACGGTAACCGACGGGAAGACCATTCTTCCCTTGCTGGCGGCCCAGGATCACAAGAGAATCGGCGAGGGAGACCAGGGACCCAATACTGGCGGTATGGGGGCCTACGCCCCGGCTTCCATCTTAACCCCGGAACTGCTGGCCACGGCCACCGCCAGAATCCTGGAACCGGTGATCCAGGCGATGAATAAAGAAGGCCACCCCTATACCGGGGTCCTTTATGCCGGGTTGATGTTGACCAAGAACGGCCCGGAGGTGGTGGAGTTTAATGTCCGGTTCGGCGACCCGGAAACCCAGGTAATCCTGCCTTTGCTAGAAACCGATCTGGTGGAGGTGATCTCTGCCGTGCTCGCCGGAAACCTGGCCGGGGTCTCCCTTTCCTGGCGGCAAGGGGCTGCCGCCTGTGTTGTCCTGGCTTCCGGCGGGTACCCTGGATCCTACAAAACCGGGCAAGAGATCACCGGCCTTGAAGAAGCGGCCGGCCTGGAGGACCTCCTGGTTTTCCATGCCGGGACCGAACGGAAAGAGGGCGCCTGGAGAACCAGCGGCGGCCGGGTCCTGAACCTGGTGGGGATTGGCGCCACCCTCCCCGAAGCGCTGGATAAGGCCTATCGCGGGGCGGAACTGATTCGTTTTTCCGGTTGCTATTACCGCCGGGATATCGGCTGGCGGGAACTCCAGCGTTTGCAAGGGGGTGCACAGTGACGCGCGGGGGTGTTGCCGGGAAAACCCACGCGTGCCTCAACCAATATTTTCCTTTCGGATCCGCCTGTTGCGAGAAGGATTTTATCCTTCTTCAGCGAAGTCTAAAGCAGGCTGATAATGCCTGATTTGCCAAGGAATGAATCTTTTGACCTTGACGTTTAAGAGGGGAAGGAGAATTTTTATGTGGCAGATCTTTTTAAAGGGCGGCCCTGTGATGTACCCGCTATTATTATGTTCGATCCTCGTAATCACCATCACCATTGAACGTCTTTGGTATTTCCTTAGTCACCGTGGGGATCTCGACGAGATTAAGCGGGTCGTCTTGCGGTTACTGGAAAAAGATGCGCCTCTTGATGCCATACAATACCTCCAAAGAATAAACCACCCGGTGGCCCGGGTCTTACAGGCGGGACTGGTTGCCTATGGCAAGGATCTTCCGGAGATGGAAGAGAACCTTAAAGACTGCGGGGAGATGGAGATTAAGCAGATGGAACGGGGGCTGGGCCTTTTCAATAGCATTATTACAGCCGCTCCCCTGCTGGGGCTTTTAGGAACAGTCCTCGGGATTATTAAGAGCTTTCAGATCCTTTCCGTTACGGAAGGGTTACCTTCTATGACCGCCATCAGCCGTGGGATCGCCGAGGCTTTGATCACCACTGCCGCCGGTTTGATCATCGCCGTACCCAGCCTCTTTATCCTGCACTGGTTAAATAATCTTGTACAACGCCGCATTGACCAGATGAACCATTTCTCTAAAGACCTGTTGGAAGCCTACAAAAACAGGAGGGCGGGCCAATGATCTTTAAATGGACCCCTTCCCGTGAACCGAGAGTGGATATCATCCCCTTGATTGATATTACCTTTTTCCTGATGGCCTTTTTTATGTTTTTCACCACGTTCCGGACGGGGGTTTCCGGGATTCCCATTGAATTGCCCCAATCCCAACAGGCCGTAACCCTTGAAGAACAGCGGGTGGTGGTGACTGTGAACCCCCAGGGACAGGTTTTCTTGACCGACCAGGAACCCATTTCCCTGGAGAAATTGACGGCCACCTTGGAGCCGATGGTGGCGCGGCGCCCGGATTTGCTGGTGGTGATCAACGCCGATAGCCAGGTCAGATATGGCCGGCTGGTTGAGGTTATGGATGCCATAACCGCCGCCGGGGTTACCCTTCCTGCTCTCGGAGTGGAAAAGAGCGCAGCTGTGCGCGGGCAGAAAAAATAGAAACGAGGGAGTTGGAGTGGGAAGAAAACTCCGCTCACAAGATAATCTGCGTGGGTTTTACTCTTTCATCCTGGCTTCAGGAATACACCTCCTTTTCTTTCTTTGTAATTGGGGGGCCCAATGGGGCGTGGAAGCCGGGCAGTCCCGGATTATTCCTGTCTACTCCCGGCTGGTAGTGGTGGAAGAGAAAAAACCGGCCGTGACAGAAAGACCGGCGCCGGAGAGAAAAGACCCCCCGGCAAGAAAGGAAGAGGTTCCACCGAAAAGAGAGGCCAAGGCGGAGGTGGCCGAGGTGGTGCAGGAGCAACCGGCGCCACGGCAAGCGGCGCCAACCGTGGAAAAAGAGGAACCACCCGTTCCTGTTGTTCCTGATCCGCCCAGAGAACCTGCGGAAACCGTCACGGATGAACAGAGACTCCCCGACGAAAACCAAGTTCAAGCTCCTGAAGAAGAGGGTGCGGAAGCGGAACCGCCGCTGCCGCCGTTGGGTGCGGGCAGGGGGATGGTGGCTTCCTATCCCATAACTTACCACAAGGACCTCCTGCATGAAGGGGTCGAAGGCCGTGTTCTCCTGGAGGTTTTCCTGGCCGCCGACGGCAAACTCTTGACCGAACCGGTAATTCTCCGGTCCTCCGGCGACCAGCGCCTGGATGAACACTGCCTGAGAACAGTAGCGAGTTATTGGCGGTTTGAACCGGCGCCCGCGCCTTACAAGGTTACGGTCGAGGTCATCTTTACGCAGCAGGAAGGGCGCCCAAAAATCGAGTTTATTGGCGATGCCCTTTATTTATCTCCGGAAGGGGGAGATTCTTGAGATGAAGAGTTACTGGAAAACCGGGCTGGTGCTTTTGGCGGCCATGCTAATTGCCGGCGTTGCGGTACAAAGCCAGGAAACCCCGGAGACCGCCGGAGAAACCGGCGAACTCCCGGTTGTTGAAAGCCTTGAAGATTTGGAGCAGCTTGATCCAAACCGTTTGGTTCTGAGCAATGAATATATTGCGGTGGCGGTTAATAGATCTCCTGATGGTACCGGCAGGTTCGGCGTGAAAGTCACCGGCGGCGATCCTTTCCGGAGCGGGGACGAGGAACAGCCTTTAATCTATGGTTTTGAAAACCCCTGGACCTCTTATACGACGGTCCGGATTGACGGTAAGGATTATATTTTTGGCGGGCGGACCGGGAAGCGTTCCGGCGGCAGCGGCGAGTTTGGCCAGGTAATTGCCGGTCCGGTCCTGGATAAGGAGAAGGGGATCATCAGAACGGTTTGCCGTTTTGATACGGTCGAGGTAGTACAGGAAATCGCGGTGGTGGAGAGCACCACAACCATGCTCCCGGATACCGCCAAAATCCAGTATACCATCGTTAACCGGGATGAGAAACCGCGGGAGGTAGGGTTACGGGTAGTCATCGATACAATGCTCGGTGCGAATGACGGGAATCCTTTCCGCCTCGGCGAAACCGCCATTGTCACTGATACTGTCTTTCCCCGGGAGGAACTCCCCGAGTTTTGGCAGGCCTTTGATACCCTGACCAATCCGCGGGTGATCGCCCAGGGCACCCTGAAGGGCAGGGAAGCCACTCCCCCCGATTATCTCTATTTTACCAACTGGGGAACGGTTGCCGATCACCACTGGGACGTGCCGCTGGTCAAGGGGAGAGATTTCACCAGGGCCGGCGAGTTTGAACTGGACAGCGCTGCGGTTTACAAATGGGAGCCGGTTACAGTGGCGCCGGCGGATACCTGTACTTATGTGCTCTATTATGGCTTGGGCGGGGTTACGGTTAAACCCGGGGAGTTGCAACTGGGCGTGACTTCCCCGGCGGAGATCCCCCTGGTGGCGACGGAGAAGAGTTATTCGATCATCGCGTATATTGAAAATACCGGCGCCGGCCCGGCCCACAATGCCCGGGTCCGCCTGAACCTGCCGCGGGGGCTGGTCTTAACCGGGCGGCGCCCGGCCGAATCGGCCCTGGGCAATATCAGGCCCGGCGAGATTAAACAAGTCCACTGGGAAGTGAAGCCGGACGGCACCGTCACCGGCCAGCTCCAGTTTGATGTGGTGGTCTCCGCTGTCAACCTGCCGGAGAACAGGGCGGTGCGGAGTATCCGCCTAATCGGCCCGCCCAAATTGTCCCTGACCGTTAAGAACCCGCCGCCGCTGAAGGTGGTCAATGAGAAGTTGGCGCCCGTGCCTTATCCCCTGGTGGCAACGGTGCAAAACACCGGTGAATCCACTGCCTACCGGGTTATTGCCGGCCTCCAGTTGGGACCGGGTATGGAGATGGCCCCCGGTGAGTTGCGCCATAAATATGTGGGACAGTTGGCGCCCGGCGAGAGTTATGAACTGCTCTGGTATTTGCATCCGGAAGCCACGGGCAGCCGGACTTTTCAAGGGATCCGGGTCGAATCGGAAATGACCGCCCCGGAGATGAGGATTGTCCTCATTGAACTGCCAGTGCTTACGCCGAAAGTACGGGTAGTCCCCTTGCGCGACCATTATGAAACCGGGGATTATCTTGGTGTGGAGATAAGGGCGGAACATATCCCAATGTTAAACGGGGCCTCTTTTGATCTGGTTTATGACCCCCAGATCCTCCAGGCGGAAAGGGTGGAAAGAGGGATCTTCTTTGTTGAGGACGGGACTCTTACCGCTTGGCAGCCGGGGGCGATCGACAAGAAAAACGGTGTGATCCGGGAGGTTACGGGGGAGAGAACCAC